>CAITNS010000058.1 GCA_903893815.1 uncultured Bacteroidota bacterium
AAACAATTTAACGCTTTACAAAAACTAAAAAAGCAATTAGAAGAACTTACTGCTCAAGAAATACAAGCAAAAAAAGAATTAGATTATTTTCAGTTTCAGTTTAATGAATTAGAAGAAGCCAATTTAAAAGTTGGTGAACAACAACAATTAGAAGAAGAAAGCGAAACCCTAGAAAATGCTGAATTCATAAAAGGTAGTTTAGTGAAATCATCTTTAGCTATTAATGGTGGTGATGAAAACATTGTTTCGGCATTAGCATTAGTAAAACAACAATTGCAATCCGTCTCAAAATTCGGGAAACAGTTTAACGAATTATTTGAGCGTATCAATTCTGTATCTATTGAATTAAAAGAACTATCCAAAGATATTGATGCTTGCGAGGAAGATGTGGTATACGACAATTCGCGCTTAGAAGAAGTAAATGCCCAGCTAGATAAATTAAATCGCTTATTAAAAAAACATGGCGTTAATAGTGGAGAAGAACTATTAACTATTAAAACGGATATTGAAGCCAAGTTGCAACAGTTTTCATCTTTAGAAGTAGCGATTGAAAAAACACAAAAAGAAATTTTCGCATCGGAAAAACAATGTAAAGCTTTAGCCAAAGATTTATCTGATAAGCGACAAAAATCCACCGCTGGTATTGAGCAAAATATTAAAACCATGCTTACCAGCTTATCCATGGCTAATGCGCAATTTAAAATAGAATTTAAACCATTAGATGCATTAACCATTAACGGACAAGATGCTATTTCGTTTTTATTTACGGCTAACAAAGGTGCTGAATTTAAAGAATTACATAAAACAGCCTCAGGTGGAGAGCTTTCTCGTTTGATGTTATGTTTAAAAGCACTATTAGCAGAACGCACAGCATTACCAACTATTATTTTTGATGAAATAGACACAGGAGTAAGTGGTGATGTAGCCGACAAAATTGGAAACATTTTATTTGCCATGGGTAAAACTATGCAGGTGATTACGATCACCCATTTACCGCAAATGGCAAGTAAAGGTGGTAATCATTTATTTGTTTATAAATCAGATTCAAAAGATAAAACGACATCAAGTATTAAAGCATTAAATAAAGAAGAACGTATTGCAGAAATTGCTAAAATGTTAAGCACAGGTACTCCAACCGAAACTGCTTTAAAAAATGCCAAAGAGTTATTGAATGCTTAATTTAAAGCATAATTAGTATATTTGAACAAAAAATAAATACTATGGCTTACAACTTATTAAAAGGAAAACGCGGAATTATTACAGGTGCATTAGATGAAAATTCTATTGCTTGGAAAGTAGCACAAAAATGCCACGAAGAAGGCGCTACATTTACCTTGACAAATGCTCCAATCGCTATGCGTTTAGGAGAAATTAATAAATTATCCGAAGAAACTGGTGCTAAAATTATTCCAGCTGATGCAACCAATATGGAAGACATTACCAAATTATATACTGAATCTATGGATGTATTAGGTGGTAAAATTGACTTCGTATTACATTCTATTGGAATGAGTGTGAACATTCGTAAGAATATTCCATATACAGAATTGAATTACGATTTTTATCAAAAAGGAATTGATGTATCTGCTTTATCATTTCATAAAATGTTAGCGGCTGCTCATAAATTAGATGCATTAAACGAACATGCTTCTGTTGTAGCGTTATCTTATATTGGTGCTCAACGTACCTATCCATTTTATACAGATATGGCTGACATTAAAGCAATGTTAGAAAGTATTGCTCGTACATTTGGGTACCATTATGGTAAACAAAAGAAAGTACGTATCAATACCATTTCTCAATCACCAACTAAAACATCAGCTGGTAATGGAATTAAAGGTTTTTCTGACTTTTATGATTTTGCTGATTTGCAATCTCCATTAGGTAATGCAAGTGCTGACGATTGTGCTGCATTCACCGTAAGTATGTTTTCTGATTTAACGCGTATGGTTACTATGCAGAATTTATATCATGATGGCGGTTACAGCAACACGGGTATCAGTACTGAATTATTAGAGAAAATTCAAGGATAAAATAACACAGATATATAAATGCTCTTCAGCTTAAACTAAATGAAAACATACAGTTTAGATATTAATGCTGAAGAGCATTTTGATTTTGATATCTTTTCGATTACTTGTACCGAAAGCATTTACAGAGTGGTACACGAATTAAATCAAGCTTTAAATATTGATTTACAACTCAACGACTTATTAGATTTTACGCATAAAGAAGGCGAAGATTTTTATTTTCCCCTTTATGGTTTTATACACGACGAATTAAATATTGAATTTAATTTATTGCCTAATCAAACTTCTTTTCAACCCAAGAAAGAAGATGCCCAACCAAAAGAATTAGATTTATTTGCAGGCGATATAGAACAAACTACGAAGCTATTGCCTGAATTAGAAAATTCAGATTATTTTTTAATTATTAAAGGCGACAACCGTTATTTACACAATCACACTATTTTTGAAGCCATTAAATTAAACCCTGCTTTTATTATTGTGCACGAAATTTTTGTGGAAGACTTAAAAGATAAAAAGGCAAAGGGTAATTTATTGTTTTAGTGATTTTATCAATCCAAACAAAGCCACGACACTCCAAGTGCCTTCTAAAATAATAAAAGGTAAAGAGTTAAGCAATACGCTTCCATAGCAAGCAAAGGCGCCTCCAACTATATTTAATACAAAATATAACTTACTATTATCAGATACTTACTTAAAGGTATTTAAGAAAAATGCCAAAAGAATCAATGAAACTCCTATTGTACTTACTATATCTGTATAGCTCATATTGAAATTTGATTAATTCCAATAGATTTTAAATGTTCCCAAAATAATGGGTAAGATTTTGAAACCACATTGGCGTCTTCAATAATTACCTCATCTAACAACACGCTTAATGTAGCAAAACTCATAGCCATACGGTGATCATTGTAGGCAGCAATAGAAACGTTTGAGTTGTTTAAACTCTTTGTTACTAGCCATTGAATAGAATTATCAGAAACAACTAATTCAATACCGAATTTCGCGAATTCATTTTTTAAAGCCACAATTCTATCGGTTTCTTTTACTTTTAAAGTTTGAAGTCCGGTAAATGTAAATGAAATTTGTAAACCAACACTTGTGCACACTACTGTTTGTGTTATATCTGGACATTCAATAAAACTGTACTCTAATTCCGATTTTAAAACTGTAGTAGATTTAGTAATAGTAATTTCGTTTTCTGAATAAGAGGTCGTTACTCCAAAATTTTTATAAATCTCCGCACAAACAGAATCGGCTTGCAAACTCTTTTGAAACAAACCATTAATAGGCAAGGATGTATTTAATTTTGATAGTGCCACGATACTATAATAATAAGAGGCAGCGCTCCAATCACTTTCCACCAAAAATTCTTTTTTAGTGTAAGTATAAGGAACAGGTTGAACGCATATTTCATGATCTTTCCAAATGACTGATGCTCCAAATTCTTTCATCAACTCAATCGTCATGTTCACATAAGGCTTAGAAACTAAATCACCAATAATGGTGAGTTCCAATCCATTAGTATAATAAGGAGCAACTAATAATAAAGCAGTAATAAACTGACTACTCACACTACCACTAATTTCTACATTGCCGCCACTTAATTGTTTTCCGCTAATCAATAATGGAGGATACCCTTCTTTATTTTTGTAGCTAATATCAGCGCCTAAGGTTTTTAAAACTTCTACTAAATCTTTTACAGGACGTTGTTGCAATCTATCAGAACCTGTTAATTCATAACTCCCATTTTTTAAAGACAAAAATGCTGTTAAAAACCGCATGTCTGTTCCTGCATGTCCAACATTAATAAGGTTTGAGTTTTTGTAATGCTCCAACGCCTCATTTAAATGCTTCGTATCATCTGAATCGGAACTATTCTTAATTTCAAAATCCAAACCTGATAAGGCTTTAATAATTAAGATACGATTACTAATGCTTTTAGAGCCAGGTAAATGAATGGTAGTATGATTTATACTTGAAGCCTTATGTAATTTTAAGTTCATAAACTAAATTTTAAAGCCAACGGTTAGCATAATAAAATGACTATTTGTAAACATACTACTTGGCGCAAAGGATTCATTAAAATAAAATGGTGATAAGCCATATCTAAATTGTATTTCGGCATATACTGCATTATGCATTAAGGTGGTATTTTTTTGAAAACCTGCACCAATATTAAAAAAAGAGCTGTTTACAGGATTAAAAGCAGGGCTTTTAAATTTTAATGGCTCTCGCTGATTAACTAATTCATTGCCGTTTTCGGATACTTTCAAATTACTTTCAATCAACCATCTATAGCAATAGCCTGCAAAAATATAACTCGAAAAAATAGTATTCGTTTCTTTCTGAAAAGAGTGTTTTAATTGAATGGGGAAATCCACTTCATGAATAGTTAAACTATATTTATATCTTAATCTATCGGCAGTATATAATTGTAAACTATCGCTATAAAAATAATAAGAGTTAAAATTAAGAGCATGAAACATATACTCTGCTCCTATCATCAAAAAATCTTTATTGTTTCTATCTAAACGAATTTCTTCCTTTAAAGAAATATTAAAGGCCATTTTTGGTCGAGTATCTGCAGTATGGTTTTTATTAGTTTTATACAACCCAATAACTGGAGAAATACCAATACGAGTTTTAACTCTAGGATTTTTACGAGAATTACGTAGCCTTTTACCTCCGTCTTCTTGTGCCGAACCTACAAGAAAAGTGAAAGCAAATAAAATGGTAATCAAATATTTAACTTGGTAAATCAAGGTATAAATATACGAATCAAAAACAATTAAAACAGAACGCAGATATAGCTGATGTCTATGGTTAATTATGCTTTTTTGAAAAAATGTAAATTATACTATTTTATAGAGGGCGCTTTATACAAAGGCACTGTACTGCATGGCTCACCATACATAATAGATTTTGCAAAAGGTCTTAGTCCTCGAACTAATTCAACATACGCATTTGTAGATACTGGCAAATTACTACAACCTTTAATCACCACGCGTTTATCTTGATAATCGGAATATGTAATTGAATGTAAAACCTCACTAAACAAAATTGCTTCTAAGGTTTCTAAATTTCCAAACACTATCTTTTTAGCAAAAGGTTCTAAGGCAATACTCACCAACATATAAGCCCAAGTTGGCACGACTGCATCAGTGGTACAAGTAATTGCTACCATCTTATCTTGGTAAGAAGACCAATCATGTTGCTTGATAAACTCTCTAAAATCTTTTTCCTTTAAAATTAATTCGTGAAATAACAAAGGCTTTATATCAAACAGCACGCGTTCTCCTTTTGGATAAAACTCTTCCAAATCAATGGTAATTAAACCACTATTAGCTACTTTATTTAAGATTTCGTCTGACATATTGTTACATAAATCCTAACTCTAACTGAGCCACTTCACTCATCATATCTTTGGTCCAAGTTGGCTCAAAGGTTAAAGTTAAAACTGCTGATTTAATTCCTTGTACTAACTTTAATTTATTTTCTACTTCGGCAGGTAACGTTTCGGCAACCGGGCAATTTGGCGAAGTTAATGTCATGGTGATTTTTAATTCGCTTTCATCATTTAAATCTAATTCATAAATCAATCCCAGCTCCCAAATATCCACAGGTATTTCGGGGTCGTAACAGGTTTTGATCTCATCAATTACCCGTTGCATTAATTCTGTGTTCTTTGTAATTATTATGGCGCTCATGATTTAGAAAAATCTAAAATGAAATTAATTAAAATTTATAGTCTTTATAAGTTTTTGTAAACTCAGCATCATCAATCTTTGGATTTACTTGTAAAAAATGATAATCATATTGTTCAAATAATCCTTTATCATCTAATATTTTTATACTGATTGGCAAAAAGTACAATTGATCAATATATAGTGTAACGTGCTTTGCGTAGGCGTTTGGCACTTTTAACTTTTGTCCTTTTTTTAATATGTCAAAATAATCATTCAATTTAGGATTCACTTCCAAAATCATATATTCACTAATATGCAATTTACGCGCAATGGAAGTAATGCTTTCGTTATCACCAACGGTGTAGGTTTCGTAAGCAAAATCTTTATTATCAATAATAACTTTGTAGCATGGTCTGTTATTAATTCTTTCTTCTGCTGCTAAAGACACATAATCATCAAACTTATCACCATATTTTAATGCAATGTATTCAATCACACTTCCAAAATAATCAACTCCCATTTCGTTTAAGGTGTGATGTTGATCTTGGCGCATTAAATAACCTAAAGGATCTAAACTTAAATTAACGTAAGGAAATGAATTTGGTTTCACATACGCTTTATTGTTGTTCCAACCAGTAACCCATAAAAGCTCAATTCCCTTTATATATAAATAAATTTTACGTGGCTTTCTGCTTAATTTAACAGAGGACTCATAATGATTAAATCCTTTTTTTCCACGTTCTACTATTTTTAAACTATACTTCAATCTTTCCAAATCTTGAATAGATTTAATCATTTTAAAAATAACCTCTTTGGAGGTTGGCGATGTTGTTTTTTGTGCAAAGGAAGCACTCGCAAAAAAGAAACACCAGCAAATGGATATATATATGAGAACACGAGTTTTAAACATGGAATGTAAAGGTAAAATAATCTTTAATAATATTAAACCAATTTAAAACATATCTAAATAAATAACAGCCTGTTTAACAATAATTTAGCGTTTTTAAATAGATATTTAAATGGTCTACTTTATTAAAACAACAAATAAATTAAAATATTAAGAAGATGTGTGTAAAATGTTCATTTCTATTAACAATTCTTAATCGTTTGGTAATTAATAGATTAGTATAAAAGCCTTCTTTTTACTAAGTTTATAGGTAAATAGCTGTTAAAAAAACAGTAATTTCGAGATCCAATAATGCTACACTATACTCAAATAACTCATTTAATTGCTGAACTTTTGTTTAAGCATGATTGTGTTATTGTACCAAATTTTGGTGGTTTTGTAGCTAGAAACTACAATTCAAATTTTAGCAAAGGAAGTAATGTGCTTTACCCTCAATCAAAACACATTCTTTTCAATAAAAATCTAATTCATAATGATGGCTTATTGATTTCTGCATTCATGCAAAAAACCGATATGCCGCTTACCGATGCTACTAAACAAATTGAAGATTATAAAGATTATGTTCAATCTTTATTATCAGTCAAAAAACGTTTTGAGCTTGATAATATTGGCCTACTATATATTGATGCGGAAAACAGCTTACGTTTTGAAGCGAAAACAGATGTTAACTTTTTATTAGAGTCTTTTGGTTTTGAACCTGTAATTGCTAATGAGTTAGTAATTGAACCTGAAAAACAAATTAGTGTTAAACAGTTTGAAGACAGGAAAATTGTAGTTGAAACAATTATTTCAAAGAAAAGATCGTATGCTAAAATAGCAACCTTAGCTATTGGAATACCAGTAACCTTAGCATTTTTGTTATTTGCAGCTTATTCAAAACCGATGAAACCTTTATTAGAATCTTCTTTTAATCCGTTTTATACTCCAGAAAAAACATATACACCCAATACATTAAAAACTAATAAAGCAATTTTCATTCCTTCAGTACAAAAACCATCCTTGTTAGTTGACGCTAATGGCTTTGCAACTTTTAAATTATCCGAATCGGGTAATGTGTTAGTTGCAAGTGTTAATGATAGTGTTGCTAAAACAGACAAAACAACAGTTATTAAACCGTTATATGTTTCAACTAATAAACGCTCTTTTGATGGAAAATATCAAGTAGTAGTTGGTTGTTTTGGTGTAGAAGAAAATGCAGAAAAATTAGTAAAAGAGCTTGAACATAAAAATGTAAGCGCTGGTATTAGCGGCGTTAATAGTAGAGGCTTGCACGTTGTAAGTTGCGGCGGTTTTAATTCGAAAGAAGAAGCTACAAATTTGTTATTATCAGTGAAAACTGAATTCCCAAATGCTTGGGTAATGTCTAAATAATTCTCTTTTTTGTTATTATAAAGTCCTCTTTCTTTTCTTTGCCATTTTTAAAACCACGCATCACTACATTAATAGTCGTATCTGTTAGTATTTTATAAGTAACAATAGATGGATAATCTCTAAAAGGATTTTCAAATGTATAAGTTTGATTATCTTGTTTGGTTAATCTAAATTCCACATCCTTATTGTCATTCTGATTTTTGATATTAAAAAACATAAATAAACCTTCGTGAGTTTGCTGAAGTTTCATACGTTGCCTAAGAAGGGTATCTTCATTATCAACGTCCATGAAATAGCCTAGACCGTAGTAAGTTGTGCTGTCCGATTTTTCCCAATTTTCATAATAATTACCATATTCTGATTTAAGCATATAGTTACCTATAATCCAGTTTAACGAAGCACTTTTACCGATAGAATTATCCAAGGCAATTTTTTCTTCTGAACATGCAGCAAAAAAAACAACACAAATAAGACAATTAAATATAAATCTAAGCGTTTTCAACATATGAAATAGCTATGTTTGCTAAAACACAAACTCAAATGAAGATAAACTGGCTAAACCATATGACAACTAAAAAACAATAATATCTACATATGAAAGGTAGACTATCTACTACACATATTCAAGAAATAGTTATTAGTTTTTTTATATATTCGTACCGTTGAAAACCTTATTCATACTTGTATCCTTTATATTTTTTGGAGGAAGTTACTTTGCTCAAAAAGACACGGTGATTGTTATAAACAAAAAAGACACGACGGCATACGACAAAAAAAAAGAAATTGCCTTAGATGGCAAACGTTATAGAGTTTATAACAACTGGTTATCTGTTGGTGCTGGTGCAAATTACAATACTAGATGGCCTAAAGATGAAAAAAATATAGCTGTTGATTTCAGTTTTCATCTCAAAAAAAATTATTTTAGAGCTGGAGGTTTTTTAAGTGGTACTGATTTTACGGCTGCAAATAACTACAGTTTTCATTTAGGTTATGGATTAAGAAAAGAAGGAAATAAATACAATTTATCTGCCTTTGTAGGGCCATCATTATCGTATTTTAGAAGGCCGCTCAGCGATTCAAGCAACTATAACTTAGGTACGGTTTATAGCCAAGTGGGTGGCTATGCGGTTATTGAAGCTGTATATAAATTAAAATACGACGTGGGAATTGGCGGACAACTATTTTGCGACTACAATCAAGTTCAAATGATTTACGGCGCGAGAATTCTTCTTTATTTTTCGAGCGCTTATCGTGGCGTAAAATATGGTTACCATGATCCAACCAAAAAAAAATAATACCATAGATTTTATTATTGTTGGACAAGGTATTGCAGGCTCTGTTTTATCCTTATCATTAATTAATAGTGGCTTTACGGTATTAGTCATAAACACTCCAAATTTATCAACTAGCTCAAAAATAGCCGCTGGCATTTGGAATCCAATTGTATTTAAACGCTTAACAAAAAGTTGGCTAGCCGATGACTTAGTTCCTGAGTTACAATCATTTTATGGATTTTGGGAAAACAAATTAAATACTACCCTCATACACCAGCGCTCTATCATTAAAGCGTTTACAGAAGAACAAGAAAAAAATTTATGGATCAAAAAATCTATTGAGGGGAATTTATTTTTAGATATAAACACATATGAAGATTTAGCAATTGATGAAAACTATACGGTTAAATCCTATTCAAAAGTGTTACAAGCTGGAAATTTAGATGTTGCACACTTTATAGAGAGTACAAAAACCTACTTAGAAAACAAGCAAAGTTATAAAGAAGAAATTTTTGATTATCATAAGTTGAAGGTTACTGAAAATGAAGTAACCTACAATTCTATAAGTGCTAGCAACATTATTTTTTGCGACGGTCACTTAATCACTCAAAACCCCTATTTTAATTGGATACCTATGAAGCCTGCCAAAGGTGAAGTTTTAACAATACATTGCACAGCATTAAAATTAAAACAAGATATTTTTAATAAAGGTTTTTTTATTATGCCCTTAGGGCATGATTTATATAAAGTGGGCGCCACTTATGAATGGGAACAACTAAATGACATTCCCACTGAAAAAGGGAAAGACGAATTACTGAAAAAACTAAATTCTGTTCTGACTTCGCCTTATCAAATCATATCTCATGATGCGGGCGTCAGACCTTCTGTCATTGATAGGCGACCAGTTGTTGGCCATCACCCCCAATATAAAAATGCATTTATATTTAATGGGTTTGGAACAAAAGCAGTGATGTTAGCACCCTATTTTGCAAAGCAATTAGTTAGTAATATTAAAAATAATTTTGCTATCAATTCAGAAGTAAATCCTGAAAGATTTGTAAAATAATCATTTTGCAAATCTTTATATTTTTAGTAAAACCCATAAAGATCTAATTTTTAAGAATAAATCATAGAAATTGTATCAAAATATATTTTTGTTTACCAATTAATTAATTAATTTGGATGCAGGATAACATGCTTGACAAAAAACATAAAATAAAAATAATAGGTCGCAGAGAATTTGTAGCTTTTCCTTTACTTAGAATCGACAAGGTAGAAGCAAAAATTGATACGGGCGCGTATACATGTGCCATTCATTGCAATGATATTGTTTTAAAAACCATCAACGAAAAACAGATTTTAACTTTTCGATTATTCAATAATACCATTTACCAAGTAGATGAATTTACGCGCAAAAAAATAAAAAATTCTTTTGGTGAAATGGAAGAGCGCTACATCATTAAGACCTTAATTTCGATTGGAAAAAAACGCATTAAAACAACCATTTCTTTAAGCGACAGAGGAAATATGCGTTACCCTGTGCTTATTGGGAGGCGATTACTTAAAGGAAAATTCATCATAGATGTGAATTTAATTTACACAAATGGCTTACATTTAAATACTTTATTAAAATAAAATATTAAAAACATTAAAAATGAAATATTCATCATACCTGCATACTTAAAACAAATGATTATGATGAATAAACCATTTGACAATTAAAAACAATAAAATCAACAAATGAAAATTGCTATTTTATCTCGAAACAAGAATCTTTACTCTACTAAACGTTTAATAGAAGCGGCAGAATTACGTGGACATGAAGTGTTATTATTAGATCACATGAAATGTGTATTGGTAATTGAACAGAGTCGTCCTCATATTTATTATAACGGAAAAGAAGTAACGGATGTCAACGCTGTAATTCCTCGTATTGGCGCAAGTGCAACATTTTATGGCTCTGCAGTTGTTCGTCAGTTTGAGATGATGAAAATTTTTACAGCAGTTGAATCTCAAGCTTTAGTTCGCTCAAGAGACAAATTACGCAGTTTACAAATATTAGCACGCGCTGGTATTGGTATGCCAAAATCTGCCTTTGCCAACGAGCCAAAAGATATTGAATCGGTGATTGCTAGCATTGGTGGCGCCCCTTGTGTGGTTAAATTATTAGAAGGCACACAAGGTATTGGTGTTATTTTAGCGGAAAATGATAAAGCCGCTAAATCAGTAATTGAAGCCTTTTTAAAACTAGATGCCAATATGTTGGTACAAGAATATATTAAAGAATCGAAAGGCGCTGATATACGTGTATTTGTAGTGGACGGACAAATTGTAGGCGCCATGAAACGCCAAGCAAAAGAAGGAGAATTTAGAAGTAATTTACATAGAGGGGGAACAGCCTCTTTAATTCAATTAACGGATGAAGAAAGAGCAACAGCTATAAAATCGGCTAAGAAATTAGGATTAGGAATTGCAGGTGTTGACTTATTGCAAAGCGATAGAGGTCCATTAGTAATGGAAGTAAATTCATCGCCAGGTTTAGAGGGCATTGAAGGTGCAACAGGCATTGATATCGCAAGCAAAATTATAGAGTATGTTGAGCGTAACGAATTTAATATTCCTGGCCAATAATGGAAGATTTTATAATTAATTCACAAACCATTAAACCTGGTGAGTTTAAACAAATTGTATTAAATTCTTACGAACTTCATACCAAAACAAAAATAGAAATACCTGTTTTTGTTTCTCGAAGCAAAAAAAAGGGGCCTACCCTATTACTTTGCGCAGGTATGCATGGCGAAGAAACGAATGGCATTGAAATTATCAGAAAAATAATTACACGCGACGAAATAAAAAATTTGAATTGTGGAAACATCATTGCTATTCCTGTAATTAATAGTGTGTCCTTTTTATTTGGAAGTAGAGAATTACCCGATGGTAGAGATTTAAATCGCTGCTTTCCCGGCAATAAAAATGGCTCTTTTGGAAGTAGAATTGCTTACGACATTATGAAATACATCATTCCATTAATTGATTTTGGTGTTGATTTTCATACTGGTGGAGCAAAAATTAGTAACAGTCCGCAAATAAGATGCGTATTTGAATTTCCTGAAAATATTGCATTGGCAGAAAGTTTTTCGGCGCCATTAATCATTGATAGTAAATACAGAGAAGGAACATTTAGAAAGGAAGCCGCTAAAAAAAACAAACCGATTTTAGTTTACGAAGGTGGAGAAAGTATGCGCTTTGATTACACAGCAATAAATGAAGGTGTAAATGGTTGTTTGCGTTTAATGAAAAGTTATCAAATGATTGATATAGATGTTCCTAATAACCATGCTGTAAAAATTACTAAAGATAATTGGATACGAGCCAATAGCAGTGGGCTATTTCACATGAATAAGTTAAATGGATCTTATGTATCAAAAAACGATTTATTGGGTGTTATTTGTAATCCTTTTGGCGTTATTGAACACAAGGTACTTTCAACAGCGGATGGCTACATTGTAGGTATTAACAACCAACCAGTAGTTAATCAAGGGGATGCTTTGATTCATATTGGGATGGAAGGGTAATTTACTCCGCCACAACTTTATCTCTTAAACCATTGGCATCAATCCAATTTTCTAAAGCTAATTTAAATTCAGTGTTTTCGTTCATCATATCGGTGCGAAGGGTAATGGTTTTTTTATTATAGTTTACAAAATACATCAAGCCGTGGCGCGCTTCAATTTTTTGAATTTCTTTAGCGCTGGTCATGTCAATTTTATTAGTCGACAAAACCAACTGATCGTCTTCAAGAGCTACAAAACAAAGGTGTTTCATGTATCTCCAAGTCGTTACAACAATCTCTGTAAAAGCAATTAAAAAACACACAAAGGCCATATACTTGATGATGCTACGTCCTGAATAAAACAACAAAACGCCAATACATATAAATGAAATTATTTTAATAATACGTTTCGCTAAAAAACCATCGGTGAAATAAATAAATTTCTTCGTTTCTTTTTTTATCTGAGATAATGCGTAAGCTTCGTAACAAGATGATAAGACATATAAGGTTCCCAGTCCATAAAATAAATACCAAATTTCTTTAAAGCCAATGTGCTGTGTAAACATAAACACTAAACTGATGGTGATTAAAGTCAACAGAATACTATTTTTTAAAAGAATTGCGAAAAGAGATTTCATTAGTTTTTTATTTCTTAATAGTTAAACTATTTGCATTTATTAAAGACATAGACACATAGTTTATATTTGTGGTTAATCCAATGTTGTTTTAATTGTTGCAGATAAAGTTACATATAGTATTGAAGCTTCGCTTCAATTTTTACACTTAGTAAAATTACTCCAACTATGTGGCTATGTGTTTTAAAATAAAAATTAAAACACATGCTTCTCTGCATGATAAGACGAACGTACTAACGCTCCGCTCTCTACATATCTAAATCCTTTTGATAAAGCAATTTCGCCCCATTTTTTAAATTCATCAGGATGCACATATCTAGCCACAGGTAAATGTTTTGGTGTTGGCTGCAAATATTGTCCAATGGTCATCACATCACAATGAACCGCCGTTAAATCATCAATTGTTTCTAAAACTTCTTCCTCTGTTTCACCCAAGCCAACCATTAAACCGCATTTTGTTCTAACTCCTGCTTCGTGTAGGCGTTTAAGCACTTCCATACTTCTGTCGTATTTGGCTTGAATGCGCACTTGTGGGGTTAATCGGCGAACGGTTTCAATATTATGCGAAACAATATCCGGTTTTACATCAATGATGCGTTGTAAATTTTCCCATTTGCCAGCAAAGTCTGGAATTAAACATTCAAACTTAGTTTCAGGACTAATTTCACGAATAGCTTTAATGGTTTCTGCCCAAATAATAGAACCACCATCTTTTAAATCATCTCTATCAACAGATGTAATCACGCAGTGTTTTACTCCCATTAATTTTACAGAATTAGCAACGCGCTTTGGTTCATCCCAATCTGCTGGTTTTGGTTTACCAGTAGCCACCGCACAAAATCCGCAGGAGCGTGTGCAGATATTCCCTAAAATCATAAAAGTGGCAGTACCTGCGCCCCAGCACTCACCCATATTAGGGCAATTGCCACTTTCGCAAATAGTATGTAGTTTATGATCTGCTACTATTTTTCTTACTTTTAAATATTCTTCGCCAATAGGTAATTTTACTCTCAACCAATCAGGTTTACGGGACTTTTCAAGAATTATATCTTTGTTGGAATTTTCCATTTTTAGAACCATTTTTTGCCAAACACAAATGCAACATATAATGTTACAATAAAATTTTCTGCTGGATTTTTTGCCATAATTGGCAAAGCCTTAGGGTAATAATCAAATATCACTCCTGTCTCAATTGCTTTTACTTTATTAGAAAAAGGAGCGTACTCAAAACTTAAATTAAATTTAGCATAAGCTCCAGGATATATTTTAATTTCTCCCAATCCATCAACTAAAGGTCCTCTCCCAGAAATACTATCAATCGTATAAACTTCAGGATCATATTTCACGGATTCCTGATATTTAGTTCCAGTACTATTCTCTCTAAATACCAAAATATAATTTGGTTTAGCAAAGGTTAAATTTCCACCCAAATAATATGAGGTTCTAATTTCAACCGATTTTCTATCAGAACGTTTAAAAATAGTTGTTTGATAACCTACCCCTACTCTAAATAATAATATGTTATTTAATTTTCCGTAAATAAATTTTTTAGAGTTATCTGAGTTATTTGAAATTTTAATTTCTTTTGGATGCTTCATATTAAGAGCCTGGACTTCGAACAAACGTTTTCTAGTTCCTGTAACATGCTTGGCTCTCATAAAATTTAAACCAAACCCTCTGCTATGAGCAAATATACCAAACGACATTTCATTACGATATAATACATTAGGATCTTGTCCATTGGCAATAGCTTGACTAGTACTTTGTGAAAAGCACAAACTACTTATAAAAAGTAATAAAAAACTATAGTAAAAACGTTTTGCCATTGAGTAACAAAAATAGTTATAATTTTTGTTTAAATTAATGAATAAATAGGGCTTATTTACTGTAAATAATGCTAATTCTCTATAGTAAATTAAATGGTTTTGCCAAAAAAGTTATCTTTGAGTTTAAATTTAACATTATGATTACCAGTAAAGTAACTTATTTAGGAGAATTGAGAACAGAAGCCACTCATCTTCAATCCAATACTGCCATCTACACGGATGCCCCAAAAGATAACCACGGAAAGGGTGAAATGTTTTCGCCAACCGATTTAGTGGCAACAGCTTTAGCAAGCTGTATGATTTCTATTATGGGAATTGTAGCTATGAAGGATGGAATTACTTCAGTTGAAGGAACAACTGCCGAAGTGACCAAAATAATGTTTGCCGAACCGCGACGCATTGGCGAAATTCATATCACAATTACCTTCCCAAAAGGAAATTATACAGATAAAGAAAAGAAAATATACGAGCATGCTGCTTTTACTTGTCCCGTTGCCAAAAGTTTGCATCCTGATTTAAAACAAGTGATTGAGTTTATTTGGTAATGTTTAGTTTTTTAATGAAACGCCGATAACGCAGATGGTTATGATTTTATAAGAAAAAAAGCATAAAATGTATTTAATCAAAATCAAATCAAAAATAAGCAGCGGTATCTGCGTTCTATGAATTAGCAGCTTCTAAAATATCCGCAGCAGAAATATCAGTATGCGAAGCGTTATAAACACAAACGCCATTTTTAATTAATAATACTTGAGGAGACGCGTGTTCAACCGAAAACACATGAGCAATTTCATTTGAAATATCACGGTGGTTAAGTAAATCTAAATAATAGGTGGGAATTTTTTCATTGTCAGTCCATCTAGATTCCAAGCGATTTAATGCCATTGAACTAATGGAACATCTTGTACTATGCTTAAAAATAAGAACAGTCAACCCATTGAGCGACTGTTCTTTAGAAAGATTTATAATATCTTGTAACTGACTAATATCGTTTAACTTATGCCAAAGCATAAAGATTAAACTGATTTTTTAGCAGAGATAGTTGTATTAGCTTTAGAGTAAGCTGGACATTTCTCGCGCGATTTGCATGAAGAGATTGTTACACAAAAAGCGAAAGAAAGTGCTATTAATAAAGCTAATTTTTTCATAATTTTAATTTTTAAAAAAGTAAATAGAGCAACAAATATATAGTAATTTCGCTTACAACAACAAAAAAAGACTGAGAAAAATCATTTTTTATTACACACAATTCATTAACAAGTCGCTAACAATCTAATGACTACAAATTTATTACATAATTCATGGTCAAAAATGCTCGAAATTGAATTTGATAAGTCATACATGAACACTTTAGATGCGTTTTTGGAAAAAGAACGAGCCGCGAACACTATTTACCCAAAAGAAACCGAGGTATTTAATGCATTTAACCTTACACCTTTTGAAAACACAAAGGTTATTATTTTAGGTCAAGATCCCTATCACGGGCCTAATCAGGCTCATGGTCTAAGCTTTTCTGTAAATTACGGAGTAAAAACACCACCATCCTTAGCTAATATTTATAAAGAACTAAAAACTGATATTAGTTTTAATGTTCCAAGCCATGGAAATTTAACAACTTGGGCAACACAAGGTGTATTACTATTAAATGCTACTTTAACAGTTAGGGCTGGAGAACCAGGAAGTCATCACAAAAAGGGTTGGGAAACATTTACAGACACAGTTATTAAACTCATTTCAGATAAAAAAAAACATTGTGTGTTTTTGTTATGGGGAAATTTTGCTAAAAACAAAGCGCACTTAATCGATTTAGAAAAACATTTAGTATTAACAGCGGCTCATCCGTCTCCTTTAGCTGGCGGAGCTTTTTATGGCTCTAAGCACTTTTCTAAAACAAATGAATACTTGATTTCAAAACAATTAGAACCCATTAAATGGGCATTGCCAAACGATACATTATTTGATTGATAATGTGTTTAAATTTCATCAAATATTTTAACATTTTATAGATTAAGTTTGTATTAGTAAAACATTATTTATAGGTTTAAGAAAAATCTTTGTCCAATATAACGACGTCATGATTAGTATTCAAAAACAAATTCTTTTACTATCCGAATTTCACTTTAAAGAATTTTCTGATTATTTACTAAATACAAATGCTGATTTACCTTACAAATTAGTAACAACCATTCGTTATGCAAAAACACCTCATGAATCGGATGAATTATGTAAACAAACTTATGGGGACTCACAAGAAAAAACAAAAAAGAAATTTTTACAGTTAACACATCATACTTTTAAATTAAGTGGTTTTTTAAGTAGAAATTATCCCAATTATTTAAAACACAATCTTCAAACAATTGAAGAATTGCTTAGTAAGGGAGAAAAACAAAAAGCAAATGATATTGCCGAATGGTTATCTGATGTTGCAGAAAAAATTGAAGATTACACAACGCTTATAGAAGTTACTAAGTTTTTTGCGCAACAATGTTTTATTACAGAGTCAAAAGATGCTAATAAATATCATAAAAAAGTAAAAGAATACATTGAATTAGAGCAAATCAAAAACTCTATCTATTTATACTTACGCGAAAATTTATTTTTTAAAGGAAAAGAAAATATATCGAAAGCTCAAGCTAATAAAGACCTAGAATTTTTTAATCAATACACATCCCATCCATCTAACTCTATCAACATTTTAGCGCGATTTGGAAAATACTATGAACTAAGTTTTTTAAGTCACACCGATTTTTTTAGAAAAGAAACGATTAAAGAATTAGATGATTTAGAACGTGACTTTTTAAATAGTGCGCATGTGTGCTTTCACTATTTGGATGACATGTATTTCAAAATTTTGGGATTACGTTTGCAACTAGACGTAAACAATAACAATACTGAATCCATGCTACAGGAAGTTAAAAAAATGAACGGCATTAGTTCTTTTTTAAAATTTTGGAAAAGCTACATTAATATCCCAGAAATATTTTCGTTTTCGGCACAAGCAAGTCATTATTTGAGTTCGTATGCATTTATATTTAGAGCTGATTATCACAAAACTTTACCCTCAGATATAAAAGAAAACATACAGTTTCTTAAACAAAAACTAGAATCTGAGTTAGCTAAAAATATTTGGGATGATGGAGAATATATTATTAAACTGATCAACTTAAAATGCTTTTATTCAGCTATTTTACTAACAGGAGATACTGCTGATAAAAATAAATCCATTAAAATTTTAGAAGACACCTTGGTTTCATACCAACAAATACCGTTTCAGAAATTTTTAGATGGGATGTTTGTTGCTTTAATTATGGGTTACTTTAGTTTAGAGCAATACGATAAAGTAATTTCTACTTACAAACGCTACAAAAAAATCACTTCCGATCAAATTGTTGTTAAAGAAAATGATTTAACCATTGACTCCTATTATTTTACTTCTCAATACTTAACTAACCAGCGTAAACAATACACCGAAAAGTTAAAAGTAACTCTCGACAACTCAAATGACTTTGTTCATGTGAGGCTATTAATCGCTGAATTGATTAGTTATTATAAAATTCCTGTTAAACTTTAAATTGTGAGTGGAATATACATTCACATTCCGTTTTGTAAACAGGCCTGTCATTATTGTGACTTCCATTTTTCAACCTCGTTGCAAAATAAAGGATTATTAGTAAATAGTATTCTTTCGGAAATTGATTTAAGACTAAACTATTTGCCTAATAAAAAAATTGAATCCATTTATTTTGGTGGCGGCACACCGAGTTTACTTTCAGAAAAAGAAACATTTTTAATTTTAGAAAAAATCTACAAATTGTATAACGTTTCAAAGGATGCTGAAATTACTTTAGAATGCAACCCAGATGATTTAACAGATGAAAAGCTTAAAGAATTAAAACGTTTAGAAGTAAATAGATTAAGCATTGGTTTGCAAAGTTTTGATGAAGAAGAACTAATTTGGATGAACAGAGCGCACACTGCTAAAGAAAGCGAATCATCGGTAAAAAGAGCACAAGACAGAGGTTTTGAGAATATTACCATTGATTTAATTTATGGTTCGAAATTTTCGAATTTAGCAAACTGGAAAAAAACACTTAATAAAGCAATTGCGTTAGATGTGAAACATATTTCGAGTTACAATTTAACGATTGAAGAAAAAACAAAATTAGGTCACGACTTTAAACTCAAAAAAGAAGTAGCAATTGATGATGAAAAAAGTTCAGAACTATTTTTAGAAATGATTAATCGCTTAGAGAAAAATAATTTTATCCATTACGAAATATCCAATTTTGGCCAGGAAGGTTTTTTTAGTTTGCACAACTCTAACTACTGGAAAGGTGAACACTATTTAGGCCTTGGTCCATCGGCCCATTCATTTGATGGACAATCAAGACAATGGAATGTATCGAATAATAACATCTATATAAAGCGTATTTCAGAAAAAAACGAAAGCTATTTTGAAAAAGAAATACTTACTGAGAAGGAACGTTTTAACGAATATGTTTTAACGTCACTAAGAACCATTTGGGGAATTGACTTAAATTACTTGAGCGCAAATTTTAATACTGAATTTGTAAAACACTATTTAAATCAAATAGAAAAATACATCAAACAAGAAACTGTTGTTATAAACGATACAACTTACACTTTAACAGAAAAAGGAAAATTATTTGCCGACAAAATTGCTAGTGAATTGTTTGTGTAATAAAACAAAGATGACGCTGATCTTTATGAGTTAAAATGATTTTTTCTCTGCGTTTATCTTCCTAATCCGAATTATCTGTGTTCTATAATTCTTTAGAAATGGAGCAATGATAGCATTGATTCATTAAGAATTTGTGTGATTTTTTAAATCGAGTGGCTAAGGAATTTTCACAAGTATAAACATTATCAAATTTTTATCTTTTTTAATCTTAATAATCAGCGTTTTCTGCGTTCTATTTTTTTAAATGTATTAGAGTTAACTAATCTTTAAAAAAATCATTTTTAATCTTAATAATCCGCGTCATCTGCGTTCTATTATTTTTAAATGTATTACTTTAAAAATCATTTTTAATCTTAATAATCCGCGTCATCTGCGTTCTATTAATCCTCCTTATTATTCAAGATATCAAATACCAAATCTTTTTCGTAACCTTTTGATAAAACATAATTCATTAACTTGTAGTTTAATTTGATGGGACTTTTTTCTTTAATCAATTTGCGTTTACTGTCAATTAATTTTTTTAAAGTAGCCATGTATTCCGTTTCATCAATTTGCTGCATGGCTTTTTTTAAACAATAGTCGCCAACACGTTTTTGTTTTAACTCTTGCTTAATTTTAATTCGCCCCCATTTTTTAATAGTGAATTTTCCTCTTGCAAAAGTAGTTGCGAAGCGTTCTTCATTTAAAAAATTATCTTCAATTAATTTCACAATAATATTTTCCACAGCTTCGGGCCATAAACCCAATTCAAATAATTTATTGCGAGCATCTTGCTGGCAGCGCTCCTGGTATGCGCACCAACTCTGCATTTTCATTAATGCTAAGTGAGGATCTGTTATTTTAATTGCTGGTTTTTTTTCGAACACAAACAAAAATAGTGTTTTATAATTGGAATAGGAACACGGATTTAAATGATAAAACAGATTTTATTAACTCACGAAAGTAAAAATAAATTTATTTACATTTGAATACATTAAATTAAACAGTAATACGTATAAACTAATTTAAAAATTTTACAATTTAATCTGTGTAAAACTGATTAATCTGTCTGATCCGTGTTCCTATTGAAAAAAAAAGCAAATGCTAAAACTACCTACCCAATTTATACAATCTGTTTCCTGCTGCACTGGTTTTGATGAGGAAGCATTTTTAGAGGCACATCAAAAACCATCACCAACTAGTATTCGCATCAATCCATTTAAAACAACAACACTTAATTTTAATTTGGATAGCCAAGTTCAATGGAGTGACAAAGGTTTTTACTTAAATGAGCGTCCTAATTTTACATACGATGTTTTATTTCAGTCTGGTTGTTATTATGTTCAAGAGGCAGGATCGATGTTTATTGAACATGCCTTAAAATCGTGTATTGATTTTGATGCAACCTTATTAGCATTTGATGTGTGTGCATCGCCAGGCGGAAAAAGCACTTTACTGAATTCACTATTAAATAACGAAAGTGCATTAATAGCCAACGAAGTTGTTAAACAAAGAGCTGATGTATTAGCGCAAAACATAAGTAAATGGGGAACTAGCAATGTGGTAGTAACTAATAATGATCCAAGTTCATATTCGGAAATGGCAAATGTGTTTGATATTATTTTAGTTGATGCACCTTGCAGTGGCTCAGGCTTATTTAGAAAGCAACATGATGCCGTTGATGAATGGAGTTTGGATAATGTAAATTTATGTTGCCAACGACAAAAACGAATTTTATCGGATGTTATAGGAAGTTTAAAGCAAGGCGGTACTTTAGTATACTCAACCTGCTCCTACTCTCAGCAAGAAAATGAAGATATTGCCGATTGGCTGATGACTGAATTTGAGTTAACCTCCTTTGAAATACCAACACAAAAAACCTGGGGCATTGTAGAAACTCAAAGCGAAAAACATCAAGCATTTGGCTATCGCTTTTATCCAGATAAAACTAAGTCTGAAGGATTTTTTTGTGCTGTATTTAAAAAACCAGGGGCACTAGATGATCACCGACAATACAGAAAATATAAAACAGAATCTTTTTCACCTATTAAACCAAAAGAAAAAGAATTATTTGCAAATTGGATTGATAATTTAAACCACCATGTTATTACAAAATTTAAAGATGATTACTTATTAACTAATCAAACTGTTTTAGATTTTATTAATAGATACCCTAAATTATATTTAAAAAAGGTAGGTACAACAATTGGCAGTTTAATAAAAGAAGACGTTATTCCGCATCATGATTTAGCTTTAAGTATTCATAAATCAAAGCAAATACAAACTATTGAATGCACACAGGAACAATCGATTCAGTTTTTAAAAAAAGAATTACAAATTATAGATGGCCAAAAAGGTTGGAACTTAATGACTTTTAATGGTTTTGGTTTTGGATGGATAAAACATTTAGGGAACAGATTGAATAATTACTTGCCAAATGAATGCAGAATTTTAAAATAAATATGTCCCGCAAATCTCGCTGATATGCGCAGATTTTTTCTTAATTTTATATCTGCGGTTATCTGTGAAATCTGCGGGAAAACAATTTAAATAAAAAACAATGTTCGGGAAATTAGGAGACATGATGGGCAAGCTTCAAGAAATGAAGCAAAAAGCCGATGAAATTAAATTAAAATTAGATTCAACCATTATTAATGTTGAAGGAGCTGGCGGCGATATCAAAATTGCCATTTCAGGAAATCGAGAAATTAAATCCTTAACCATTGCTCCAGCTTTACAGCACGGAGATAAAGAAGAATTAGAAGACCAACTCGTTGTTACATTAAACAAAGCATTACTAAAAGCCAATGAATTAAATGATAACGAAATGAAATCGGTAGCAAGCGGCATGTTACCTGGGATGTAGTAATATTCTTGAAAACAAAAAAGAATTTACGGTATTAGAACCTATAACAAATCATTCGCCAAATTAGCAAGTTCACTACGCTCCCCTTTTTGTAAAGTAATATGAGCATATAACGACTGACCTTTTACTTTATCAATTAAATAACTTAAACCGTTACTTTGTGCATCTAAGTATGGTGTATCAATTTGATAAATATCTCCAGTGAAAATAATTTTTGTGTTTTCACCTGCACGCGTAATAATCGTTTTTACTTCATGCGGAGTTAAGTTTTGTGCCTCATCCACAATAAAAAACATATTACTTAAACTACGTCCACGAATAAATGCTAAAGGACAAATCACAATTTTTTCGTTCTCTATCATTTCGTTAATAGCCTTAAACTCTTTGTCTTTTTCAGAGAACTGACTCTTAATGTATTTTAAATTATCCCATAATGGTTCCATGTAGGGGTTTAATTTAGAAGTCACATCGCCTGGTAAGTAACCAATATCTTTATTACTTAATGGCACAATTGGACGAGCTAAATAAATTTGATGGTAATTACGACGCTGCTCTAAAGCACCAGCTAAAGACAATAGTGTTTTTCCAGTTCCTGCCACACCTTGTATACTCACTAAACGAATATCAGGATTCATAATCGCATCTAGAGCAAAAGATTGTTCGGCATTTTTCGGAATAATACCATAAGACGATGTTTTAGTAACACGTTTTAACGATTTTGAAGAATCTTCGTAACGAGCCAACACAGATGCGTTTCCGTTTTTCAATACATAGTAATGATTAGATTCTGGTGTTTCTTTTTTCAAAACATCCTTTGCTAAACAACTACCTTTTTCGTAAATCTGATTAATGATGGTTGGATTTACTTTATCTAAAAGAGTATTGCCAGTATATAATTCATCAACCGTTAAAATTTTACCAGTTGTATAATCTTCGGCATGTAAGTTTAAAGATTTAGCTTTGATACGAAGATTAATATCTTTAGTTACTAAAATTACTTTTCTATCAGGATTCGTATCTGCTGTATATAAAGCCGCATTTAAAATACGGTGATCTCCTTTACGTTCTTGAAAAATTTTCTCCGCATCTAACTTTGAAGAATTATGCATTTCAATTTTAAAATGGCCGTGAGATTTGCCGTTAATTGGTGTCCACTCTTGCAGAGAATTATTGCCCGACATATTATCTACATAACGTGTAAATTCTCTAGCAGCAAAATTTTTAGTGTCGTTTCCCTTTTTAAAATTATCTAATTCTTCTAAAACAGTAATCGGAATAACAACATCATGTTCTTGAAAATTTTTAATTGCTGTATGATCATAAATAATCACGGAAGTATCGAGAACAAATATCTTTTTTTCTGTACTTTTTGAAACTGCTTTCTTTGCCATAAAACTGAGATTTTGATTTACTATAAATCTATCTGTTTTAATAAATAAAAGCTAAAAAAACCATCAATAGAAATAAACACTAAATTGTTTATACTTTGCATATGTTAAATTCTTTGGATATTTATTGCAGATATTGATTTATTATATCTCATTTATTATATTTACTGAAACAAAAAAATTCATATGAATAAAAAAATTACTAACCATTGCCATTATTGCAATTTCATTAATTCAGGTATCAGCACAGTGTATGCTATCTCCTGTTTTATTGCCTCAACGAATTCAAAACTCTTCAGATGTAATTGAAGGAAAGGTGATTAATCAAATCTCTTTTTGGGATCCTGCTCATACCAATATCTATACCTCTAATTTAATAGAAGTTTATAAATCTTTCAAAAATAGCTCTCCAGTTTACCTTGAAGTAATTACTGAAGTCGGAACCGTAGGCAATGATAAAGATGAAGTTCACCCATCTTTAGAATTAAGTATTGGTGATGTGGGCGTGTTTACCTTAAATTCAAAAAACTTCCCTAGTCAATATGGTAAACCAGTTTATGAAGCGTATGCTAGTTCACAAGGTTTTATTAGATATAATGTATCCGAAAACGAAGCAAATGAGCCTTTTAAAAAATACGTGAATTTATCAACTAGTTTGTATTCAGAAATTCAACAATCAACTCAAACAAACTACAGCGTTATAAAACCAATTAACCCATTTGTTATTTCTAATACGAATACAACACAAGCAGTTGCAGCCATTACTGGATTTTCTCCATCAACTATTACAGCTGGAACATTTTCTGTGGTAACGATTAATGGCTCAGGCTTTGGAACAACTCAAGGCACTTCTTTTGTGGAATTTAAAAGGGCCGACGATGGCGGTGCTACTTTTTGTAGACCAGATGCTTTGTCATATCTATTATGGAGTGATACACAAATTCAAGTAAGAAACACAAGGCATATTGGCACTGAAAAACTGCTCTCCACTAAAGTATTGGTAATAGCTATTTTCAGACCATTGTTCTACAACTGACTCATCACTTAAATTACGCATTTGCTTTAATATTAGCAGTGCCACCATTCGCCTTATTGGCTTTGCAGGCTTGCCCTGTGTGAGACTATAATGTTTTGCAAAGGCATCATCAAATATATGCCATCTTATTGCTAAACTTAATTTATAAAGTGGATGATTATGATTTAACTGTTCTTCAAATGTGCTATAAAACCCCATTTGATTTATGTTTTTTTGTTTTGGAAGCATACACAAATCTCCCGCTTTTTTAAACCTTTTTTTACTTTTTCGGCATATTTTTATACCCCATTTTTTCAACAAAACCAATAATAGTAATAGTTATAGAGAATTTGAGGGGCGACTATTTAAATTGATTTTACAATAACCCTTCAAATAATAAAGAAACTCCTGCCAATTTAATTGGTAGGAGTTTCTTTACTTAAAAATATTTAAAATAAAATTAAACCGCATTCAATCTTTCTAAAAAGGCATCTTTTTTACGGCGACTAATTTCTAATTGTGTATTATCGCTCATGATGGCATAACCACCATCTACTTTTAAGAATCGAATAACATGGTTCATATTGATTAGATGGTGGTGGTGAATGCGGATAAAATCGTTTTCAGGCAATAAATCTTCGTAGTGTTTTAAACTAGCCGATACCATTAATTTTTTTCCGCCCACTAAATAAAAGTTTGTATAACTGCCATCGGCTTCACAACGGATAATATCTTTAATGCTTATAATTTCATAAGCATTACCAGTTGGCAACGTAATTTTATTATAATTATCGTCTGCTCGTTTTAAGTTTTGAATTAAGAACTGCAAATTATCCATACTAGGCATATTAGACGCTCTTTTTTCAATCAATCGATTAATAGCAACTTTTAAATCGTCAATATCAATTGGTTTTAATAAATAATCGCAAGCACTATATTTAATAGCTTTTAGTGCATGTTTATCAGTAGCAGTTGTAAAAATAATATCAAACTTTGCTCCTTGTACTTTTTCAAGCACATCAAAACCAGTACCATCGGGCATACTAATATCCAAAAACAATAAATTAGGTTTTAAAGTTTGAATTAACTCAACACCTTCGGCTACATTTTTAGCCAAGCCCAAAATCGCAATTTGAGGAAAATTCTTTTTCAAGATATCCGCCAACATATCACGGCTCTTTTGTTCGTCTTCTATAATTACTGCTTTCATAATATAGTTATTAGTGTTTGGTTTTTAGTTGTTTGATTTAGCTGCTATAATAAATATTGGTTTTTCTAACAACCAATAACTCAAAACTAACAACTATTTTACATACGGAATAAACAAATCTACTTGTGTTCCAATGGCTTCATTTTTTTCGTTATACAAATCTATAATATTTACGTTTAAATTAGATTGATGAATCGTATTTAAAATACGAACCCTATCTTTTGTGATTTTCATTCCTAATGATTTATGACGAGCTGCCGGCTGAAGGCTTTGTACCGACTTGGATTTTTCTCTTCCAATACCGTCATCCTTTATCGAAATTTTGATGAATTGGTTTACTATTTTCATGCTAATATCAATATCTCCATTTCCATCTTTAGGATTAATGCCATGTAAAATAGCATTTTCTAAATAAGGTTGAATTAACATGGGAGGTATTTCATCGTAATCTCCGTCAATAGAAGAATCAATATGAATTGCATAATCGAATTTATTTTCAAAACGCATACGTTCTAATTCTAAATACAATTTCAAAGCTTCAATATCTTCGTTAATAGTAACAATTTGTTTTTCTGAATTACTTAAAATCAAACGAATTAATTTTGCAAACTTACTCAAGTACCTTACCGCTTCGTCACCTTTGCTATTTAAAATATAATGTTGTATTGAATTTAAAGCATTAAATACAAAATGCGGATTCATTTGCGCTCTTAAGGCTGTTAACTCTGCTTTTGATACTTCAACTAAATGTTCAAATTCGGCTTGTTGTTTCTTTTTAATTTGCCTTACCCTCAATCTAAAAATCACAATCACAATACCAGATAATCCAATAATACAAAGTAAAATAAACCACCATGTTTTATAAAATGGTGTTTTTATAATAAACGAAAACGTGACAGGTTCTATATTCCAAATTCCTTCGTTATTACAACTTTTTACCTTAAATGTATATTTTCCAGGAGGTAAATTATCATACTTCGTATTATTAACATCGGTATAAGGGCTCCAATCTTTATCGTAGCCTTCAAGCTTGTATGAGTACAATACTTTTTCGGGCGCGGTTAAACAAATGCCATCAAAATAAAAACTAATATTGTTTAATGAATAAGGTAAAATTGAACCATCTGCTAATAAGGTATCTGCATAACCTAACTTAATAGTTGTAATATTAGTTTTTGATAAATTATCGTTTTCGATAAACTCTTTAGGAGAATATTTAATTAAACCATTTACCGTTCCAAACCAAATGGTGCTATCTATATCTTCGTAAATACCGTGGGAGTTTGACTCAACTCCTGAAAATCCATCAGCTCTAACATATTTTGTAATGTCAATAAAATCATACTGTAGTTTTTTAATGTCTATTCTGTTGACACCTTGGTTAGTTCCTGCCCATAAATAATGGTTATCTTTTGTTATTCCAATAGCATACACTAATTCAGAGCTTAACCCATCTTTTTCAGAAATAAATTTATAATTATGTTTATCAGGATTAAACATGAGCACTCCATTTAAGGTAGCCGCATACAAATTACCATAGTTATCTTTACATAAATCAAGGGCAGTTGTTACTTCATTTGGAGAAGAAATAGCTTGCTGTTTAAAATGATCACCCTCTAATTTAAACAATCCTGATAAATACGTTCCTGCCCAAATATTTCCTTTATGATCTTCAATAATACTCCACACTTGATATGTTTCGTTTTCATTATTTTTTACAGGAAGTTTATAATAAGTAATCGCATACGAGTTTCCGTTTTTTTTCATGGAACATAAGCCGTTTTCTCCACCAACCCAAATAACATTTTTACTATCCTTATAAAGGCAATTAATGGGGGCTTCTTGCTTAAAGCCTTTTCCAAAAGGTGCGTTTTGAATGACTTCGTTTTTAAAAACAGAAATTCCTTTGTCTCCGCCAAACCAAACAGAGCCATCATCTTGTGGAAGAATCGCATAAATTAAATTACTTGGCAAACCTTGTTTATATGAATAATTTTTAAAAAAACCATTCGAGTATTTATATACACCATTATTTTCGGTAGCTATCCATAAATTTTGATTAACATCATTTATAATTTGATAAATAAAGGCACTACCCAAGCCATGCTGCCTATCATAAACAGTAAAACCTTTGCCGCGATATTTATACAACCCACTATGAGTTCCAATCCATAAATTATCTTCGTAATCAATTAATAAAGATCGAATATGGTTTGAATTGTTATCAAAGCCAATATTATAGTAAAAAAATTCTTTACCATTAAAACTTATTAAGCCAGTTTTAGAGCCAATCCAAACTGTCCCATTCTTTTGACATAACACAGCTGTAATGTTTTCGTCAATTAAACCGTTGTTCACATGGAATATGTGTTGGATATGCTTTGCTAAATCCAGCAAATACAATCCATTATCTGAACCAATATACAGTTTATCATTACTTTGAGATACACAAGTAATATTAACTGAATCTAAAAGTGTATTAAAGTTTTTTGAAGTTTTGTTTTGTATAAACAACCCTTTTGTTGTTCCAACTACTACTCCATACTTTTCGGTATATAATAAACATGTTATATGTTGATTATTAAAATATGGGACAGCTAACACATTTTTCCCATCCCAAATACATAAACCTTTTGTTGTTCCTGTCCACAGGCCAGTTTGAGGCTCCAAACAAAAACTAGTCACGTTATTTGATGGTAACCCATCTTTTATGTAAAAATTACTAATGGTTCCTTTTACTTTATCAATCACACTTAACCCATCAATTGTTCCAACAGTAATTAAATGAAATTGATCTTCGATAATTGCATTGACATAATGATTTGCTAATCCATTTTTTGGAGAATAATTTTTAAATGTTTTACCATTAAATTTGCTAGCGCCACCATATCCTCCGCTCCACAAATTACCTTTACTATCTTGGCACATAGCAAAAATTTGCACATAAGGCAACCCACTTTCTACGGAATAGTTTTTAAAATTATATTGCTGAGAAAACTGTTTTAAAGGAACTAGAAATAAAAGTCCTAAAACGAAAAATTGTTTGAAATATCTTTTAAAATAAACTTTCATATAAGTGGCATTACTAAAGTACAGATTAATCATTAGTTTGCAATCATCTTTTTGTAAGTGGTGGCTTTTTAGCAATAACTGGAGAAAATTACTTTATACTATAGCAAGCCTCATAAGACTATGACGTCATGGCTAGAACATTATTCTTTATGACTAATATGGTTAAAAATACTAAAACCGAAATGATAAGAGTTAAACGCACTGAAAATCAAGCTATTATTTAGTAAAATTTATCATTTACGAACGTGTATTTTTTGTATTTTCGTTAGCTTAAATTAAAAACACATTATGTTAACGTTCCTAAAGAAATTTTTTGGCACTAAATCAGAAAAAGATATTAAATCCATTCAACCTCAGGTTGATCAAATATTAGAGATTTATCCAACCCTTGCTAGTTTATCAAACGACCAATTACGCGCTAAAGTTGATGCATTAAAACAAAAAATACAAGACGCTATAAAAACTGAACAAACTCAAATTAATGAGATTAAATCTCGAGTAGAGAGTGATTTCAGTATGGATGTTGATTCAAAAGAAGAGTTGTATAAAGAGGTTGATGAATTTGAAAAAGAAATCACTAAAAAAATTGAGGAAGTTTTAAACGAAATTTTACCTGAAGCATATGCTATTTTAAAAGACACTTCTCGCCGTTTTTCTGAAAATGAAGAGTTAGTAGTTATAGCAAATGAATTTGACACGAAATTATCAAAAACTCAAAAAAATATTGAGATTCGTGGTAACCAAGCTGCTTGGAAAAACAAGTGGATTGCTGCTGGCACCGAAGTTTTATGGAACATGGTGCACTACGATGTTCAATTAATTGGTGGTGCTGTTTTGCATTCAGGTAAAATATCTGAAATGGCAACTGGTGAAGGAAAAACCTTAGTATCAACTTTACCCGTTTTCTTAAATGCATTATCAGGGCGTGGTGTGCACGTTGTAACAGTAAATAATTACTTAGCCAAACGTGATAGCGAATGGAATGCCCCATTATTTCAGTTTCATGGATTATCAGTAGATTGTATTGATAAACATGAGCCAAATACAGAAAATCGTCGTCAGGCTTATTTAGCAGATATTACTTACGGAACAAATAACGAATTTGGTTTCGATTATTTACGTGATAATATGGCGCGCGAAGTATCTGACTTAGTGCAACGTAAACATAATTTTGCCATTGTGGATGAGGTCGATTCAGTATTAATTGATGATGCTCGTACACCATTAATTATTTCTGGTCCAACACCAACTGGCGATAAGCATGAGTTTATGGAATTTAAACCTCGTGTAGAAAAATTATTAGCTGCACAAAAAGCAGTTGTACAAGTTTTTTTAACGGATGCTAAACGTTTGTTTGCAGAAGGGAATGAAAAAGAAGCTGGAATACCTTTGTTGCGTGCTTACAGAGGTTTGCCAAAAAGCGGTTCTATCATTAAATTTTTAAGCGAGCCTGGGGTTAAAGCTTTATTGCAAAAAACAGAAAACTATTACATGCAGGACCAACAAAAGGAAATGCATAAAATTGATGTGGAATTATTTTTTGTAATTGACGAAAAACATAATTCAGTTGATATGACTGAAAAGGGAATTGACTTAATTACTGGAACAACCGATGATCCGCATTTCTTTGTGATTCCAAATGTTGGTGGAGAAATTGCTGACTTAGAAAAACGAGTATTTACAGATCCAAAAGAAAAAATATTACTTAAAGAATCGTTAATGCGTGATTTTAGTGTGAAAAGCGAACGCATTCACACAGTAAATCAATTATTAAAAGCTTACTCTTTATTTGAAATTGATCAAGAATATGTAATTGCTGAAGGACAAATTAAAATTGTTGATGAGCAAACTGGTCGTATCATGGAAGGCCGTCGTTATAGCGATGGATTACACCAGGCTTTAGAAGCAAAAGAAAATGTGAAGATTGAAGCAGCTACTCAAACTTACGCTACCATTACATTACAGAATTATTTCCGTATGTATAATAAGTTAGCTGGTATGACTGGTACTGCTGAAACGGAAGCAAATGAGTTTTGGGATATTTATAAATTAGATGTGGTTGTTATTCCTACTAACCGCGCTATATCTCGTAAAGATGAGCAAGATTTAGTTTACAAAACTAAACGTGAAAAATATAATGCGGTAATTGAAGCTACTGCAAAATTAGTGGCTGAAGGCCGTCCTGTTTTAATTGGTACAACTACGGTTGATATTTCTGAATTATTAAGCCGAATGCTTAAACTAAGAAACATTAAGCATAACGTTTTAAATGCTAAGTTACATCAAAAAGAAGCCGACATTGTAGCAGAAGCTGGTCAAGCAGGAACTGTAACCATTGCTACTAACATGGCAGGTCGTGGTACCGATATTAAATTAGGTGCAGGTGTAAAAGATGCAGGTGGTTTAGCAATTATTGGTACAGAGCGTCATGAGTCTCGTCGTGTTGACAGACAGTTACGTGGTCGTGCTGGTCGTCAAGGAGATCCAGGTAGTTCTCAGTTCTTCGTGTCTCTTGAAGATAACTTAATGCGTTTATTTGGTAGCGAGCGTATTGCTAGTTTAATGGACAGAATGGGTTTACAAGAAGGCGAAGTGATTCAACATTCTATGATTTCTAAATCTATTGAAAGAGCTCAGAAAAAAGTAGAAGAAAATCATTTTGGTACTCGTAAGCGTTTAATTGAATATGATGATGTGATGAATGCGCAGCGTGATGTTGTTTACAAACGTCGTCGTAATGCCTTAAACGGAGATAGAATTAGCATTGATATTGCCAACATGATTTTTGAAGTAGCAGAAAGTCTAGTTTCTGAATATCATGTTTTAAAAGATTTTGAAAGCTTTAATGTAGAGTGTATTAAATATTTTGGAATTGAATCTCCTTTTACTGAGCAAGAATTCAAATCAGGAAGAGAAGAAGATTTAGCACAACGTTTATTTGAATCTGCAGAACAACATTATAGAGTTAAATCAAGTCAAATTGCGGAAATGGTTTTCCCCGTTATAAAAGATGTATATACAAATCCAAATAACAATTTCGAAAACATTGTAACACCTTTCACGGATGGAATTCGTTCTATTCAAGTAATGGCTAATTTAAAGAAATCATTTGAAACTAACGGTCGCGAAATGGTTTCCGTGTTTGAAAAAACAGTGATTTTAGCAATGATTGACGATAGTTGGAAAGAGCATTTACGTGAAATGGATGATTTAAAACAATCGGTTCAAAATGCCTCTTTAGAACAAAAGGATCCTTTAGTAATTTACAAACTAGAGTCGTTTAACCTGTTTAGATCAATGATTGCTAAAACAAGTAAAGATATTATTTCCTTCTTAATGAAAGGCGGTTTGCCAATTGAAGAAAATAATAATCATAAACCTCAGTTACAGCAAGCACGTTTTACACAAGAACCCATTCAACAAAAACCAAAAGAAAAATTAGTTGAAAGCAGAAGCGAAGACGAAGCTCAGGAACAACAAGAGATTCAAAAGCCAAAGCAACAACCTATAAGAGTTGAACAAAAAATAGGACGTAATGACCCTTGCCCTTGTGGAAGTGGTAAAAAATATAAAAGTTGTCATGGAATTGGTGTAGCATAAACTAAAAAAATAAAAAAGAGGCTGTCTCTCTTTTGAGACAGCCTCTTTTTTATTGCTAAATATTTACTTTTTATTTCGTAGCGTACATCACATCCTTCACTGCTTTAACTGTTTTTGCAACGTTAGGCAACGAAGCTTCAATTAAAGTTGGAGCATAAGGTAATGGAACATCTGCAGTTGTTATACGACGGATAGGTGCATCTAAATAATCAAAAGCATCTTTCTGAACTCTGAATGCAATTTCAGAAGAGATGCTTGCCAATGGCCAAGCTTCTTCAACTACCACTAAACGATTTGTTTTCTTTACGGAAGTAATTACGGTGTCATAATCAATCGGACGAACGGTTCTTAAATCTATTACCTCTGCACTAATGCCTTCTTTCTCTAATTCTGCCGCAGCTGCTAAAGCCACTTTCATAATTTTTCCGAAAGAAACAATTGTAACGTCAGTTCCTTGTCTTTTAATATCAGCTACTCCGATTGGAATTAAATATTCTCCGTCAGGAATTTCACATTTATCTCCATACATCTGCTCACTTTCCATAAAAATAACAGGGTCATTATCACGAATCGCAGATTTCATTAGTCCTTTAGCGTCATATCCATTAGATGGAACAATTACCTTTAAACCTGGGCAGTTTGCGAACCAATTTTCAAAAGCTTGAGAGTGCTGAGAACTTAACATTCCCGCACTAGCCGTTGGCCCTCTAAATACAATTGGGCAATTATATTGACCGCCACTCATACTTAAAAATTTAGCGGCTGCATTAATCACTTGATCAATCGCTACTAAAGAAAAGTTGAAAGTCATGAATTCAATAATTGGGCGTAACCCGTTTACAGCTGCTCCTACTCCAATACCAGCAAAACCAAGCTCTGCAATAGGTGTATCAATAATACGTTTCGGGCCAAATTCAGCCAACATACCTTTACTAACTTTGTAAGCTCCATTATATTCAGCCACTTCTTCTCCCATTAAAAAAATGGTTTCATCGCGACGCATTTCTTCGTTCATTGCTTCGCGTAGGGCTTCTCTAAATTCTATTGTCCTCATAATAAGATATAAAGTTTCAAATGTAAACAAAAAGCAATGGAATTAAAAGCGATTGTAAAAATTATAGAAACGAGGTCGAAACCCTAAAAACAGACTCTTTTTTTGTCTTTTTATAAACTTAAAACCCTAGCTTACAAGTGGTTATATTTTCGTCAAAACAAAGTAAAAAAACGGTTGTTTATCACTTGATTTAAAGCCATATTTTTATAAATTTGTTCACCTTTTTAAAAAATCAAAACCCAATGAAGATATTAGTTCCAATTAGTAACGTACCTGATACAACTACTAAAATAGCTTTTACTAACGGCGATACAGAATTTAACGCTGCTGGTGTACAATTTATCATTAACCCATACGACGAGTGGTATGCTCTAGTTCGTGCGTTAGAATTAAAAGAGGCTGGTAAGGCTGAAAAAGTAACCTTGATTCATGTTGGTTTAACAGACAGCGATGCAACCATTCGTAAAGGATTTGCTTTAGGTGCGGATGATGGTGTTCGTATTGATGCAGAAGGACCAGATGCTTACTTCGTAGCGGAGCAAATTGCAAAATATGCTAAAGAAAATACCTATGATTTAATTATGACAGGTAAAGAAACGATTAGCTTTAATGGCTCATCAGTTGGCGCAATGATTGCTGGCTTTATGGATTTACCTTTAGTTTCGTTAGCTACTAAATTTGATTTGGAAGCAAACAAAGCTACGGTTGAACATGATGTAGATGGCGGAACTCAAGTAGTAGAATGTGAATTACCATTAGTAGTTTCTTGTGCTAAAGGAATGGCAGAACAACGCATCCCTAATATGAAAGGAATTATGAGTGCTCGCACAAAACCATTAACTGTGGTAGCGGCAAATGGTGCTGAAAAATTAACCAACATTAAATCATACACATTATCAGCAGGAAGAACTAATGTGAAAATGATTGATGAAAATAATATGGATGAGTTAGTGAACTTGTTACACACTGAAGCAAAAGTTATTTAAAAAGTTATTCGATATGAGTTATTAGTTGTTTGAAAACAATCCTCAACTAAAAACTAAAAAACAACAACTAAAAACTTAATAAAATGATCTTAGTATATACAGAAATCAATAAAGGAAAAGTAAAAAAAGCATCTTTAGAGGCAGTAAACTACGCTGCTAAAATTGCTGAATTAACAGGTTCTAGCGTAACTGCTGTAGCTATTAATGCAGATGCTGCTCAATTAGAAGATATTGGGAAAGCAGGTGCTAAAAAAATATTATCTGTTAAAAATGATGCTTTAGCATCTTTAGACAGTATGTTAATCTCTTCGGCGGTTGAACAAGCTGCTAAAGCAGAAGGTGCAAAAATCATTATCTTCTCTTTCGACATTACAGGTAAGGCTGCAGCTCCGCGTTTATCCGCTCGTTTAAAAGCTGGCTTAGTTGCTGGTGCAGTTGATTACCCAACAGTAAATGGAGGAAGTTTAGAAGTAAAGAAAAATGTATTCTCTGGAAAAGCAACAGCAATTTATTCTATCAATAGCGATATCAAAATCATTTCTTTATTGCCAAATTCATTCCCAGTAAAATTAGGAGATAACGCTGCAACTGTAGTTGACTTTACAGTTGAATTAGCAGCTTCTAAAATTGTGGTGAAAGAAAAAAAATCAACAGATGTTGCTGGTATGGTTCCATTACCTGAAGCAGAATTAGTAGTATCTGCTGGCCGTGGAATGAAAGGGCCAGAGAATTGGGGAATTATTGAAGAATTAGCAAAAGAATTAAAAGCAACAACTGCTTGTTCTCGTCCGGTTGCTGATATGCACTGGAGACCACATCATGAGCATGTTGGACAAACGGGTGTAGCGATTCGTCCAAACTTATATATTGCAATTGGTATTTCGGGAGCTATCCAACATTTAGCAGGTGTTAACGGAAGTAAAACAATTGTGGTTATTAATAGCGACAAAGAAGCGCCTTTCTTTAAATCTGCTGATTATGGTGTGATTGGAGATGCGGCTATTATTGTTCCGAAATTGATAGAAGCGGTGAAAAAATTCAAAGTAAATCAAAACTAAAAAAAGTTACTGGTTACTAGTTATTGGTTGCTAGTTTTTTGAGAAATAATTATTAAATTTATAATTAATAGTATTTAAACAAGAAACTAGAAACAACAAAAACCCAATAACACACTAAAAATGGGTATGAAGAAAGTTAGATTAGAAATTGTTGGTTTATCTTACAGTCAAACACAAAGTGGTGCTTACGCCCTTGTTTTAGGAGAAAGTACAGGAAGCCGCCGTTTACCAATTATTATTGGAGGTTTTGAAGCTCAGGCAATTGCTATTGAGTTAGAAAAAATGACTCCTACTCGCCCATTAACTCACGATTTATTTAAAGCCTTTTCAAAAAACTTCTCTGTTGAAGTAACTGAAATTTTAATATACAATTTAGTAGAAGGTATTTTTTATGCGAAACTAGTTTGTACAGATGGAACTCGTGAAGTTGAAATTGATGCGCGCACAAGTGATGCTATCGCATTAGCTGTTCGATTTAACTGTCCAATTTATACTTACGAATTTATTTTAAAATCTGCTGGTATTGTATTGGATGATGAAACTTTACCTACTAATGAAAGTTCTATGTCATCCGCACCCGTTGAAGAAATTTCATCACCAAACCTTGAAGGCGAATACAAATCAAAATCAACCGAAGAATTAAAAAATTTATTAGAAACCGCTTTGGATGAAGAACAATACGAATTAGCCTCTAAAATAAGAGACGAAATTAATACCAGAAAAGAATCTTAATAATAAAAAAAGTCCGAAAACATTTTCGGACTTTTTTATTACCCTCTCTTCAAAATAATTCTAAAAGTTGTACCCTTTCCTTCTTCGCTATGTAACACAAATATTTTACCATTATGGTAATTTTCGATGATGCGTTTGCATAATGATAATCCAAGACCCCAGCCACGTTTTTTAGTGGTGTAGCCTGGTTTAAAAACAGATTTGTGTTTTGATTTTGGAATACCTTTTCCCGTGTCTGCTAAATCAATAGCAACGCCTTCTGGTATATCAATAATAGTGACTTTAAATTCACCTTTACCATCCATCGCATCCACCGCATTTTTACAAAGGTTTTCAATCACCCATTCAAATAATGGCACTGAGAGTTGTGCGTGTATTTCAGTTTCTGGAATTTCTAAAACATAATTAACGTTTTTAGACGTGCGCTGCTTTAGATAATCCATGGCATTTTTTACTACCAAACAAACATCTTCATCTTGCAAAGTAGGTTGAGAACCGATTTTAGAAAAACGCTCAGTAATCATATTCAAACGCATCACATCACGGTTCATTTCTGTCACAATCATGTCATCCGTTCCATTTCCTTTTAAATAGTCGATCCAAGCCATTAAGGATGATAAAGGTGTTCCTAATTGATGGGCGGTTTCCTTACTCATGCCCACCCACACTTGATCTTGTTCTGCTTTGCGTGAGGTACTGAATAAAATGTAAGCGATTAAAAAGAAAATGCCTATCACTCCAAACTGCACATAAGGATAATATTGCAATTGTGTTAGCAATGGCGATTGCTCATAGAAAATATAATTTTTAGAACCATTACCTAAGTCAATTAAAATAGGTGTGTTTTGTTTTTCCATTTCATAAATGGTAGTTTTTAATTTTTCAGGAGTACTAATTTTTACAGAGTCAATATTACCAACAGCAATGATAGACGTTTTAGAAGAGTCGGTATAGATGACTGGCACAGCAGCGCTATTAATGGCTACATCCGAAATAAAAGATTTGATAATACTATCAAATACAACTTTAATATCTGAAAATAAACGACTGTCTTTATGATACAAGTAATTTTTCTTGCCTCTATAAACATCAATCACAACAGGCTCATACAAAGCCTTCATTTTAATCAATTCGTTTTTTAAAGCTTCGTTATTATGTTCCACTGCCGAATCTAAATTTCTGCTGGCGGTAATATTATCTTTGTCGTCTGTTAATATTACTGGCACCGTTGTATTGTCTTGCAGTACTTTTAAAACAAATTCTGAAATAGTGAACACATCAGAACTTAATTCTTTTGTAGCTAAAGCATATAGCTCTGCTTTTTTAAGCTCTTCGGTTTGCAATTTTTGAAATAAATCGTTGGTAAATTTCACTAGCCCTGCTTTTTTCTGAACGGCTTGGGCCCATAATCTTACTTTTTTCTCTTCATCGCTTTTAATACTGTTCACTAGTTTAGTGGTGTACCATAGCGACGTGAATACAATAATAATAGCTACTATAAATAGCGCCCATTTCCATTGTTGTTTTTGAGAGTAAATATTCATTGATACTAAAGTAGAAATTATATAACGCTATTGCAAGTGAGATATTGTTTTAGAGACATTTAACCGCAGAGAATGCAAAGAAAATGCAAAAAGCGCAAGGAATATTACCTTGCGCTCTCTTATTTTGTTTTATTGCTTCTCTCTTTTTATTTTTGCTCACTGCAAAAAACTTAGCATTCTTTGCGGTTAAAAAATCAACCTAACTAATCATATCAAAACCAGTATAAGGCACTAACACCTTAGGGATTTTAATACCTGCTTCTGTTTGATTGTTTTCTAATAAAGAAGCAACAATACGAGGCAATGCTAATGCACTACCATTTAAACTATGTGCTAATTGTGTTTTACCACTCGTATCTTTGTAACGGCATTTTAAACGGTTAGTTTGAAAGGTTTCGAAATTAGAAACAGAACTCACTTCTAACCAACGCGCTTGAGCAGTACTCCACACTTCTAAATCGTAAGTTAAAGCAGATCCAAAACTCATATCGCCTCCGCATAATTTTAAGGTGCGGTAAGGCAATTCTAATTCTTGCAATAAACTACATACGAACTCACGCATAGTTTCTAATGTTTTGTAAGAATTTTCTGGTGCGGTAATTTGTACAATCTCCACTTTATCAAATTGATGTAAGCGATTTAAACCACGCACATCTTTTCCATAGCTTCCTGCTTCTCTTCTAAAACAAGGCGTGTACCCGCAATTTTTAATTGGCAAATCACTTTCCTTTAACATTACGTCACGATACATGTTTGTAATAGGCACCTCAGCGGTTGGAATTAAATACAAATCATCGACTTGGCAATGGTACATTTGTCCTTCTTTATCAGGTAACTGGCCTGTTCCGTAACCACTTTCTGCATTGACTAAAATTGGTGGTTGCACTTCATTATATCCAGCAGCTGTTGCTTTATCTAAAAAATAATTTATTAAAGCGCGTTGTAATCTTGCACCTTTACCTTTGTATACTGGGAAACCAGCACCAGTTAATTTAACACCTAATTCAAAATCAATTAAATCATATTTTGTGGTTAATTCCCAATGAGGAGTTGCACCTGCATGTAATTTAGGAATTACACCGTGCTCATTAACCACTTCATTATCTTCGGGAGTTTTACCAACTGGAACTGTTAAGTTAGGCAAATTGGGAACCGTTACTAATAGTTTTTGAATCTCTGCTTCAATATTTTTTAATGTTTCATCAAAGTTTTTTTCACTTGCCTTAAGTTCAGCGGTTTTTGCCTTTAATGTTTCTGCTTCATCTTTCTTTCCCGATTTCATTAACTCACCAATTTGCTTCGCTAAGGTATTAGCTTCTGCTTTAGTATCGTCTGCCTGACGCTGAGCCGCCTTACGACTATTATCTAATTCTATTACCGAATTGATAATGCTTTCCGCATCTTTAAAATTTTTAATTGCTAAACGTTTTAAAACGTCTGCTTTATTCTCTTGAATGTAACTAAGTTGTAACATGGTATTTTATTTGAAAGAGTAAATTTAATCTTTGTAATGTATTAATAAAAAATATTATTTTAAATATGGAACGTAAATGACGCTGATAATTATGATAAAAAATGATTTTTGTGTTTTGTGATTTTTAATTATCTCAACTCATCGTTAATTTTCTAAAATCCTACTATGTGTTGGCATTACAAAATTTAAAACTAATTTAAAAAAATCTTAACTAATCATAAAAAAATCTGCGTTATCAGCGTTCTATAAATAAATTAAAAAACTTCACTAAAACACAAAAAGCCCATCCGCCAAATGGCGGAAGGGCTTCAAGTACTTAATAAATTAAGTTTCTATTATCCCTTATGCAGGAACAACCGAAACGTATGATCTGTCGTCTGCTTTCTTTTTGAAAACAACTTTACCATCTACTAAAGCAAATAAAGTATGGTCTTTTCCCATTCCTACATTTACTCCTGGATTATGTTTTGTACCACGCTGACGAACAATAATGTTCCCAGAGATACACGCCTGACCACCAAAAATTTTAACGCCTAAACGTTTACTGTGTGATTCACGACCGTTGTTTGTGGAGCCGGCTCCTTTTTTATGTGCCATTTTCTACTAATTTTAAATTATTAATTTTAAATTTTAAATGAAATATGCTAATTCAAAATTTTACATTTATCATTTAACATTTCTTTTATTCTTCCGTTTTTTTAACTGCTTTTTTTGCAGGTGCTTTTTTAGCTGCTGCTTTTTTTGCAGGTGCTTTTTCCTCAACCACAACTTCTTCTCTAACTACAGGATTTCTGTGGCTTGGAGCTAAGAATTCGCGAACTGATTTTTCGGCTTTTAATTCGTCTTTTAAAGTATCACCTTTACCAAGTACACCTTGAATTAATAACTGAGTCAAATGTTGACGGTGGTTATTCCATTTTTGGTATCCTTTACGACGTAATTTCTTAAATACGATAACTTTATCGCCTTTTAAGTGTTCGATTACAGTGGCTACAACTTTTGCGCCATCAACAGTTGGGGCTCCAACAGAGATTTTTCCGCCGTTATCTAATAAGAAAACTTTGTCAAACTCTACTTTAGCACCCTCATTAGCATCTAGGCGGTGAACGTAAACTTTATTGCCTCGTTCCACTTTAAATTGTTGCCCTGCTATTTCTACAATTGCATACATGAGTGTTAAATTTTAATTGTTAATAATTTTTTTAAGGACTGCAAAGATAGGTGGTTTTTTGTATCTGCCAAAGATTTTGAGTAATTTTTAAACTAAATAGCAGTAAATTTGAGGGATTTAACACACTTAAATTTTACATTATTATATAAATAACTGAATATCAATTATTTATCAATTATCTCTTCAGCAGGCTTATTAACCGAATTAATCATCCAAATCCCTGCAATGATGACGATTACTGCCAATACTTGAAACAAATTAATCACCTCATCATCAAATAAACCCCAACCAATGGCCACTATAGGAATTAAATAGGTGCAACTGGCCGCAAATACAGTTCCCGATAACTTAATCAACGTATTATAAACTACTACCGAAAGAGCAGAACCAACTATAGCCAAAATACTGATAAAACCTAAAGAACGTAAAGCCTCGGGATGATGTGTGGCATGCTCTACCACATCGGTAAACCCAAATAAATAAATAGCGGCCATTGGGCCAATAATAGTAAAAGACCAAACAGTAGCCGTTAACGAATTCACATGGCCCAAATACGCTTTAATACCATTTACGCTAATAGCATAGCACAATGTTGCTGCTGCTACTAATAAACTATACATGATGTTTTTTGTTTGATCATTCTCTTGATTATCTCCTAAAGCAACCAAAGCAATGGCTCCTACAAAACCTACCAAAACACCGATAATTTGTGACTTGGTAATTTTATGATTAAAAGCAATCATACCAATCATAATAGTAAACATAGGTGTTAGGGCGTTTAACATTCCTGTTAAGCTACTACTGATTTGTGTTTCGGCTTTGGTAAATAAAAAGGCTGGAATTAAATTTCCAAAAACACCCATCAACAGCAAGCCTTTTAAATTTGTTTTTAAATCTATTTTATAATGTTTGATTAAAAATGGCAACATAAAAGCCGAGGCAATTGTAATTCTTAAACCTGCTACTTCATCGCTGCTAAAGGCTTTTAAACCTTGCTTCATCAACATAAAAGAGCTACCCCAAACTAAGGAAAGTGCAATTAAAATAATCCAAGAGATGGCTTTTTTGTTCATACAGGTTTAGCTTAATGCCATCGCATCTAATTTCATTTGTTTAATCATGCTCACTAAACCGTTAGCGCGCGTAGGAGATAAATGTTCTGTTAATCCAATTTTATTAATAAAATCCAAATTAGCTGATAAAATAGTTTGTGGTTTTTGATGCGACAAAACACGTATCATTAAAGCTACCATGCCTTTCGTAATAATAGCATCGCTATCGGCTGTGTAAACAATTTCATTACCTAGTTTTTCAGAATGTAACCAAACCTTACTTTGACAGCCTTTGATGATGCGGTCGTCCGTTTTTAATTCTTCTTTTACTTTTGGTAAGGACTTTCCTAGTTCAATTAAATGCTCGTATTTCCCTTCCCAATCGTCGCCAAACAATTCAAACTCCTCAATAATTTCGTTTTCTATTTCTTCAATTGTCATATGCAGATATTTATTGTTTTTACTTGCCATATGGTATAGTCATGTTATCTTCACTCGCGTTTGCACTGAAAGCAACATGACTATTTCATGGATCAAAAGTACAATCAATATTTTATAAAAATCATTTTCGTATTAGTTTTATCTTTCACATTATCAACATATTAGATACAACATGACAATCTATAGAAAGTTTAAACACAATTATCTAATCAAGGTTAATAACTTTGCACCCTAATTATTGCATATTAACTCATAAATTAGTTGCTTAGTTGCTTGATTTTGGCTCGTTTGAATTAAGATTATAGGGCTTAAAATAACATAATACGCGTATGAAAATTGGATTAGATATAATGGGGGGAGATTTTGCCCCAGCAAATTGCATGGATGGTGCTATTATGGCTCTCGATTCATTACCAGCTGACGTTATCATGGTATTGATTGGTGATAGCGAAAAAGCAAAACAGCATTTAAAAGAAAAAGGCGTTTCAGAAGATCAATTTGAGTTTGTGCATGCACCCGATGTTATTGAAATGGGTGAACATCCTACGAAGGCTTTGGCGCAAAAACCACAAAGTAGTATTGCAGTTGGTTATAAATTATTAAAAGAAAACGAGATTCAATGTTTTGCAAGTGCTGGTAATACTGGCGCTATGCTAGTTGGAGCTATGTTTAGCGTAAAAGCCGTGCCTGGCGTTATTCGTCCGTGTATTACATCAATCGTTCCAAAACTTAATGGTGGTTTTGGTATTATTTTAGACGTTGGCACTAACGCCGACTGCAAGCCAGATGTGCTATACCAGTTTGCTATTTTAGGTTCTACTTTTGCCAAAGAAGTATATAAAATGAACAACCCAAAAGTGGGCTTGTTAAATATCGGAGAAGAACCTGAAAAAGGAAATTTAGTAGCACAAGCAGCACACGCTTTAATGAAAGATACCAAAGACTTTAACTTTGTTGGGAACGTAGAAGGGCAAGAAGTTTTTGAAGACAAAGCAGACGTTATTGTTTGTGAAGGTTTTACTGGAAATGTGTTTTTAAAAACAGCCGAAGCATTTTACTCGATGATTAAGAAACGCAACCGTAGCGATGAGTATTTTGATCAATTCAATTACGAATTATACGGCGGTACTCCAATATTAGGAATCAATTCAAACGTGATGATTGCTCACGGAAAATCAACGCCATTAGCATTTAAAAATATGATGGTGTTAAGCAAAGACATCGTTGAAGCAGACTTAAACGGAAAAATAAAAACAGTATTTCAATAATGATTAAAGCAGCAATTACTGCCGTTGGTGGCTACGTTCCCGATTTTGTAATGACGAATGATGAGTTAGCAAAATTTGTAGACACTAACGACGAATGGATTACATCACGCACCGGAATTAAAGAAAGACGCGTTTTAAATATACCAGGCAAAGCAACTTCGGATATGATGGTGTTTGCTGTAGAAGAGCTACTAAAAAAACGTGGTATCACTGCTTTAGATATCGACCTATTAATTGTTGGTACTATTACAGGCGATTACGTTTTCCCTAGTACATCAAACATTATTTGCGATAAAATTGGCGCCAAAAATGCTTGGGGTTACGATTTATCTGCTGCTTGTTCAGGCTTTATTTATGCGCTTGCAACAGGTTCACAATTTATTGAAACTGGTCGCTATAAAAAAGTTGTGGTTATTGGTGTAGATAAAATGAGTGCAATTTTAAATTACGAAGATCGTGCAACCTGTGTGATTTTTGGTGATGGTGGTGGAGCTGTTTTATTAGAGCCATCAGAAGACGATTGCGGAATTCAAGATTTTATTTTAAAAGCTGATGGTTCTGGTCGTAATTTTTTATACCAAGTTGCTGGCGGTTCATTTATGCCTCCTTCAAAAGAAAGCGTTGAGCAAAAATTACACTACGTTCATCAAGAAGGACAAACGGTATTTAAACACGCTGTGGTAAACATGGCCGAAGTAAGTGCAGAAATAATGGCTAAAAATAATTTGACATCTGATGATATCACTTATTTATTGCCACATCAAGCTAACAAACGTATTTGCGAAGCAACTGCTAATCGTATGGGTTTAAGTCCTGATAAAATGTTGATGAACATTGAACGTTACGGAAATACCACAGCCGGTACTATTCCATTATTATTATGGGATTACGAAAAACAATTCAAAAAAGGCGATAACTTAATTTTATCCGCCTTTGGTGGCGGCTTTACCTGGGGTTCTATTTGGATTAAATGGGCTTACGATGGAAGTAAGGTAGGGAAGTAGTTTTTTATTTTTATAGAACGCTGATACCGCTGATTTTGTATGATTAGTATGATTTTTTGTTTTAAGTAATCCATTCTTATCAATCCCCTATTTTTATCATAATTAATCACAACCATCCGCGTCATCTGCGTTCCATTGCTTACTACATTCTCTGCCACTAAACTGACATTTTTTATCCCATCTCAGCCAAAAACGGTAATATTGTCGCCTTAATGGCGAAAATCAGGCATTGGCACATTTTTAGACGATTAGCCACCGTAAAAAATTTAAATTAACCAAAATCACATAATTATGGCAAAATCAAGTACAAATGTAAATGTAAAGCCTTTAGCTGATAGAGTATTAGTTGAAGCAGCTCCAGCAGAAACAAAAACAGCAGGTGGATTAATTATCCCTGACACTGCAAAAGAAAAACCAATGAAAGGTAAAGTATTAGCTGTAGGAAACGGTAAAGTAGATGAACCAATGACTGTAAAAGTTGGTGATACTGTTTTATACGGAAAATACGCAGGAACTGAAATCCAGGTAGATGGAAAAGATTTATTAATTATGCGCGAAAGCGATATCTACGCTATTATTTAAGAGACGCAAGACTGAAGGGACACAAGACAAAAGAGACAAATTAAATTCAAGTCCTGACTCACTTTAGTCCCTTAAATCTCTTAAGTCCCAAAATAAAAATTCAAACTATAAAATAAAACATACAATGGCAAAAGACATATCATTTAACATCGAAGCTCGCGACGCATTAAAGCGCGGAGTTGATGCATTAGCAAATGCAGTAAAAGTAACTTTAGGTCCAAAAGGACGTAACGTAATTATTGACAAAAAATTTGGCTCACCACAAATTACTAAAGATGGTGTAACGGTTGCAAAAGAAATCGAATTATCAAACCCAGTTGAAAACATGGGTGCTCAATTATTAAAAGAAGTTGCTTCTAAAACAGCTGATGCGGCTGGTGATGGAACAACGACTGCTACTGTATTAGCTCAAGCTATCGTTACTGGTGGTTTAAAAAATGTGGCTGCTGGTGCAAATCCAATGGATTTGAAACGTGGTATTGATAAAGCAGTTGAGGCTGTTGTTGAGAATTTGAAAAAACAATCTCAAATGGTTGGCAACGACAATAAAAAAATTGAACAAGTTGCAACGATCTCTGCAAACAACGACAGCACTATCGGTAAATTAATTGCTGAAGCAATGGCTAAAGTAAAAAAAGAAGGTGTTATTACTGTTGAAGAAGCAAAAGGAACTGATACAACTGTTGAGGTGGTTGAAGGTATGGAATTTGACAGAGGTTATATCTCTCCATATTTTATTACTGACGTAGATAAAATGGAAGCAGTTTTAGAAAGCCCATTAATTTTAATTTACGAGAAGAAAATTTCTTCTATGAAAGAATTATTACCTGTATTAGAAAAAGCAGTACAAACAGGTAAACCAATTTTAATTATTGCTGAAGATATTGACGGAGAAGCTTTACAAACATTAGTTGTAAACCGCTTACGTTCTAACTTAAAAATTTGTGCTGTAAAAGCTCCAGGATTTGGCGATAGAAGAAAAGCAATGTTAGAAGATTTAGCAATTTTAACTGGTGGTATTTTTATTGCTGAAGACAGAGGTTTCTTATTAGAAAATGCTGACTTAACTTTCTTAGGAAAAGCAGAAAAAGTTACTGTTGATAAAGATAATACAACGATTGTTGGTGGTGCTGGTAAAAAAGCAGATATCACGGCGCGTGTAAATCAAATTAAAGCTCAAATCGAATCAACTACATCTGATTACGATAAAGAAAAATTACAAGAGCGTTTAGCAAAATTAGCTGGTGGTGTTGCAGTACTTTATGTTGGTGCAGCTACTGAAGTGGAGATGAAAGAGAAAAAAGACCGTGTAGACGATGCTTTAGCAGCTACTCGTGCAGCAGTTGAAGAAGGTATTGTACCGGGCGGTGGTGTTGCTTACATTCGTGCAATTGCATCTTTAGATAAATTGAAAGGATTAAACGAAGATGAGAACACTGGTATTCAAATTGTACGTCGTGCTATTGAAGAACCTTTACGTCAAATTTGTGCTAACTGTGGAATTGAAGGTTCTATCGTAGTTCAAAAAGTAAAAGAAGGTAAAGATGATTATGGTTTTAATGCTCGTACCGAGAAATATGAAAACTTATTGAAAGCAGGTGTAATTGATCCTACTAAAGTAAGCCGTATTGCTTTAGAAAATGCAGCGTCAGTTGCCGCTATGTTATTAACTACCGACTGCGTTTTAGCAGAGAAAAAAGAAGATGCTCCAGCAATGCCAATGGGTAACCCAGGCATGGGCGGAATGGGTGGAATGATGTAGTCTTCGACTCAAAATATAATTTATAAAAACGCCCCGCAGAAATGTGGGGCGTTTTGTTGCTAAACGTTATAAACTATTTAACAAAAGCGGTTAACAACTCTAAACCAAAAAGTAAATAAGTTGAAAAGTAAACCTGTTAAAAAACGTTGAGGTAATAATTGTGTAACATTGTACAAAAATTAATGTCGTAAATTTATATCAGTAACCACAACCCGACATCTTAGCTTAAGCGACAGATGGGATACGGGGAGCCATGTCACACATATTAGTTAATTTAGTTAATCGAAAAGCTGCTTTTAAAGAGTAGCTTTTTGGTTTTTAAACATATCGTCATTGCTTCGTGCCTCGCAATGACGATAATGCAATTAAAAATTAAATCCAAAGGTTACGGCGTTTTGTAAATAAAAGTCCTTTCTGTTCGCCATTTTCATTTCTTCGCTGTTTGTTTCGGCAGCAGCTGTTTCGGCAGTAATGCCTTTAATGCCATTTGAAGAATACACATGTTTCTTGGTCACAAAACAACCAACTGCCAAATTGTAGCCAATGTTAAAACGCTCATTGAAATTATATTTTACGCCTACTCCAGCGTTTACCGAAAAGTGTTTTCCAACATTTACACAATTGCGTCGCATATTATCCGATAAGCGGTTGATGCCTGCACCAACATATACGTATGGAGCTATCTTAGAGTTTTCTTTTAAAAAAATACCATTTGCAAACTTATACTTAACAGCAATGTTTCCAGCAATCATTAAAGATCTTAATTCTCCCATACCACGTTCTTCACCCGGACAGCCTGGGCATTTTTGTTCGATAGGAACAATTCGTTTTTTGTCTTCATCTGTTTGGCAATATCCAAAATGGCCTACGGTACCGCCCACGTTTACATCAAACGACTTCGTTAAATACAAGCCTGCGTTTCCACTAAATCCACCAAAGGCAGTTGTATTGAATTTAAAAAAGCTATTACCTAAATTGCCACTATAGTGAGAAAGATAAGCGCCTGCTTCAATACCAATTTTGTGGTTTTTGTTTTGTGCAATGGCACTAAATGCAGATAATACTACTGCTGCTGAAATTAATAATTGATTTTTCATAATGTTTGTTTTTTAAGGATTATTAAATTGATTTATTGAGTTTTAAGATTGAGGCATTAAAATCTGTAGCCAACACTCCACGCAAAGTTGACGTATGGCATAACATTGTCTTTAGGCTTCACTTGGTATTTGGCAGTTTTATTCATTTCTTCAATTCCAAAAGGATCTTTCTCATTATAAGAATCTTGTTTATAGCCAAACGTAATCAACATATTCATATTTACTTTTTCGGAGATGCGCGCTAAAAAACCAATGTTCATTCCGTAATGTTGTCTTCGTAATGTAAAGCTATTAGTAAAGGTGGCGTTGCTATTTTGATATGGCTGAGCATCAACCGTGGTGTATTTTGTTTCAACACTCATGCGGTATTCCGATAAATTAAATGCTGGCCCCATTAAAAAATTAACTTCTCTATTCATTGATGGTGCAAACAAAGCGTTAATACCAATTTGATATTTCATCAATTCATATTTTGTTGTTGAGGTTCCGTCCAAATATACATTTCTGTATAATGAGTTAGTAATTGCTGGGCTTCCCAAACCAAAAGCAAAAGGCACATTGATAATTAAGTTTGCCTTTTTTATATCGCGCATATAATTAAAACCTAAAGCTGTATTTAAAAAAGCGATGTAATTAAATCCTATAAAGTTTTTCTTTTTGTAAAGTTTCTCACACTTTTTTATTTTATCTTCTGGATTATATCTCGTAACAGGCACAACATCTAAATTATATCTGTTAGGATTATAAGTTTGTGTTTGAGTAATTTTAGTTTCGGGTTTTGTAAAACGTTCTACTGCTCCACTTTTAAACGTGATATAAGCAACCTCTTCTTTACTAATTGAAATGATTGGTCCATCGGGATAATTAAATAACTTGTATTTTATTTCCCGTGGGTTAATTTCAATGACCGTTGCTTTCACTTGACTACTGTCATTTCTGGTAATGACATCCTGTGCCTTACAAAAATTAATAAGAAATAGCGCTAATAGAATGAATGATACTTTTTTCATGATACTTAATTTTAATGGTGATTTATAAATTAGTTTATGGTTGCAATTCAACATATTGATTATAAGCAATGGGCAAATCTTGAAACAAAACGGCTTTTCGTTTTTGATGAGGAATGCTAGAGTAAATAGCAGCAGCTGGAATTGCTAAAAGACCCACAACTCCCAAACAAACTAAAGAACCCGTCAACACTTCGTTTCCTTGAGCACCAGATGCCGCGGTTGCTGCTGCACTACCAAACAAACCAATGGCAGAAAAACCACCTAGTAATGCAATAGCGCCTAATCGTTCTTTATCTTTAGTAAAGGCATCATATCTGGCAACTTGCATCTGGATCGCACTATCATTAATCGTACGACATAAGTGTAAAAATGCTAAAGGCTGAATGGTCTTTTGTTGGTCGTCTTTTAATTGACGGCGGCGAAAATTAAAATAAACAGGTTTTAATTTTCCCTGAGAAAGTACTTGTTCATCTTCTATACTGTATTTATTTGGCTGATGAGATATAGTAAAAACTTGAGCTTTACATATCAAAGAGCTTACGATAAAAGCGAGAGGTAAAAATAGAATCTTCATTTGCTTATTGTTTTTCTTGACTCAAAAGTATTTCAAGACAAAAGAAAGGACACGATTTTGAAAGCGTATAATGCGATAACAATATTTTTTTGGTATATTTTTATCACATAATAAATAAAATAAACAATAATTATCATTTTTTGATAAAATATAATCAATTTATTATCGTATTTTTAAATAAAAATAGAATATACTATCATTTTACACTATGAAGAATTTAAAATTGTTTTTAGAATCCATTGAAAAAACGTTGCCAAGTCATGTTACTTTAAACCAAGCCTTAATTAAGACTTTGAAACTAAATAAAGATGCTGCTAGCCGACGCATTAATGGCAAAACACCTTTCACCTACTCTGAAGCCTGCGCTTTATCAAAAGCTTATGGCATAAATTTAACTCCCGCACAATCCAACCAATTCTCTAATGTGGTGTTTGGCTACGTGCCATTTAAGAGCAAGCATGTAGACTCGAAACACTTTTTTCAAACCATATCGGGCTTACTACTCGAAATGACCACTCAAAAAAAAGCACACTTATTACATGTTGCTCCCGAAGTGCCAGTATATCATTGCTATAACTATCCAAAGCTTTTAAATTTCAGGTTATTTTACTGGGGGAAATATTTATTAAATAATCCACATTACTCCAAGCGCGTTTTTAATGAAGTAGAGATAGATGCTACCATTACCAAACATGCTAAAAAAGCTTACGAAAATTATTGCCTAGTGCCTAGTACAGAAATATGGACGCCTCAAACCATACAAAGTATTTTATCGCAATTGCATTTTTGCATTGAAACGGGAGATTTTTCAAATCAATCAGAAGTAGAATCTGTTTTACAAGAAGTTAGTCAAATGATGCAACAAATCAAACAAATGGCCGAAGAAAATAATAAAGCATTTGATCATGATAAAAAAATAAATGTACCTTTTTTGTTTTACAAAATTGATGTGAACATCAATACTTCTAATTTACTAGCGATTATGGATACACAGAAGGTTTCTTACCAACAGTTTAACGCTATTAATTTTATGAGCACCACTCAATCAGATTTTTGTGAAGAAAACTTAGAGTGGATTCAAAATATACAATCTAAATCATCTTTATTAAGTGGCGCTGGTATTGTTGAAAGGCAACGTTTTTTTAATTCGGTAACCAAGCAAATTAATGAGTTTAAAGAAGGATTAAGCAAATTAGATTTTGGTTAAGTGAATTTTATTTCATCGTTTTCGACTACGCTCGAGCTGACAGCTAATTATTATTACTTCTTAATATTCTTTCCTGTAGTTCCTTTGAATCGGTCTTTGTAATCCAATCGCTCTTCGATCGGAATAAAATTTTTCTTTACAGTTAAAGTAGTATCAATTACCAAATTCATTCCCATCTTTGGTTTTATACTATCATAAATAATCGGAATAAAGTAAATAGTTTCTTTAAAATTTTTCTTTGCATATTTATGCAACATTGCACACTGAAAGGGATCGGTAGCAATGGCAATGGTTTTATAGCCCATGTTTTTTGCTTGATAATAGCCGTAAAATAAATTCTCCGTACTATGTTCCGCAATAGTATCAATCACAATGTTTTTATCTTCTATCCCTAATTGATTTGCAAATAAAGCCATCGAAGACCCTTCAATCCAAGGCGTATAAACGGCATTGCCTGAATATAACACATTAGATACAATACCTTTTTTAAATAAATAATGCGACCATAATACCCTTGATTTTAATAAAGTATCCAATTTACCATGATATAAAGGCAAGCCTGGAACAATTACAATATCAATAGGTTTAGCAGCTTCGGCTGTTTGCAATAGTTTTCGAGGAGTTGGACCAAGAAAAAAACAAGAAGACAACAACAACGAACAAAAAATAAAAACAACTAGTCTCATGGCTTTTTCTCTTTTTGTTTTTTAAACACAAAATTATATTGCAAGCCAAAGCTCATTAAAAAAACTGGACTAAAATTAGCGTAATGCAAATCAATCTCACTAGCCATAGGTACAATAAACTGTCCCTGAATAACTGCATAAACATTTCTTAACCCCACTTTATTAACGAAACATGGTTCTAAAATAAGAATGTTTTTATTCTTATAGTCTCTGTTTACAATGTATGGATTAGGGCTATTTACCAATAAACTATCTCTATCAATTTCTTTGTACACATATTTTTTAAAATCTAAATATGAAGCTCTGCAAGAAAAAGCAAAAGAATAAGATAGTTTATACATTTCTATTTTAGAGAAAAACCCAATAGATGGCTGCACAAAATATTTACTGTAAATAGAATAGGTTTCATAATTCACATTTTCTTTTTTTACAGCCGCCATCCATGCATTATTTTGCTGAAAGAAATTAGAATTATAGCCGCCACCGCCAGTTATTTCGGCCCTCCATTTTGCATTTTTTTTAGAATAACCATAAACACCAATCATTCCTTCGTAACACGATAATCCAGTTCCGTAATTAACATGTAACCCAGCTACAAAATGATTTACTGGATTATGCGCAACTTGTAATTCAACATGATTACCTCCCACATACCCATTTGCCTGAATTTGTTTTTTATCATCAAATAATACCACATTTTGGCTTGTGGGAACATAAACAGAACGTACCGCACAACTTGACATAATCAAACCAATAATCGCTATGATGAGAAACCTGAACATTTAATATAAATAAGAATTAATCTTCTTTGCCAGCCAACACAACTACAATCTCACCCTTTACCGTCTTGGCTTTAAAATGCGCAATTAGTTCATCAACCGTACCACGAGCGTTTTCTTCGTATAATTTTGAAAGCTCTCGAGAAACTGATACTTGTCTGTCGCCACTTAAATATTCTTTAAACTCTTCTAATAATTTTACTAAGCGAAAAGGAGATTCGTAAAAAATCATCGTACGTGTTTCTTCTTTTAAAGAAAGCAGCTTGGTATGTCTTCCTTTTTTTTGAGGTAAGAATCCATAGAACACAAAACTATCGCAAGGTAAACCACTATTGACTAATGCAGGAACAAAAGCTGTGGCACCTGGTAACGTTTCGACAGCAACGTTATGCTTTAAACATTCGCGCACCAATAAAAAACCAGGATCAGAAATAGCAGGTGTACCTGCATCGGAAATTAAAGCCACTGATTTATTAGAAGCAATCATTTCTACAATTTGCTCAACGGTAGCGTGTTCGTTATGTGCATGGTAAGAACGTAACGGTTTATCAATTTTAAAATGACGCAATAAATGAATACTATTGCGTGTGTCTTCTGCTAAAATTAAATCAACCGAATTTAAAACCGTAATGGCTCTAAAGGTCATGTCTTCTAAATTACCAATTGGCGTGGGTACTATGTAAAGTTTTGGTGTCATACAATAGTTAAAAATACAATTTTTTATTTAAATAAATAATACTATTTGGGTGTGCCGGCGCAAAGAGACAGCGCCGTCGTGCTGCCCGCTTCAATCTTTTGCAAGATGCAGGCAAAAGGATTTTCGCTCACATCCCTCACACAAGCTTTTTGCATTCAGAAAAATAAATTCTATTTTGAAAGTATAACCGCGTGAGGGATTGTATTGAAAATCCTTTTACGAAACGAAGTGGAGTAAAAGATTGAAACGAAAGCCCGACCCTCAGGGTCACGCCCAAATCTTAATTTGCCTTATTCAAATCCAAATGCTCGTCACCTGTTTGGTAAGGCATGTAGGTAAAAATAAATTGAAACATTTCTTCCGTCGTTTGCATACTTCTCACTCCTTCGCCTTGCCACACTAATTTTGGTGGATGATTTGGGTTATTGGGATTTTGAGCTGTATTGTCAAACGTTCCGTAAACATGAATAACCGTACCTTTTTTAATAATAACCGGATTCTTAAATGTATAATAATACTGCCACCTAAAATCCCATTTATTGATTTTTATTAAAGGAATAGTATCGCCAGAAGGTGTTAGTGCAAAAGCCCAAAATGATTTTCCCAATAGATGCATATGAGGATTAATGGATAAAATAGTAGCGTCGCCATTTAAAGATGCTTGCGTGTGAAAGGTTTGAATTTGATTGGGTTGCAAAATTAATTCTGGTTCAATTTTAGAAATGCCAAAAGTTCCCATTTGTGTTTCAAATACTGGTCTTTTAGGTTTAGCACCGTAAAATATATTGATGTAAGAGCTATCCATCACATCTTTAGAACTAGGTCCATAATGAATATTACTCAATAAAATAGCGGCAGTTTTATTCATCTTATAACCGCCAATACCGTTAGGGTACACTGGAGGCGTAAAGCCTGGTAAATAATAAACCGTGTTTGGTGTAAGCACCGGAAATGTTCCGTCATCGTTCAATACATTCATTTCTTTGTAAAGCGGAGTATAATCTTTATAATTATCTAAAGCATAAGTTTTCCCTAAATCAATATCCTTTTTATTTCCAACTTCATAATTAATGAGATGCCCGTTTACATGATGCGCTAACTTACGCTGCGATGGCACAAATTCAAAGTAACTCACAAAGGTATCTTTAGGCATTTGTGCTGAAATTTTTACTATATAAAAATGATCAGCGCCATTTCCTTTAATAGGAACAGCCTCTTTCATTTTAATTACAGCGTCTGGCTTTTTGAAAAAAGAACCAGTGTAAAAAATGGGTGATGCAGGGATTTTCGCTTCATCGCCTTTTGGTGCACCGCTATCAACCCATGTCTTAATCAATTCAATTTCTTCTGGAGTTAAAGTACGTTCGCCAATAAAATGACTATAGCTTGGGTCGGCTGGCCAAGGTGGCATGTATTTAGTTTGCGTGACGAATTTTATTTTATTTTTATTTTTAAAGGCGTCTTCATAAGTCATTAATTCAAAAGGACCGCTCTCCCCTGCTCTATGACACGACGTACAATTTTTATAGATAATAGGAGCAATTTCTACGAAAGTTGGATTAGAGTTTTTTGTTGTTTGAGATTTGTTATTTGAATCAGTAGTACAAGAATTCAGAAATAACAATATGCATGAGAATTGAAAAAATAAAACAAATGTTGCTTTATTCAAACAACTAAAAACCAAAAACTTTGCTCTGATATTACTCTTGAACATACACTCTTTTTACGCGTGACGAAATACTGGTTAATACTTCATAAGGAATCGTTTCCATGGCTTTTGATAAGGTCATTAATTGATCTGTTGTATCAAATACAATTACCTCATCGCCTTCTTTGCAATCAATTTCAGTTACATCAACCATACACATATCCATGCAAATATTTCCAATGGTTTTACAAGCTTGTTTATTAATAAACACTCCGTAATTTCCATTACCCAATTTGCGACTAAAGCCGTCCGCATAACCAATTGGAATTGTGGCAATTTTTGTGTGTTTGGCGGCTACACCTTTTCTATTGTAACCAACGGTTTCTCCAACTTCTAATTCTTTAATTTGAGAAACACGTGTTTTCAAAGAACTGATATTCTCTAAATGAATTTTTTCGCCTTCATTAAACCCAACGCCATACATGCCAATTCCCAAACGTACCATATTATAATGTGCATTTTTAAATCGTGAAATGGCGCCCGAATTACAAATATGCTTTAAAGCATGATAACCAACTGCATGTTCAATTTGCGCAGTATTTTTTTCGAATAAAGCAATTTGAGAATTGGTGAATTCATCGAAAGTTTTATCATCACTAGCTACTAAATGCGAGAAAATACTTTTTACTCTTAGTAAAGGTTCGCTTTTTAATAAATCACATAACTCATTTAATTGAGCTGATTCAAAGCCCAAGCGTTTCATGCCTGTGTCTAATTTTATATGCACAGGGTAAGATTCTGAAATTGCTTTTGATTGCAAGGCTTGTAAAAAATCTTGTGCAATTTTAAACGAATAAATTTCAGGTTCTAAACGATACTCAATAATATCATCATACGATGATTCTTCGGGACTCATGACCATAATTGGCAAATGAATTCCTGCTTTGCGCAACTCAACACCTTCGTCGGCATAAGCTACCGCTAAATAATCGACGTGATGATGTTGAAGTGTAAATGCAATTTCGGCACTTCCACTTCCATAACCTGTTGCTTTTACCATACACATCAACATCACCTCTTTAGTTACTTGAGCACGATAAAAATTAATATTATGAATTAAGCGATTTAAATTAATTTCTAAAACCGTATCGTGGCTTTTTTGTTGAAGTTGTTTGCTGATTATTTCAAAACCGTAACTGCGAGCACCTTTTAATAAGATAATGGCATTATGAAATTGCAGAGCAGTATTGGTTTTACTTTCATGAATAAATTCAGAAGTGCTTTCAAAAAAATGAGCATCGAGTTCAAATAAATCCTTTTGAGAAGAAATTTCTTTTCCAATACCGATTAATGTATCGATATGAAATTGCGCCATTAATTTGGCTACATGTTCGTATAACTCCCAACTTAATTTACCACTTTGCTCAATGTCAGAAAGTATCACCACCTTCTTACCGCCACGATGCTGTTGCTTTTGGTGATGCAGAGCGATTTCCAAAGCATTGATATCTGAATTATAAAAATCATTAATCAACACGCAATTATTATTTCCTAGCTTCAATTCTAAACGCATCGCAACAGCTTGTAATAACTGCATTCTCTTTTCAATATCTTGTTGCGAAATATTTAAATGCAATAAGGTTGCCCAACAAGTAATGGCATTATCCACACTGGCTGAATCAGTAAATGGGATATTAATGGAAATTTGCTCGTTATTGTGTTTTGCAATAATTACCGAATGCGTAAATAAATTTTCTATTTCAATAATTTGAAGCTGAGCATTGGCTTCTTTAGAAATTAAAAAAACATTTTTAGGTAGTAAATCTAAATGCTCATTCTTTAAAGACAAAGCATTAATGATAACCGTTTCGCAATTTGCAAACAGTTGTAATTTCTCTTGTAATTTTTGTGTATTATTTTTAAACCCTTCGTCGTGCGCCGATCCTAAAGACGTAAACACGCCAATAGTTGGTTGAATGATTTGATTTAATAAAGACATTTCTCCAACTTCAGAAATTCCCGCTTCAAAAATACCCATTGTGTGTTTATTATTTAATTGCCAAACAGAAAGTGGAACTCCCACTTGCGAGTTATAACTTTTAGGACTACGCGCAATCGTATCATCTGATTTTAGTAATTGATATAACCATTCTTTGACAATAGTTTTTCCGTTACTGCCAGTAACACCAATAACAGGTAAAGTAAATTGTTGTCGGTGATGAATGGCTAATTGCTGCAAAGCTTTTAAAGTATTTTTTACAATTAAAAAACAAACATCATCTAAGCCAACACACTTTTCGGGAACATGCGTCACAATAAATGCTTTTACGCCTTTTTGATGCAAGCCAAAAATATATTGATGCGCATCGTTTCTATTAGAAGTTAATGCTATAAAAACACTATGAGCAGGTTCTGTTAGTTGTCTACTATCCGTTAATAAATAGTGGATGCTATTATTTTGATTCCCAACTAAATTGGCATTAATAATTTGGGATATATGTTGGGTAGTGTACAAAATAAAAAAGTGGTTTATCTCTTACAAAATAAACCACTTTTAAGTGAATTCCCTAATTTTTAGGTATTTAAACTAGGAGTTTACTAATAGTTTAAATCCTTTGCCATGTATGTTAACGATTTCTACTTTAGAATCGTCTTTTAAGTACTTACGAAGTTTAGCAATGTAAACATCCATACTACGACCGTTAAAGTAATTATCATCATGCCAAATGGTTTTTAAGGCAAAATTCCTATCTAATACATCATTTTTATGAACGCATAATAAACGCATTAATTGACTTTCTTTAGTGGTTAATTTTTGCTCAGCACCACCATTAATTAAGGCTTGAGTTTCTGAGTTAAAGGTATAATTACCAATAGTGAAGTTTACATCTTCTGTGTTATGTACACGTTGTTTATTACTTCTACGTAAAACGGCAGTTACACGTGCTAGTAACTCATCCATGCTAAACGGTTTAGTAATATAATCATCAGCCCCAGCGTTAAAGCCTTCAATCGTATCTTCTTTCATGCTTTTGGCAGTTAAAAAGATAATAGGCACGTGTTTATCTGTTACTCTAATTTCTTTAGCCAAGGTCAAACCATCTTTAACTGGCATCATGACATCTAGTAACAATAAATCAAATTCTTGCTTGCAAAATGCATCAAAGCCTTTTTTTCCGTCAGTAGCTAATTTTGTTTCAAACCCTTTTGCTTCTAAATATTCTTGTAATAATGTTCCCAAATTTGGATCATCTTCTACTAATAATATTTGTGTTTTTACATTTTCCATAATCTATATTCTATTTATGTTTTTTTAATCTACGTTTTTATAAGGCATTACAATTTTAAAGGTACTGCCCTTTCCTATTTCACTCTCTACATTAATTGTGCCATTGTGCTTTTGTACCACTGCTAGCACATAACTAAGCCCTAAACCAAAGCCTTTTACGTTGTGAACATTGCCTGTTGGAACCCTATAAAATTTATCAAAAATTTTACGTTGATTTTCTTTGCTAATGCCTATTCCGTTGTCTTTCACGCTAATCTGTATACCTTCTAACGTATCTTTGGTACTAATTAGTATGTTTGGACTGTCTTTTGTGTATTTTATGGCGTTATCTATCAAATTAAATATAATATTAGTCAAATGCACCTTATCAGCATTAATTAAACAATTAGTAGCCCCTAATTGTTTAGTAATGCTTCCTTGACGTTGATCAATTAATAATTGCGTATTTTGTATAGCCTGATTAATAATTTCGTGTAAATCTATGTCGCTTCTTTTGAGCTTAAACTCTCCCTTATCCAAAATAGAGGTTTGAAGAATACTTTCCACTAAAATGCTCAATCTTTTATTTTCATCCCTAATCATCTTTACAAAACGCTGCTGTTTTTCGGGAGTCTTAATTATTGAATCATCATTAAGCATCTCCGCAGCTAAAGAAATGGTGCTTATAGGGGTCTTAAACTCATGGGTCATGTTGCTGATAAAGTCGTTTTTAATAACCGAAAGCTTTTTTTGCTTAGAAATAGTGGCAATCGTATAATAAAAGGCCACCACTAAAATTAAAATAATCATTAAAGATACGCCCAACATCATCCACATGGTTTTTAGAAGGTAACTTTTTTGGTCGGGGAAGTTGACGCTTAAATACTGAGGAGTAACAAATACATTATTAGGCGATAAATTGATTTTCATAGAGCAGCCTAAAGAGTCACAATCTTTTTGGGCTTCTCTATAATTACCATTTGCTTTAGCATTTGATAAACGACTGGTAACTGAATAAACAAAATGAGTGGTAATTCCTTCTGCTAATAATTCTTGACGAAGAATCGTATCTAACATCAAAGAATCTACTCTAGGTTTATAATCCTTGTAAACATTTATACTAATTAACTCATCAAATAAATCATTTACAATTTCTTTTTTGGTCTGAAACAATTCGTCTCTTAAACTCTGAATACTTTTGGATGTGGATTGTGATGAGTTTAATAATTCATAAGGCAAAAAATGATTTTGAGAATTAACAGAATCTCCAATAAATTCTTTTTGCGACATTTTACTAGTAATGACTCCTGAAGAATCTGTACTTAATTCTTCAAAAATACGCACCTGCACATCACTCCCGCTAGGATTACCAACAGTTACTAAGCCTGGTTTTGTAATACGAACTCCTTGTTTACGTAACTTGATTTTCTTGGCAATTTTATTAGCCGTCGCAATTTTTTCGAGTTTATTAGATGTAGATTTTAATGCTTCTTTTACGGAACGTTCAAACTCTTCTTCTTTTAATTTTACAGAACTTTTAATCCAATAGATTTGCACCGCAATTAATGCGATTAATGCAATACCTACCAAAGTTGAAATAATTCCTAAATTGTGTTTATTCATTACATCAAAAATAATAAAGTAAATGGTGGTTGTTTGTGGAGCTTAACGTTTTTTAACGCGCTGCTTTTCTTTCTCCTTTTCATCCTCTCTGTCTTTCCCTCCAAGTAATTCCAAAATACCGTTTACTAACCAAAGTACGATGCTAAACCATAAAGCTGTCCAAAAGCCATCTACTTTAAAACCTACAACTAACTTATCAGCAAATAAAATCATTACTCCATTAATCACTAATAAAAACAATCCTAAAGTAAAAAAGGTAATTGGCAAAGATAAGATGGTTAAAATTGGCTTAACAATAGTGTTTAGAAATGCTAATACAACCGCTACTAAAACCGCTGTCGTAAATTTATTTAATTCGGGCGGACCGCTATTATAAAATTGGTTATCACCAATAGTAACTCCATCTAAGAAGTAAGCCGTAATAACAACGGCAATAGAGGAAATCAAAAGTTTAGTAATGAAGTTCATAAAAGTTTTAATCTATATCAAATATACGATTCTTTATGCTCAGTTTAAAACACAAAAAAGCCCGACAAAATATCGGGCTTTAAAAAATTGAGTACTTACTTTTATTTTCTGATATCTAACTCAGCAATAATATTAGTTGCGCCCCCTAGTTTTTCAACAACCCATAATAAGTAGCGAACATCTAAGTTAATTGTACGATTTAAATCTTTGTCAAACTTAATTTTGTGGCTTAATGCCTCGTAGTTTCCATCAAAAGCCAAACCAATTAATTCACCATTACCATTAATTACTGGTGAACCTGAATTACCGCCAGTGATATCGTTTGAACTAATGAAAGAAACAACCACATCTTTTGCACCAGCATCAGCATACTGACCATAATCTTTTGCTTTTGCTAATTCAATTAATTTTACTGGAGCATCAAATTCGTAATCTCCTGGTTTGTATTTCTCTAAAATACCAGATAATGTACAAATGTGACTATATTTTACAGCGTCTTTTGGTGAATATGAACCAACTTTACCATAACTCACACGCATCGTAAAGTTTGCATCTGGGTACATTTTTTTACCCTTATTCATTTCTAAAACTCCTTTTAAATAAGCTTTACCTAATACAAAGTTTTTAGCATTAAAATCTGCAAATAATTTAGCATACTTAGAATTGAAGTTTGTATTAAATGCATTTGCCATCATAAAAGCTGGGTCTTTATGAAGTGTTGCCGTATCAGGATTAGCCATCATCGCATCCCATTTAGCGTTATCTAAAATAGCAGTTGTGGTAAATACATAATTTGAAAATGCTTCGTAAGTAGATTTTGTTTTTAAATCACCAAACTTTGAATTAATCATTGCATAAAAACCTGCAGGATGTTGAGCAGCATCAATAGCATTATAAAACGCTTGAGTAACAAATCCTAAAATATTCTTATCAGACACTACATTTTCGTCTTTGATAAAATTTGTGCGATCGGCTTTAGCAGCATCAATTGCTTTTGCAATATCTTCTTTAGAAACATCTTTTTTACTTAAGGCAGCATCTAATTTTTGAAGAGAAGAAGCAAACTTAATCAATGGAGAACCAAAAATGCCTTCTGTCATATAAACACGCTGTTTAGCATATGGACGCCAAGCATCATACATTTTACTGTACTCATTAAATAGATTTTCGAATTCAGGTTTTCCTTTAGCCCAAGTTAAGAAAGCCGCTTCATTTGTTTGTTTTTCTTCAAAAGTTTTAAATTTCAATAACTGTTTTGACTCTCCATCAAAAAATTTCCAATAATTGGCAATACCTGCGTAGTTACCTGCTAATTGAATTTTTACGGCTGGATCTTTTTTCATTTCTTCCAACATGTATTTCAAACGTTGGTCGCGTAAATCTACTAAAGAAGGATTTTCGATATCTGTTTTTAATTTTACACCATATGAAGTTTCGTAACGGTTTGTTCCGCCAGGATAACCCCAAATCATGGTGTAATCACCATCTTTAATACCTTTGATAGAAACTGGTAAAGAATATTTTGCTTTTAAAGGAACGTTATCAGCTGCATAATCTGCAGCTTTTCCTTCTTTATTTGTGTATACACGGAAGATAGAAAAATCACCTGTGTGACGAGGCCATTCCCAGTTATCTGTATCTCCACCAAATTTTCCAATACTTTCAGGAGGCGTACCAACTAAACGTACATCTTTATAACGCTCGTAAACAAATAATAAAAATTGATTTGCTTTAAACATAGAAGAAATACGACCTTCATAACCAGAGCCTTCTGTTTCTTTAGTAGCCATTTCAGCTAAAATACCTGGCAATTTTTGAGTCAATTCCATTGCAGGAATGTCTTTAATTTTTTCATTTACTTTATCCGTTACATCCACAATTTTCATTAAAAACTGGGCGTGAACGCCTGGCGCATAAATTTCTTCTGATTTAGATTTTGACCAAAAACCATCTCTTAAATAGTTGTGATCTACCGTACTTGCAGCTGCAATAGCACTATAACCACAGTGGTGATTAGTGAAAATTAATCCTTCTTTACTTACAATTTCACCTGTGCAACCTCCACCAAAAATAATAATGGCATCTTTAATACAGGCTTGGTTCATGCTGTATAATTGTTCTTTCGAAACTTTTAAGCCTTTTTTTACCATGTCGGCATACACTTGTTCGCCTAATAACATAGGCAACCACATACCTTCATCGGCTTTAGCAATTGGCTGAAATAAAAAGGATAGGAATAAAAAAGATAGTACGAGTTTTTTCATAACGAAGTTATAATTGTTTGGTTTAAAATTTGGGACTAATTTAACAGAAATTGCTAAACAAACCATAGATTTTAGATAAACGACCTTTTAAATGGTTAACTAGCCAAAATTGGGGGATAAAACCTATTATTTTTTTAAATAATGCAGTTCGGTTAGATAAATATAAGGCTCAAACATGTGGTGCAAGAACACATTTTCTCCATCATATTTAAACTTTTCGTTATAAGTACTATCAGGCTGTAAAATAATAGGAATACCTGCTGGCATATAAAAATTACTTTTCTCAATAGTTGGAGCTTCGTAATCTTTCAGCGATTTTTTAATGAATTTGTTTATGCGTTTGGTAAGATACTTTTTATACTTCCTATTTGTTTTTTGTGTTGAACCCTGCATATCATTTACCGCATGATTAATGTAACCGCGAATTAAAGGGTTTTTCACTCTACGCTGCATTATTTCTTTTCGTTTAGAAAAAGGATTCGTAGGATGCAAATCTTGGATGGCTTGAATTGTAAAGGGAGTTTCGGGTACCCAATCGTTGGAATTTACAATACGATAAGCCCAACCATTACGAGTGATAAAATCAAAATCATAAGCATAAAATAAATTGCCAGGCTTTGGCGCGGCACTACAATATACTTTGTAGGTGATATCTTTTGGCACAACTGATTCGGAGGCATATTGCAAATATGAACGCATTAAAAAAGATAAAGCCGCACCTTGACTATGACCCACAATAATAAATTCTTTAACACCTTTTTTATAATACTCATTTATAGTTTTAGTTACTAAAGGCGCTAAATGAGCAATGCCAATAGTCCAGCCATGGTGCACTAATGCTTTTTCATCATGAGAAAAAATGTAATTAAAATTTGTGCTGTCATTTAATTTTAAAGAGCCTTTGGCTTTTATTAATCCACTATAAAAATTTTCAAGCCAACTTGTTCCTCCAACGGTATACCTCAAACAAATAACTCCAACCGAATCGTTACGCATCCAAAAATCAACCTTATTTTTTAAGCCAACTTCAGGCGAACGATAAACGCGGTTATAATTTTGAGGAATAGTTTTAGGTGTATATCTACTTCCGCTGTCTTGGTGAGCCCACTCTAAATGCAATACATCTAAAAACTCTTGGGCATCGAAGCCTGATTTTAATTTGCCTTGAGCTGATACTAAAAAGTTTGAAAAGAAAATAAATATAAAAAGAGAATATCTAAGCATTAACAAATTTACTTTTAGGAATAATATTACATGTAAACCTTGACACACAAGTTAACTCATTGGCATCGTTGTATATTTTAATATCCCACACATGGTTTTTGCCTGAAACATTTAAAGGCGAGCAAACCCCTTTTACTTTTCCGCTTAGCACAGCTTTAATATGATTAGCATTAATTTCTACGCCAACTCCAATAAACACGTCACTATTTACTACCAGTAAAGAGGCTACGCTTCCTAATGTTTCAGCTAATGCCACATTAGCGCCGCCATGCAATAAACCAAAAGGCTGCTTAGTACGTTCGTCAACTGGCATAGTTGCCACTAAAAAATCAGAACCAACTTCCGTAAATTCTATTCCTAGATTTTGCCCTAAAGTGTTTTTATTTAAAGAATTAATATCGTTTAAATTAGGCTCTTTATGCCAAATGGATGAGCTCATGAATTTAAATTTAGAAACACGAAACTACATATAAATTTTAAATTTATGTGCCCCGTCTTTACAAGAATAAGTAACATGCCAATTATAGAAATCAATAATTTTTTTAATTAATGATAAACCAAGCCCTAATGATCCAGAGATGGAATTTTTATTAAATCTTTCAAATAAAAACTGTTTATCAATTTTATCCTTAAAGCTTGTGTTTTCAACTGAAAAGGAGTCTTCCTCAACTATTACTTTAATGGTACCATTTTCTTCCAAATTATATTTAATGGCATTGATAAATAAATTGTTTAATAAAATGGTAAGCAATATTGGATTAACATCTTTCGTTATTTGCGCATTAAATATCTTTTCAATTTTAATTTGTTTAGCTTCTATAAAATCCTCCAGTATTTCTAATTTTTCATCAATAGCTTGATTTAAATTAATCGTTGTGGTATCAACAAATTGTTTATTTTCAATTCTGGTTAATAAAATGAGTCCTTCATTTAATTTATACAAGCGCTGAGTAGCATTGTAAGTTTGAACTAATAATTTATGTTGCCTTTCACTATAATTAGTTTCCTGCATCAACAATTCAATTTTTGTACTAATAATAGACAAAGGTGTTTGCGCCTCATGAGATACATTTTCAGTAAACTCTTTTAAGTTGTGGTAATCCGATTGAATCTGGTAAGTCAAATCCTTGAGGGTATCATTCAATAAATGAAACTCATCAATATCGGTATTTCTAAAATTTAATTTGTCTTGTTTTTTAATATTCCAGCTTTTAATTTTTGATAATGTATCGTTAAATGGCGACCATAAAAAATCGGATATGTATCTGTTTAATAAAAACAAAATAACGAATGATAGTACTAAGAAAATTAGTACAACGCCACTAATATATTCTCCAATTAATTTACCCTCAGTTAAAGAAATACACACTGTAACTTCATACGCTTGATAATCAATAGTTGTTTGAAATAGTAATTCCCTTTGTGTAACCCTTGAATCATTAAGGTCAACACCTGTTATTTCTTCTTCAAATTTTTTACCAGTGTACTCAATAAACTTATTATCAAATATGGTTTGCTTCGCTATTTTTCGAACATAAATTTTTTGTCCAATATTAGACATGAATTCCTTAGGAGAAATTCCATCTTTTAAACTTTTAATGATTTGTGCTTTAGTGGTGAGCAATTTATTATCTGCTTCCTTATCTAGCTTAGCAAAAATAACTTTGTACACAATAAAAATACCAATAGCAAACAACAATATTGTTGTGATAGAGGAATAGATATTTGTTTTGGTAAGAAGTTTCACTAAAGGAATATTAAATTTTATCTGATTGCTAGATAAAACAAATTTAAAACATAAAACTTAATAAACTCAATGTGATTTAGTCTTTAAACTTATAGCCCATTCCATAAACTACTTTAATGTAGTTCTTTAAATCAGCTTCGTTTAATTTTTTCTTTAGGTTTTTAATTTGACTGTAAACAAAGTCAAAAGAAGTAGCCATTTCTGCTTTATCGCCCCAAATGGCATCCGCTAAGGCTTCTTTAGTAATTAAATGTGTTGGATTACTAGCTAAATAAACTAATATTTCGTATTCTTTTTTAGTTAACTGCAATTGATTTCCGTTTGCAATTACTTTTTTCTCAGTAGTATCAATCTCTAATCCATCAAAAGACAAGGTGTTTTTTCCACCAAAATTTCTTCTACGTAAAACAGAGTAAATTCGAGCGCTTAGCTCAGATAAATGGAAGGGTTTAGTTAAATAATCATCTGCTCCAATTTTCAATCCCTCTAATTTATCTTCCAAAGCATTTTTAGCGGTAACGATTATAACTCCCATTTCTGGATTATTTTTTTTAATATACTCCACTACTTCAATTCCTGAACCATCTGGCAATCCAACATCTACCAAAGCACAGCTATAAACAATATCGTTTAATTTTTGCATAGCACTTTTAATGGTTGTTGCAAAATCGCATTTGTAGCCATTTTCTGTTAAATAATCAACCACGTCTTCGCGTAATGATTTCTCATCTTCAATTATTAAAATTCTCATAAGCGTAATTTATATTAGCTAAATTTAAAATAAAAATCAAATAAAACACATTTTCCAAAAAAAAATATTTTTTAAAGATATTGATGTTTTACTGAATGCCTATCTCAGATCGCTTTCCTTAACTTTTGGATCGATATTGAGTTGATTTGGAGCTAAGCCAAATTTCTCGTTTACTTCAAGCAGCGCTGCTAATACTAATTGCGAATAATTTTGCGAAGCCGATTTAAAATGTTTGGTTTCGGTATGCCAAAGCGTATATATTAAATTCATATCGCCTTTAACTGGTTTAAAACTAAACAAAGCTTTTTTTACATTTCCTGCTCCGGCATGATATGAATGCATGACTAATAACCTAAACCACAATTCGTTTTCTTTGTAGTTTGTGATGCCAAGCGAATCCAATATCTCTTTCGTTTTGGGAATACATATCTTTTTTATCAGACTAGATGCGGCATAGGCAGATCTATCAAAATCAGCCCGTTCATCTATACTTTTATTTACTTTTAAGCCGAACAAACGTGCTACATCTTTCATTAACTGAAACGAGCCATAAGCTCCAGCATTTGATTTTTGTAATTTATTGGGGCTTTCAATCATTAATATTGCTTGCGCATACCAAGGGTCAACTCCATTGGCAATAAAATCATTAATTCCTTTATGAAAATTCGAAGAAGCCTTTTCGAAATCATAAAAAAAACTTTTACCGTTAGTTAACAAAATTCGAGCAGAATCCTCTAAGCAATACCAATTTCGGAGACTATCTTTATAACATGATTTTTTGACTATATCTTTACTTTCCCAATCTCTAATATGTTGCTTACTTAAAACATTGCGTGTATGAGGTGTATTAAATAAAGCTGAATCTTTGTGTAAATTCATAATACTTCTCCAAAATTTTACGTTTGGCATTGTATCGCAACCTAATTGGTAGACTTGCATATTAAATACAAAGTCCATTTCTTCTTTTGTTTTAAAATTAGGAACCGAAATGACATCTTGTCTTAAATCAAAAGAAGAATTAAAAACCAAATTACTATCAGGAGGAGCCGTTATAAATTTTAACGTAAGGAGTATGGAAATAAAAAATTGCATGAGTTTATAACTTCCAAAAGATACTGTTATAATACCTAACCAATTAATTAGTAACCATGTATTTTTCAACACCATTTTTTTACTAAAGTAGTTATTTTATAAAGGTGCGTATTTTAAAAAAACGGGGCAAAATACCTGTATGTTTTATAAATAAACCTCAATTTTATTGAACTCAATAAATATATTAACTAACTGATTATCATATAATTAAAAACATACAAATGATGTTTTCGGCATTATACATAAATATTTAGCGCTTTTTTTAGTTAAAAAGCGTCAGAATCAAATAATTAGCCTATATTTGCAGCCCTAATTTAAAATAAATAATAATGGAAAAACGCTATGAGACGGTCTTCATTTTAACTCCCGTTTTGTCTGATGATCAGGCAAAGGAGGCCGCAAAAAAGTTTGAAAAAATCCTAACGGATTTGGGAGCGAAAATTAATCACAGAGAGAACTGGGGCCTAAAAAAATTGGCTTACCCTATTCAAAAGAAAACAACTGGTTTTTACCACTTAGTTGATTTTTCTGGAAAAGGAACTGAGATTGCAGAATTGGAATTACAATTTAAACGTGACGAACGTATTTTACGTTTCTTAACGATTGCATTGGAAAAACATGGTGCAACTTGGGCAGATAAAAGACGTGGTAGACAAGGTGAAGCAAAAGTTGCTAAAACAACAACTAAAAAGGCTGAAGCTTAATTATTAACTCCAAAAAAGAAATTACAAAATGGCAAAAAATGAAGTACGCTTTTTAAACCCTCCTACAGTTGAGGCTAAAAAGAAAAAATACTGTCGCTTTAAAAAGTTAGGTATTAAATATATTGATTATAAAGACGCTGACTTTTTATTAAAGTTCGTGAATGAGCAAGGTAAGTTATTACCTCGTCGTTTAACTGGAACTTCATTAAAATTTCAACGTAAGGTATCTCAAGCAGTTAAACGTGCGCGTCACATTGCTTTAATGCCTTATTTAGCAGATGGTTTAAAATAATAATAGAAGGAAAACATGGAAGTTATATTAAAACAAGACCTTAAAGGGTTAGGATATAAAAATGACATTGTAAAAGTTAAAAATGGCTACGGTCGTAACTTTTTAATTCCTCAACGCATTGCAGTGTTAGCTACAGAAAGCAACAAAAAAATGCAAGCGGAAGAAATTAAACAAAGCTCATTTAAAGAACAAAAATTACGTAACGAAGCAACTGCTATGGCAGCTAAATTCGCTGATGTAACTGTGAAAGTTGGTGCTAAAGCTGGAGAATCTGGAAAGATTTTTGGTTCGGTAACAAACATTCAATTAGCAGATGCATTGAAAAAAGCTGGTTATGAAGTTGAACGTAAAAACATTGAAATGAACGAAGATGCTATTAAAGCATTAGGAACTTACTCTGCTAAGGTTCGTTTATTTAAAGAAATTTCTGCAACAATTAACTTTGAAGTTATTGCTGAGTAATTTTTAAACTCAAACAAAAGCCCTTAGTTTTCACTAAGGGCTTTTTTATTTTTCATAAATCATCACAATTAATCTTGTAACTCTAACCAGCGCATTGTTTTTTCATCAATTTGAGAGGAAATAAATGTAAACTGTTTTGATAATTTTTCTATTTCCTTTACATCAGAAATTCCACTAGCTAATAACGTTTCTATTTCTAATTTCTTAGTCTCTAACTGAGGCAACTCAACATCAAGAGATTCCAATTCTTTTTGCTCTTTATAAGATAATTTCTTTTTTTCGGAAACAATAGTTTCTGCAACTTGCTTAACTGGTTGCTCAACCACAGAATCATTAGCCGAAATAATTTCTTTTAACTTTTGCTCTTTTGCTAGTTCTTCTGCTTCATCTTCAGAGTCATATTTCCACTGACGGTATTCGCTATAGTTACCTGGAAAATCTTTCACAACTCCATTACCTTCAAAAGCAAAAACGTGATCTACTAATCTGTCTAAGAAATAACGATCATGCGATACAATTAACACACAGCCTTGGAAATCCAATAAGAACTGCTCAAGTGTTTGAAGCGTGATAATATCTAAATCATTGGTAGGCTCATCGAGAATTAAAAAATTTGGATTACGAACTAATACCGTTAGTAAATACAAACGGCGTTTTTCTCCTCCACTTAATTTACTCACATGCCCGTATTGAACTTCAGGTGCAAAGTTAAAACGGGTTAACAATCCTGATGCACTTAAAGAAGTACCATTGGCTAAAGGAATAAACTCTGCAATATCTTTTACGACTTCTATAACACGCTTGTCATCCGCCACTTGAATGCCTTTTTGAGAATAGTATCCAAATACAATGGTATCTCCAACTGTTACATTACCACTATCTGGCGGCTCAATACCTTGCAACATATTAATAAAGGTACTCTTGCCAATTCCATTTGGACCAACAATTCCAATTTTTTCACCTTTGATAAATGTGTATGTAAATGGTTCTAAAATTTTCTTTTCGCCGAAAGCTTTCTTCAAATTTCGTACTTCAATAATTTTACTACCAATACGCTCTACTTTTACGCTTAATTCAATTTTTTTATCTACACTTTTTTTACGTGCTTTTGCTTCTACACCTGCAAAGGCATCCACACGCGATTTTGATTTAACAGTACGTGCACGTGGTTGTTTACGAACCCACTCTAACTCACGGCGGTATAAGTTTTTTGCTTTTTCTAATTCGGAAGCTTGCATCATCATACGTTCCGCTTTCTTCTCCATGTAGTAATCAAACTTACCTTTGTATTCAAATAATTGATGGTCATCAATTTCAATAATACGATCGCACACTTCATCCAAAAAATAACGATCATGCGTAACCAGTAAAATACTTTTTTTATAGCTTCGTAAATATTCTTCTAACCACTCAATCACAGTAACATCTAAGTGATTGGTAGGTTCATCCATGATTAATAAATCAGGCTCATTTAAAATAACTTGAGCAAGAGCTAAACGTTTTTTTTGTCCACCGCTAAGCGTACTAACTTTTTGAGTTAAATCATTCAGTCCTAAATTAGCACATACTAACATGATTTGCGTTTCCACATTCCATGCTTCTAAATCATTCATTTTATTGGTTAAAATATCCAACTGTTTTTCTGTTTTTTCGGTTGGATTAGCATAATGAGATTCAACTAAATGATTATAATCAATAGCTGTTTTAACCATTTCGCTATCGCCTGCATAAATAGCTTGTTCAATCGTATGATTATCATCTAAATTAGGTTCTTGACTTAAAAAAGAAATACGTAACTCTTTACGGAAAGCAATATCTCCACTATCCGGGATTTCGATGCCTTGTAAAATTTTAAATAAAGTGGATTTACCAGAGCCGTTTTTTGCAATCAATGCTACTTTATCGCCATAGTTAATTCCGAAATTTATATTTTGAAATAATTTTTTGTCACCAAAACTTTTACTTAATTGATTTACTGAAAGAAGATTCATTACTATTTATGTATTTTAACCTCTAAGAGCGCAGAGATTAAGCAAAGAGCACAAAGAGATTTATGTATGTTTATTTTAGTTTTTAAGATTTTTTTCAATTAGATACCTTAACTTATCTCTATTTAAATTAGAATTTATTTCACCGTTCACTGTCAGCGATACATTACCTGTTTGTTCTGACACTGTAATTGCAAGGGCATCCGTTGTTTCTGTTAAACCAACTGCCGCTCTATGTCGCATTCCAAAATGAGATGGGAAATTTTCATTTTCAGTTACAGGTAATACACAACGTGCCGCTATGATACGATTATCTTTTATAATAACGGCGCCATCATGCATCGGACTATTTTTATAAAAAATATTTTCCAACATTTTATCCGTTAAAGCAGAGTCAACCACCTCGCCTGTATTTACATAAAATTTTAAATCAGATTTACGAGAAACAATAATTAAAGCGCCAGTTTTAGATTCACTCATGTTAAAGCAGGCATTAATAACAGAATCGGCATCTAATATAAAACGAGAAGAAACTGCTGATTGATTAGAAAAAGAGAAAATGGTTTTCCAGTTTCTGTTTTTTATAAATTCGTTAGAACCAATGTATAATAAAAATTTTCTAATCTCTTGCTGGAAAACAACCATTACGGCAATAACTCCAACATTAATAAATTTACCTAAAATAGATCCTAATAATTTAAGCTCAAAGGCACGAACAATAATCCAAACAACATAAATTAAAGCTAAACCAATAAATACATTAACTGCTGCGGTGCCCTTTACCATTTTATACAATTGGTAAAGCATAATTGCTACCAAAAGAATATCAATGGCATCAGTAATACCAAAAGAAAGAAATAATATAAAGAATTGATTTAACACGGCGCCAAAGATACCTTTTTTATAGCCTAATTAAAACCCTTTTTTAACTCTTAATTGGCACAAAATTAGAATTTTACTCATTTTTTGCTTTAATTATTGTTTTTTAATCACGATTTTATTAAAGAGTTAGCTAAAAAGAAAATTAAATTAAGTTTAGCAGAAGAAGCAGAATGGGAAGAGTATTTTATTACAGAATCCAAAAAAGCCTTAGAGTTAAAAAACAAAATTGATGCTACAGATAAAGAAATAGATCAAATGGTTTACAAGCTTTATGATTTAACGGAGGAAGAAATCGCCTTCGTTGAAAAATCTTAAAACCATATTGATATACTAATCTTGATTTTTTAATTTCACCATCGTTAAAATAGTAGCAATACCAACTGTTTGACCGGCTTGATCCACCGCATCGTATTTTTCTAAAATTTCCGTTGAACTTGCGTCATAAATATCAACTACCCATTTTACAATACCAACTTTCACATCTTCGCCATTAGCTGCTGTTAATGGTTTGTCGTTTTCAATTTTTTCTTTGCAAGTAAATTTTACACCAATGGTCATGCCTGGATAAATTGGACGGGTAAAACGGCACTCATCAATACCATAATTTAATAATACGGGTCCTTTTGGTGGATCCACAAATAAACCGGCAGCTTTAGATAAAATAAAATAGCCGTGCGCAACGGTGCGTTTAAAAATTGTTCCTTCTAATGCATCAGGTTCTAAATGTGCGTAAAATTTATCGCCAGTTAAATTTGCAAAGTTCACTAAATCTTCCTCGCTCACCGTATGTGTTGGTGTAATCTCCGTTTCGCCTACTTCTAAATCTTCAAAGTATTGGCGGAATGGATGAACATCTTTAATGATTTGTTTAGCGCCTACTTGGTAGTTATTTAAAATAGCCGTAATCATGGTTGGTGAACCTTGAATGGCAGTGCGTTGCAAGTAATGAAACACACCACGTTTTCCGCCCATTTCTTCTCCGCCACCTGCGCGGCCCGGACCACCATGCACTAACATTGGCATTGGCGAACCATGACCAGTACTTTCTTTTGCGCACTCTGCATTTAATACTAAAATACGACCATGCATACAGGCCGCACCAATTGTATACTTGCGAGCAATCGTATTATCAGCCGTAATGATTGAACTTACTAAACTACCTTTACCCATTTTTGCTAACTGAATTGCGTCTTCAATAGTTTTATATGGCATAATGGTACTTACAGGACCAAAGGCTTCTACATTATGGCAATCAATATTTGTAAATGGTTTATCGTTATAAAAAATAATTGGCGGCATAAACGCACCTTTGTTTTTATCCGCTCCTTTTACTTCAAAGTTTTCGAAATTACCGATGATTATTTTTTGAGTTTTAGAAAGTAATTCTACTTTTTCTTTTACTTCAATTAATTGAGATTGCCCTGCTAATGAACCCATACGGACACCTTCCGTATTTGGATCACCAATCACATTTTGTGCTAAGCGTTTACCTAAGGCAATTTGCACATCTTCTACCATGTTCTCAGGAACAATGATACGACGCACGGCTGTACATTTTTGCCCTGCTTTAGTTGTAATTTCTCTTGCTACTTCTTTGATAAAAATATCGAACTCCGGCATAGTTGGCGTAACATCTGTACCCAATACACAGCAGTTTAACGAATCAGCTTCCATATTAAAATGAACCGCTTCTTGTAATAAACGCGGATGCGCTTTCAGCATTTTTCCTGTTGAGGCAGAACCCGTAAACGTTACGATGTCCTGGCTTTCCACATGCTCTAAAATACCATTAGCGCTACCGCAAATTAATTGCAAAGCACCTTCGGGTAAAATTTTACTTGCAATAATTTCTTTAACAACTGCTTCCGTTAAAAAAGAAGTTAATGCTGCGGGCTTCACAATAGCAGGAACTCCTGCCAACCAGTTAACCGCTACTTTCTCCAACATGCCCCACACTGGGAAGTTGAAGGCATTGATGTGAATGGCTACACCTTCTTTTGGCACACAAATATGGTGACCAATAAACGTATTATTTTTTGACAAACGAGCTACATCCCCATCATAACAAAATGTTTCGTCAGGAAATTGGCGACGTAATGAAGCATATGTAAATAAATTACCAATACCACCTTCAATGTCAACCCAACTGTCAATTCGAGTAGCGCCGGTTGCCCAGGAAATTTTATAAAAATCTTCTTTTTTACTTTGTAAGTGTAATGCTAATGCCTTTAACATTAAGCCCCTTTGTTGAAAGGTCATGTTGCGAAGCTTTGGCCCACCAACGGTACGCGCATAATTGCACATGGCCGCAAAATCTAATCCTTTGCTACTAACAGTGGCAATTGCTTCACCTGTAATAGCGTTATATAATTCCTGCCCGCTTTCGGAACCAGCAGCCCATTGCCCTAAGGCGTAGTTTTGTAATTTGTTCATAGAAATATAAAGCTAATTAAAACTGAAAATTAGCGAATAATTACGGGAATTCAAAAACCTAATTTTTCAATAAACTAGATGGCATTAAATGATAATAGGAAGATAATTAAACCAATCTCTTTAAGAAAAAAGTTCCAAACGGTACTAATGACAATAAAAAAGCAAAAACAGAATTTTTAAAAGACAGTTTTACTTTAAAAAACATGAGCGCTAATAATAACATAAATGCTACAAATAAAACACCGTGAACTGAACCAACCGGGCGAACGAACTCCGGTATATTAAAAATATATTTTAATGGCATAGCAATAAATAGTAAAACTAAATAGCTATAGCCTTCTACTTTTCCTATTAGTAAAAACCATTTGGTAATTGTTGTGTTTTGCATGTCATATAATTAAAACTCGAAAATTTTTAAAACCTTTCGAGTCTGGGTGGAATTGAAACTAAGCTTCTGCCTCAACAATTGTTGGTGCAATAATAAATTTCTCGATTAATTTTTCAATCTTAGGTGTTAAATCGTTTGTGAACACTAAATGCTGACATTTAGGTAAACTCAAGGCTAAACGATCTATTTGCCCGTGTAAGGCATTTTTGATAATCATCTCTGCATCATCAATGACAAATAATTTAATTTTATTCAAATTAAAATTTTTACGGAAATAAATTTCTAAAACGCGCTTGGCTGTTCCAATAACGATATCCGTTCCAAAATAAATAGCCTCCGTTTGAGCATCAATTTTTCCACCGTCAAAAGCCAACTCTGCGCGTAAATCTGTTTCACGAGAAAGTAATTTGAATTGCTCTTTCATTTCCAATGCTTTTACTTCATCAGCAACAATAATTAAAGCCCTCGGTGCATCTTCAAATGCCATTCCCAACTTTTGAATTGCGCTAATAATAATCGTAGAGCTTTTGCCGGACCCTGCAGGGCCAACACCAATCACATCTGCGCCTCCATTAATTTTTGGAATACACTTTTTTTGTAATTCTTTAGGTTCTTCAAAACCATGTTCGGATAATGCAGCTGCTAATTTTTTATTTAATTTCTCTTTGAACATTGCTTTAATTATCGTTTAATTCCTTTTTTATTTAATGCTTCTTGGTAAGCCGATGCATTTTTCATATGCACTTTATAATCATTTGTAAAGTTCGAGTAACCACTAAAATCTGCCTTCGCGCAAAAGTAGGTATAATTATGCTTGCTATAATTTAAAACTGCATCAATTACCGATGGCTTCACTAAACAAATAGGCCCTGGAGGTAATCCTCTGTAACGATAGGTGTTATAAGGCGAATCTATTTCTTTATCAACCGACAAAACCCGTTGAACATCAAAATTACCATTAGCAAAAACCACGGTTGGATCGGCTTGCAATTTCATGTCTTGTTTTAAACGATTGATATAAACACCCGCAATCTTTTGTTGTTCGGTTTTAATAGCACTTTCACTTTGTACGATAGAAGCAATGGTTACAACCTCAGAAACCGAATAACCAATCGATTTTGCTTTGTCTTTTTTAGCTTTTGTCCACACTGCTGAATATGATTTTTCAATAAATGGAAATAAATCATCGATGTGAGTTGTCCAGTTTACTTCATAAGTTTCGGGAACAATTAAACACATAAAATTTTCGGAATTTAAGCCGTACTCTTCGCCTAATATATCTTCGTTTGAACAATAATCTTCTAACTCTACGTTTTCAATTTCTAATTTATCGGATACATACTCAATAAATTGTTCTTTAGTTCTTATTTGTGAGTTAAACGATAATTTTACTTTTTCTTGTTTACCACTAATAATCATTTTTGCAATCGAACGATTACTCATCTTAGCATCTATTCGGTACTTACCAGAATTGATGTGCTCAGGCAAGTGCATACTTTTTGCCATCCATTCAAAACTTTCGTGATCCTCAATAATGTTTTGAGAATACAATTCATCTAACAAATCGTTGAACGTGGCTCCTGTTTTAATATAGATATAAGTAAATTTTTTGCCATTCAAATGAACGTTGCTTTTGAAAATATTTTCGTAAGCCCAAAAAGCACCAAATGCTAATGCGCCAAGCACTAGAAAAATAAGTATCTTTTTAATTATTCCTCCTTTAGATTTTGCCACTTCTAACTAAAAAATAATTCTTTAACTAATACAAACACACCCACTACTAAAGTAAACCAACCAAAAGCCGGTTTTAATTTTTGCGATGAAATTTTATTTGACAATAAACTTCCTAATAATATGCCTACTCCACAAATAGCTGAGATGCCTATTAAAAACATCCAATCTAAATCTTGATGCCCCAAATTTCCTAAAAAACCTATAATAGAATTTAAAGCAACAATACACAAAGATGTGCCAATAGCTTTTTTAAAATTCAATCTCACAAAAATCATCAAAACAGGTACAATAATAAAGCCTCCACCAGCACCAACAAAACCTGTGATCACACCAATTAAAACACCTAATAATACTACAAAGGGAAATCCTAAAGGCGTTTTAGTAAATTCGTTCCACTTCACATCCTTTATTCGATTTGGTTTACGACTAATAATCATAGAGTAAGAAGCGCTTAAAATTAAAAGTGCAAACACTACCATAATTAAATTTTGCTTACTAAACTCAATTCCACTAACAACAAATTCTGCAGGAAGATTAGGCATAATAAACTTACGCATACAAAAAACAGTAACTACAGAAGCTAAAGCAAAATTTAAAATAGCTTCGGCACTTACTTCACCCTTTTTGATATAACTAATAGCACCTACCAAAGCTGTTATCCCTACAATAAACAAAGAATAGGTTGTTGCTAAGTCTGCCTCAATACATAATACATACACCAAAACTGGCACTCCTAACAAGGAACCGCCACCGCCAATTAATCCAAGAATTAATCCGATAATTAAAAAAGCTATACAACCTGCTATGATCAATTATTTAGCTTCTACGGTAGATAAAATATTTAATTCCTTTAATTGCTCGTCGCTAATTTCACTCGGACTATCAATCATCACATCACGTCCCGAATTATTTTTAGGGAAAGCGATGAAATCTCTAATGCTATCGCTTCCACCAAATAAAGAACATAATCTATCAAAACCAAATGCTAAACCACCATGTGGTGGAGCGCCAAATTCAAAAGCATTCATTAAGAATCCAAATTGTTTTTGCGCCTCTTCTTTGGTGAAACCTAAAAGATCAAACATCTGTGCTTGTAAATCTTTATTATGAATACGAATACTTCCTCCACCAATTTCAACGCCGTTAATTACTAAATCATAAGCATTAGCTCTTACTGCACCTGGATTGGTTTTTAATAATTCAAAATCTTCAGGATTAGGAGAAGTAAAAGGATGGTGCTTAGCGTGCCAACGACCCGCTAAAGACGCTAATAAATTTGGGTCGCCATCGTTCCATTCTAATAAAGGAAAATCAATCACCCATAACGCAGAAAAATTATTTTTATCTCTTAAGCCTAAACGAGTTCCCATTTCTAAACGTAATTCGCTCATCGCTTTGCGCGTTTTATCTTCAACACCTGCTAATACTAAAATTAAATCGCCAGGTTGTGAACCGCAAGCAAGCGACCAAGCTTTTAAATCTTCTTCGTTATAAAATTTATCTACGCTTGATTTAATCGTTCCATCTGCATTGTGACGAGCATAAATTAAACCTGTTGCACCTAATTGCGGACGCTTAACCCACTCCGTTAATTCATCTAACTGCTTGCGAGTATACTCTGCTGCACCTTTGGCGCAAATAGCAACTACTAATTCTGCATCGTCAAACACTTTAAAGTTTTTGCCTGATGTTACTTGTTTGAAATCCACGAATTTCATTTCAAAACGCGTATCAGGTTTATCATTACCGTAAAATTGCATCGCATCAGCATAAGTCATATGCGGTACAAAAGGCATATCAATATTTTTAACAGCTTTAAATAAGTGACGCACTAAGCCTTCAAAAGTATCTAAGATATCTTTTTGCTCAACAAAGCTCATCTCGCAATCTATTTGCGTGAACTCAGGTTGTCTGTCTGCACGTAAATCTTCATCACGGAAACATTTTACAATTTGATAATATCTATCAAAACCACCCACCATTAATAATTGCTTAAAGGTTTGTGGTGATTGTGGCAAAGCATAAAACTGCCCTGCATTCATGCGGCTTGGCACCACAAAATCACGCGCACCTTCAGGTGTTGATTTAATCAACACAGGAGTTTCTACTTCTAAGAAATTCAATTTATCTAAGTAGTTGCGTGTTTCAATGGCCATACGGTGACGTAACTCTAAATTTTTACGCACTTCGTTTCTACGTAAATCTAGGTAACGATATTTCATTCGTAACTCATCACCACCATCTGTATTATCTTCAATTGTAAATGGAGGAGTGATAGATTCGTTTAAAATTTTAAATTCTTTTACTAATAATTCAACGTCGCCTGTTGGGTTATTTTTGTTTTTGCTTTCGCGCTCAATAACTATTCCTGTTACCTGAATCACATACTCACGAGCTACGCTGCGCGCTTGAGTGCTCATCACTTTATCTATATCTTCGTTAAAGGCTAATTGAGTAATACCATAACGATCTCGCAAATCAATAAACGTTAAGCCTCCTAAATCGCGTGATTTTTGAACCCAGCCACTTAATGTAACTTGTTTGTTGATGTCTGATAATCGTAATTCGCCGCAAGTGTGTGTACGTAACATAGTAAAATTTTAAGGCTTAAATTTACCTAAAATTGATGATATTTTGAAAGAAAACAACTAAGCTGTGTGTAATTTAACCACATATAAACATAGAAAAAAAGATGACAGATAGTTTACTACGTTTTTACACAATAGTGTTCTATGTAATAAGCTAAGCTTATCTATTAAAACACATTAAATACTATGTGTCTCCTATGTGGTTAAAAAGAAATTTATTTAGAATTAAAAAGCTCCGCAGCCTTATCCCAATTGGCTACATTCCACCAATTAGCAATATAATCAGCGCGTTTGTTTTGGTATTTTAAGTAATAGGCGTGTTCCCAAACATCTAATGCCATGATAACTTTTACTGTATCATTATCCACTACGCTTGCACGCATAAAGGGATTTTCTTGATTTTCAGTTGTTTCTATCACTAAAGTGTTATTACGTAAAACCAACCAACACCAGCCGCTACCAAAGTGTTTAGTGGCTTTTTCAGAAAACAATTTTTTAAAATCATCGAAAGATTTAAAATCTTTATTAATCGCTTCTGCTAATTTTCCTGCTGGCAAATTTGGATTGGCCTCTTTATTTGGTTTTAATAAAGTCCAAAATAAAGTGTGGTTTACATGGCCCCCTAAATTATTTCTTAAAATAGATTTACCTTTGCTTGATGGGTCAAATTGGCGACATTTAGTAATATCATCTACTTGATAATCCATGTCTGTAGATTTTATCTCATTACATTTATTGACGTATGCTTGATGATGTTTCGTGTGGTGAATGATCATTGTTTGTTCATCAATAAAGGGTTCTAAAGCATTATACGCATAAGGTAATGCGGGTAATGTAAATGGAAGAGAAGATATTCCTTCTTGTCCTAAAGTTTCTAAAGCCTGTAATTGTTCATTGCTTACTAATTTCGTAGCAATACCCGAAAGCCCTATTAATCCTATCTTTTTAAAGAAATCTCTTCTATCGCTCATTTTAAAATTGAATCAGTAATTGATTTTTTTCAACGGCAACTCCTTTGGTAATCAGTATTTTTTTAATCACACCATCTGTTGGCGATTTTAAAATATTTTCCATTTTCATGGCTTCCAATACAATTAATCCGTCTCCTTTTTTCACTTCTTGTCCTTCTGTTACTAAGATGTTCAACACCATTCCAGGCATTGGCGCTTTGATATCGTTTACTTTTTTTGAAGCCAAACTATCCAAACCTAAGCTATGTAACAAATCATCGTATTTATCTTTAATATCAAGCGTATACGGTGTATTATTAATTTTTACAACTAACTTTTTTTCTTCAGGAATATGTTTTACCACTTCTAAATTATAAGATACATTATCTTTTAATAAATGATAAACACCATCTCTAACTTTAATAATATCTGCCTTAAATTCTTTGCCATTCAAGGTTCCTGTAATGTCGTTATTTTTGGTAATGAGTTCAGTTTTAAACTCTTTATTTCCGTTTACTTTAATTGTGTACATACAGCAAATTTAATCTAAATTAATTCAAAAAAAAACGCCGCGAAGAAAATTCGAGGCGTTTAGTGTTTTTTATAAGTTAAGATTATTTTTTAATAAACTCAACCATTTTATTATCGTAGTTTAAGAAATAACCGCCTTTAGCTAAGTTAGACGCATCTACTGTTGAACCAAATCCGCGTTTTACAACGTTACCATATTGATCATAAATTTCGTACATCGTTTCAAATGGCTTGTCACCAGCTACAAAGCTAATATCTTTAGATACTTTTATTGGAGCAAAAGCAATGTCAGGAACATCAGAAGTAAAAGAAACAGGCTTAGATAAACGTGGTTGACCGCTATAATCTGTTTGACGAACTCTAATTTGATTAGCTCCAGAATGAGGTACAATTTTAAAAGTGTAGTTATTTGTAGATGGTGTGCCAACCCCGTCAACTTCTCCTACTTTCACCCATTTGTTCCAACGGAACTGCTCAACTGCAAATGCTAATTTACCAGTTTCTGATTTAGTAGACCATTTAACTGTTCCATCTTTATCAACTGTCATTACAATAACCTCAAACGTACTCTTAGGTTTTAAAACCTCAGAATTTAAAACTTTAGGTTTGCAATCTACTTTATGTTTAATTTTTATTTCAACCTTTTCGCCAATTGCTAATTTGTGTGGTTTGAAATCAATTTCAAAAGCACTTGAGTTTGTTTCATCAGTAGTAATATTTCCATTAACTAAAACCTCAGTTACGCAAAAACCAACCCCTCCACTACCAAATGGATTTTGTACATATAAATTTTTACCCTGGTAATTTCCTTCTAAAATAATAACACCACCCTGAGCAAATCCTTTGATAGAAAAGATTAAGGAAAGAATTAGTATTGAATAAATTTGTTTCATAGTCTCGTTGTTTTAGCACGTCTGCAAAAAGTCTTACAATATTAAAACGATATTTGAGAAAAACAAAATAAAAAACGCTTTTTTATTGAAAAAATGTAAATTGTCAGTAAGATTTCCAAAATAGTCGATTAATTATTATATTTAGGCAGTCTTAGTTTTTAAATACCTATATGAATTTTAACATTTCAATTTTACTACTAGTCTCTTCCCTGGCGTTTTATAGCTGTAAAGATGGTGTGAATAGCGGTAATGATAAACACTCTGATAAAAGTGGCGGTACTTTTGTAATGGTTGAAAACATTGAGATTGGAAGCCTTTACCCTATTTCTGTTACTAATCAAGTTGAAGCATTGGTTGTAGCTCAAATACACGAATCCTTATTGAGATTAGATGCTAAAACATTAGAAGTTCTTCCGGGATTAGCCCAAAAATGGGAAACTTCTGCTGATGGAAAAAAAATAACCTTTCATTTAACAAAAGGCGCTCATTTTCAAGACGATAAGTGTTACGCAGAAGGAAAAGGCCCTGAAATTACAAGTAAAGATATTTTATTTAGCTTAACTAATATCTGTACAAATACAAACGACAATTACCAATTTAACACCCTTTTAAAGGGAAGATTGGCTGGAGCTGAGGATTTTTTTGATAAAAAAACTTCGGCTATTTCAGGAATAAAAATTATTGATGACTATACTTTTTCTTTAGAGTTAGTAAATCCAAGTTTAAGTTTTTTAAAATTACTAGCAAACCCAGCAGCTGCTATTATCAGCGAAACTGCTTTTAAAACATATGGTAACAATTTAAAAACTGGTGCTGGTCCTTTTATGTATGATGCCACTTCAAATAAAGATAAAATTGTATTGCTTAAAAACCCAAATTACTTTTTAAAAGATAGTTCTGGCTACACATTACCATATTTAGATACAGTTGTTGTATTAGTTGCTCCATCCATTGAAGATGGTTTATCCATGTTTGAAAATCAACAAATTGATTTAATCAATACCCTACCCTCAGTAAGAGTAAAAGATGTGGTTGAAAAAAATATTAAAGAATTTATCAGTCATCCACCAAAATCCTTGTTACAAAGGGAACCAGAGATGTTAAGCCAGTTTTATATATTTAACACTAAACAAAAACCTTTTGATAATGCTAAAGTTCGTCAAGCAATTAATTATGCGATTGATAGAGAAAAATTAGTTGATAACGTATTGCAAGGACAAGCTATTGGTGCAGCTATTCATGGTATTACACCTAATACATTTACTGGTTATGATATTAAAAAAATTAATGGTTACACTTTAGATATTGAAAAAGCTAAAAAATTATTATCTGAAGCTGGATTCCCTAACGGAAAAGGCTTTCCAGAGGTTAGATTATTAGTGAACTCAGGGAATTCACGAAATAGCTCTGTAGGGGTTGAATTGCAAAAACAACTGAAACAAAATTTAAATATCAACGTCAATTTCGAATCCTTACCAAATATTCAAAAATACGAGTTACAAATGCATGGCAAAGGTGACATTTTTAGAGATGCTTGGGTAGCTGATTTTTCGAGCCCTGAATCATTTTTAAGCTTATTTGTTGGTGATGCCGTTCCTTCTGATACAAGCTCCTCTAGCTATCCTAACACTTCTCGTTATCAAAACGCAAACTATGATTTTAATTTTAAAAAAGGTCGGGATTCAAACAATAAAGATTCTAGTTATGCTTATTTTATGCGAGCAGAACAAACATTAATGGATGATGCTGTTATTATTCCTTTGTGGTATGAAGGCTCTTATCGTTTACTAACAAATAAAGTAAAAGGATTACACCTAAACGCAATGCGTTACTACGATTTAACAAAAACATACAAAGTAAAATAATAGTTCTAAATTTTATATTTCCAGTTAATTTGGAAAGACAGTTTTATTTAAATGGCAGATTATTATTCAATATTAGGGCTTACTAAAACAGCCACTGAAATTGAAATAAAGGCTGCTTTTAGGCGTTTGGCAAAGATTTATCATCCCGATAAAAATCCAAACGATCCAAATTCTAAACACCTTTTTGAGAATATACTAAGAGCATATAATGTGCTTAGTAATCCTCATTCTAGAAAGCGATACGATAATTCAAATTTTACTATTGTATCACAAACACATAAACCACATAGGCCTGGTCAACCCAAACAAAAAGATTATTCGTTTACGGAAGAGGATTTAAAACGCAGAGAGTACTACAAAAAACATTATCAGGCTAAAAAAAATACCGTTAATCAAACACCTCAAAAACCACATTACAGCGATTACAAATACATTTTGTATGCCACGCCTATTGCAGTTGGCCTGTTGATGCTTATTATGTCTATTTTTAGTGCAGAGCCTTCAATAGAAACGATTTCACAAAAAACTGAAGAGGTATCACCACAAACAAAAACTTCTATTACAATGGTAAACGGAGATAAACCATATAGCGGTTATTTTGGAAACTTAAAATTGTATGAAACACCACATCATTTAAAAATAAATAATTCGAGTAATTATGATGCTGTAATTGCTGTGTTTGATAAAAAAACAAATAACTATTTGCAGCATTCTTACTTGCAAGCCTACTATTCTATTGAGTTTTCAAAACTTCCTGATGCAGGTGTTTATTGGAAATGTGTATTAGGGAAGGATTGGAATACAGATAGAGCTTTTTTGGATACAACTATTTATGGAGGATTTGACAGTATTGTGCAATTTCAGAATTGGAAAACTTCTCCCGTTGCATTTTCAAAAAATGCAGATGATGAAATTTATATTTTATACGCAATTAATCCAGATTCGAAAAACAAACAATATATTAGTAACGATATTGAGTTTTTTAAGAAGTAGAAACAATGCTAAAAACCACGCAATTTAAAAAAGGAACAGTAACTTTTTCTGATACAGGAAAAGGCAGAGCCGTTGTGTTGCTGCATGGTTTTTTAGGTTCACACAAAATTTGGAATAGCACCATTGAATCTCTTTCAAAATCGTTTAGAGTGATTGCTATTGATTTACCAGGGCATGGCGACACTGATTGTTTTGGTTATGTGCACACATCTGAATTAATTGCTAAAGCTGTAAAAGCGGTGATGGATAGTTTACGATTAAAAAAATATGTGATTGTTGGACACAGCATGGGCGGCTACGCTGGCTTAGCATTTGCTGATTTATTTCCTGATAATTTACGTGGATTATGTCTATACCACTCTACTGCTTTTGCTGATACAGAAGAAAAAAAACGCGACAGAACACGTTCTATTAAAGTGGTGAAAGCCAATCATAAGATTTATACGACTGAGGTTATCAAAAATTTATTTGCTACTAAAAATGCCAAATATTTAAAAGAAGAAATTGCTTTCGCACAAAAAATTGCCGCACAAACCTCTAAGCAATCTATTATTGCCTCCTTAGAGGGTATGAAAGATAGACCAAACAGAGATATTATTTTAGGAATGGCACACTACCCTATTATGATGGTAATTGGCGAATTAGACAATGTATTGCCTTATCAGCAATTACTAGAACAATCAGAAATGATAAGAGAAAAACACTTACTTTATTTAGAACATGATGGACACATGGGATTTTTGGAAAGCCCTAGGCAAAGTAATGTCGCTTTGAATAAATTTTTGAGAGTTTGTTTTAAATAACAAGAAGAGATAAAAGGGATTGAAGAGACAATTTGACTAAAGAGACAAAAAAAATAAATTATTTATATTATAAGTAGAAGATGAACATAGAATTTATAAACGCCCAACAAACCGATTTACAAAAAATTGTAGCAACCTACAATTCAACAGTTGCTTCACGTTTAGTTACTGCCGACTTAGAACCTGTAGCTGTTGAAAGTAAACAAGCTTGGTTTGACGCGCACAGCGAAAATCGTCGTCCATTATGGATCATCGAAGTAGAAGGTGTATATGCGGGCTGGATGAGTTTTAATTCGTTTTACGGAAGGCCAGCTTATGATGGAACCGTAGAAGTAAGTATTTATTTAGAAGAAAGTGCCCGAGGAAAAGGGTTAGGTAAAATTTGCCTGCAAAAAGCATTTGATGCTTGCCAGGAATTACATATCAAAACACTTTTAGGTTTTATTTTTGATCATAACGAACCTAGTTTGCAATTGTTTTATAAAATGGGCTTCGAAAAATGGGCTCATCTTCCAAAGATTGCTAATATGATAGATGCTGAAAGAGGCTTGATTATATTGGGGAAAAGAATATTATAGTGAATATTAATATTTAATTATCCATTGCGGTTAACCTTATTGTATATGCGTTTTTATTCTCAATATCTATTTTCCTGAAAAACTTAAATGTCCTTGAATCTGAATTAATTTGATATTGCTTATCTGCATTTCTAATTTTAAATATTTTTTGTTTTTCAACAATGAATGAGTCCCTTCCATCACCTTGCCAAATTTTACCGTCTGAATCATAAGCATAATAAAAATAACAACTGTCTTTTAAATTACCTTCAACTAAATTCCGTGTCTCAAAGGGATCAATGTAATACCAACCTGTGCTGTACCATCCTTTATAATCTGCCGTATTTAAATAATAAGTTAAAGCAACGTAAACAGAATTTTTATGATCATTACTAAATACTAGCTGTGCCTGAAATTTATTCAAGTAAAAGAACAAAAATAAACAAATAAAAACAATTTTTCTCATAATGCTTTTATTGTCTAACTGTTTAAAAATTACTTTTTACTTACATTCATATAAGGCACTTCTACTTCAATTTGTTTACCATTTTTTTTCTGTACAGTTATTACTATTTTATTTGGATACGCTATCTTAACTATACCCTCTTGATTTTTATACTCATCATTTGAAAAGTAAACAATATCACCAGTATTAAATTTAATATCATTTGCCTTTGAATCAGAATCCAACACTAAATTATATTCTATTTTATTTGGATAGGCTCTATAAATTGCCCCATCAGCAAAATCAATAGCTAACCAAACAATTCCGGTAACAATATCTCCAACTAATGCCCCCATTTTCATTTTCCTTACAAGTGTTACCTTTTGAGTTTCGTAACCATCAGCCTTTATTTCAACAGTTGCTCCAGCTTTCAAACTATTTTTAGATATTTTTATCTTACATGGTGCTGTGCCTTCATAGCTCCCATTAACATATACCTTTGCTGATACTGGAGAGCCGTCTTTTACTTTGACTTTACATTTAGTGCCACTAAAAATAGTAGCACAGCTACTCATAAGAAATAAACAGCTAACAGCAAATAATAATATTATTTTTTTCATAATTGTAATTAGATAAAATTTTTTGAAACAAAGTAAATTAAAGAATTTTTAACAAAAAGCTCGGCTTTGTTTACGCTATGTTTTTTAAAACGAACGTACTACATATTAAAATAACCGTCACTTGTACAATATCACATTAAGAAATTTATTGACGATAAAGTTTAATAATAAACATATTGTAGTAAAAAGAAACTTGATTGCCTAGTTTGAAAGTAAATATTTTATCACATACATTTATTATATTATTCGATTCAATTGGTTTTTTATTACCAGACAAAATAATTTTAAATTTACATTCGTCTTTTAACATAATTTTTCTTTCGTCAATTCTGTTACGATAATTTATTCTATTGTAATTAATTTTAAACTGCGCGTATACAACAGTATTTAAAATAAATAGTATATAAATTATAGATTTCATAAACAATTAAAAGAGGCTGCCTGAAAAAAATTACATTAAAATATTATAATCTGTAGATTACCATTTAAATATTATTTAGCAGCCTCTTTCTTTTTTTACTTTAAAGAACAAGCTGTATTTAAATCATCATAAGACACATTGTCTGTATCAGCTACTAATTCATCATTAAGACTGTTCATTTGATCTTCTGACTGATTACAAGCGGACTCCGCTTGCTTTTCCTTCATTTTCTCAGTTAGTTCAATAACCTCTGTTGTAGATGTTATAACTCCAGAAACATCTGCAGTTGTTACACATTCACAAGAGTAAACTTTTTTGCAACTTGTAATTGATGATACACTTGCAATAACCATTGCTGTAATAAATAATTTTTTCATTTTCTTTAGTTTTTAAAATTAATAAAACAAAGAAAACGAAAGATGTTTAATTAAATATAGCGACTTTTTTTACGTCCTATTTTTAATAATAATCGCTTGATAATTGAGAATAATCACTTTAAGATTTATTTTTTTGAAGCAACTTTTCTAAAAATTCTTTTTTGTTCCTATCTGAAACATCTAATCGAATATCATTTTCTAACACCACATGAGTGCCATCATTTTTGACATATTTTTTAATTAGATTAAGATTTACAATATATGATTTATGAATTCGGTAAAATGTTTCGTTTGGCAATAATTCTTCTATAAGTTTAAGTAGTTTGCTAGTAATAATTTTTTTACCGTTTATTAAATGAACAATTGTATAACTACTATCAGCCTCGCAATATAAAATATCAGTCGTTTTAACCATAGTATATCCTTGAATATCCGGTAATGCAATTTTATTAAATTCGGTAGGTCTATTGGTCATGTTATCAATTAGCAACTCTAACCTTTGTTCTTTTAATTCAATTTTTTGTTTATTTTTAAATCTAACCATTGCTTGCTGTAATTGCCTGTAATCAATAGGTTTAGTTAAATAATCAAGCGCAGCAATACGAAATGCTTTTATTGCATATTCCTCGTAAGCAGATGTAAATATGGTTGTAAATGTTGGATTTTTAATTTTATCAAATAATGTAAATCCATTTCCGTTGGGCATTTCAATATCTAAAAACACAATGTCTGGAGACAATTGTTGTATAAGATTCACAGCATCATCTACATTATTGCCCGTAGCCAACATATTTATTTCCGGACAATATAACGCTATTGTTTTCTTTAAACTTTCTCTAGCATTTATTTCATCATCTATAATGATTGCCTTTATCATATATTTATTTTAATGGTATATAAATTTCAACTTTAGTACCTATTGCGAGCATTTGTTCATTTTCTAAATCCGTAATAATTACTTTATATCCTTTATTCGAATTTATATTATTAAGCAATAATACTCTTTCTTCGGTTATTTCGGTAGACATTGACTGATGCTTTTTGCCTTTCCATGCAGAAAGTTCCTTTGATCTTTTTCTACCAACACCATTATCAGTAATACTACATTTCAATATTTCTTTTTCGTTAATAGTTGTCATCTCAAAGGATATGTTTAAAACTCCATCTTTTGTTTTATGCATTAAGCCATGCAGTATGGCATTTTCTATATAAGGCTGTAAAAGCATTGGCGGTATTTTAATTTGGTGTATATCAATAAAATCTGAAACGCTAATTGTTACATTAAATTTATCTTCAAAACGCAGTTTCTCAAGTTTCAAATAAAGATTTATAAATTCCAATTCACTGTCTAAAGAAATATCTTTTTGGGAAGAATTTTCCAAAATCATACGCATCATCAAAGCAAAATCCGATAAATATATTCGAGCCGTTGCATCATCCTTATTTAATACTACTTCCTGTATAGAGTTTAAAGTATTAAATATGAAGTGTGGATTCATTTGAGCTCGCATAGCTTTTAATTCCACTTCTGCTAATTGTCGGTAATTTTCTGTTTTTAAGGCTTCTTGCATTTGAATTTTTTTAACCTGAAAATGAGAACTAATAAAAGCTCCAGAAATAAGTAATATAATTAATAAAGGGGTAAACCAAGTAGTTTGATAAAAAGGTGGCGTTATAGTAAATGAAAAAGCAATTGGTTTAGACCATACTCCAGACGAGTTGCTAACTCTGCACGAAAAAGTATAAGTTCCTGGAGGTATATTTGAATAAGTTACAAAGTTATTTTTAGATTCAGGAGACCATTCCTTTTCTATATTTAAAAGTTTCCATTGAAAATTTATATTTTTAGAATCATTAAAATTAATTGCAGTAAAATCAAAAGTTAAATGATTTTTATCGTATGGCAAAATCAATGCATTTGGCATATTACTCCATAAGTTCACATTTTTCGAATAAGGTTCCCAATTTGTTTTTTCGTAATTTAATCTAACGCCCTCGAAATAAAATGGTATTACACTTTTTTTATTTTGATCCAAAGAAGGACTGTACTCTACTAAATTATCTTTGCAGCCAAATAACATATGTCCATTTTTTAATTTATATATGCAATTTTGGTTACAGGAGAGATTAAAGTCTCCATAGTTAGAGTTGTAATTTTTTATAGAACTGATATTTGAATTACGATCTAATTTAAGTTTAGATATTCCATTATTAGTGCCTACCCATAAAACATTTTCCTCAACATCATAATAAGATGCGGAAACGTAATCGTTAACCAAACTATTTTTAAACGAATAATTTTTAAATGTTTTTCCATCATATTTTACAAGTCCATCTCCAAATGTACCTATCCAAATAACAGCATTTTTATCTTGATTTATTGTTACCGGCGATTTATATATAAATCCTTGCTTTTTACCTAAAATATTTAAGTGATCATTTTTGTAAATTGTCAAATTTTCTAAGTTTGCCAGCCATAAATTTTTAGATGAATCAAGAAAAGCATTTTGTGTGTAAGCCGAAACGTTTTCTGACAGCGTATAATGAGAAGCTTTTCCGTTTAATTTATGTGTTACAGTTGTGTTTTTACATATCCAAAATTCGTTTTTACCAGCCTGAAGAATATGATTTACCTTATCATTTGCACTAGAAGAAGCATCAAATGGAAGAAATTTATTTTTATAAAATTTATATACTGATCCACTATGGGTTCCTGCCAATAAAAATGAGTCAACCTTGCAAAGGCTTGTTATCGTTTTGTCTTCGTTAGAATAATTATTAGGATAACAGGTAGTTATACGGTTGTTCTTAACTATTTTTAAACCTTTGTCAGTGCCAAAATATAAGCTGTTTTCATCACCACTAATAGTATTTATTTTTGAATTAATGGCGTCAGATAAATAATGTTTTTGAAATGGTTTTGTATACATTTTAACCAAACCAATTGCAGCTAACCAATAATTACCTTCTTTATCAATTGTTAAGTTTTGTATATCAACATTACCTATTTCATTACTTAAATTTAGGAGCTTGAAATTACCATTCTTATAGATTTTAATTTCTGGGGTGGCAGATGTGAAAATAACGCTGCTATCTTCCGCTATTATTACATCTTTAATGTTGTGATTTGATTTTAGTTCTGAAAAATAATAATCGAATTTTTTATTAGCATATTTTAAAATACCCTTAGTGGTTCCTATCCACAAATTTTTATTTTTATCAAATGCTAAGCACGTGGCTGTGTTATATCCAATTATGGAATCTAAATTTATTTTCCGAAAAACTTTTTCTTTTATGGTATAAATCGCCAATGATGCAGCTATCCATATAGTCCCTTCTTTATCTTCTATTAAATCACTAACGTATGTATCAATTTCAGCCAATTGACAAAACTCCTTTTTGTTTTTATCAAGTTTATATAGGCCCGTTGCAGAGCAAGCATAAATAGTTCCATTTGAGGTTTCATGGACACTTATAAAATAAGGCTTTTCTGACGGTTTCGCTATTTTTTTATATCCATAGTTTATGAAATTTTTTCCATCGAAATATGATATGCCCGAGATTGAAGCAATCCATAAATTAGTTTTCTTATCTTCCGAAATTCCTTGTATTTCGTTTTCAATTAATCCATCAGTCTTAGTATAAGTAATAAATTTTAAACCATCGTAACGAGTTAAACCATCTACGCAACCAATCCATAAAAAACCTCTGGAATCATTAAATACGCGCATGGCTTCAGGCGAATGAAATCCATCTGAATGACTATAGGTTTTAAAAGAATAGTTTTGAGAAAAAAAAGAGCCTCTTAAAAAAACAGTTAACGTAAATATTAAAAAAAAACAGCGCATTATTTAAAACAAACATAATGAAATTAACTTATTAAAGAGTAAAGAGTAGATAAACGCTATCATTATAAAAATAAACGCTAACTTTTTGTTAATTAACTGCTAACTTACAAAGCTTGAAAAAATAATAAATAAGATTTTAATCTCTCTTATTCATCAATTCTGTTTGAATACGAATAGATTCCTCATGTAATAACTGACAAATTTTTTCGGTATGAGCTCTTGGAATACCTAATTTTTCAGCCCATTGAGAACGAGTGCGCAAAATTTCTTGCCAACGACCTAATTGAAAAATAGTTAAATCATGGTCTTTTTTATATTCTCCAATTTGCTCAATAATAGTCATGCGTTTCTTTAACACATTAATTAATTCATCGTCCACTTCATCAATCATTTTTCTGAATTGTGTTAATATATCAACGCAATCCGGATTTTGGGAAGAAGATTGACGATATATAAGCTCATCTAATAATTCTTTTAAAGCGTTTGGCGTTAATTGCTGTTGCGCATCACTTAAAGCAACGGCTGGATTAATGTGAGATTCAATCATTAAGCCATTCATACCTAAATCCAATGCTTTTTGAGCAACATGAGGTATTAACTCTCTATTACCACAAATATGACTTGGATCGCAAATAATAGGTAATTCAGGTAATATGGTTTTTAACTCTATGGCAATTTCCCATAAAGGTTTGTTACGGTATTTTGTTTTACCTGCATAATGAAAGCCGCGATGAATAGCAGCTAATTTTGTAATTCCCGAATTTGAAAATCGTTCAATAGCACCTAACCATAACTGCACATCTGCATGAATTGGATTTTTAATAAAAACCGGAATATCAACACCTTTAACAACATCAGCAATTTCTTGCACACTAAAAGGATTACCCGTTGTTCTGGCTCCAATCCATAAAACATCAACTCCATGTTTTAGAGCTAATTCGGTATGTTGAGCATTTGCTACTTCCACGCATGTTTTTAAGCCAAATTGCTTCTGAACTTCAGTTAACCAACCCAATCCTGGCTCGCCAACACCTTCAAAAGCATTGGGACGAGTGCGGGGTTTCCAAATACCTGCTCTAAATAATTTTATACTTTCAATTTGAGCTAATTCTTTGGCTGTTTGCAATATTTGCTCTTCCGTTTCTGCGCCACAAGGCCCAGCAATAATGAGCGGTTCATTACCTTTTGTAATCCAAGTATTTAAAGCTTGTATATTCATTTTACAGAATACAAAGTAACAATAAATTGTTTGATATTTTTATCTAATCCGCCAATTTATTACTATCACTTTTTACAAAAAATCTGTGAGAATCCGCTTTATCTGTAAAATCTGTGTTCCTATTAAAATAGGGACACAGATGAAACGGATGTGACTGAATAAAACAGATTTTTAAATTTTATAAGTAGAAGAGATGAACTACCATTTTTGAGGTATTGTTCCAATTCCTATAAATTACCATATTTGAAATATGAACGACGACTTTAAATTTGAAAAAACGATGCAGTTAAATTTAAACTGCCCGTTATTGCCATTTATAGATAGTTGCAAAAAAGGTAAAGACTGTTGCAAAAACTTTAAAAAAGGTGATCGCTGCAAAAAATGTCCTGGTAAGAAAAAATAGTTTACCGACAATACGTCTGCAAAGGTTGCTGAGCAGCTGCAAAACCTAAATCAACCGCTTTTCTTAAATCAGCACAAGGATTTTGTTTCATATTTACTTTAACTACTCCTTTCCAATAATAAGCTTCTGCATAATTCGCATCTAAGTTTGTACAAGCCTCTAAATCTTGTAAGCAAGATGAAAATTGTTGCATTTTACCATAAACGATGGCTCTTCTTAAATAATACATTGGATTTTTTGAATCTAATTGAATGGCATTATTATAATATGGCAAAGCTTGGTCTAACAGATTTAAATCATCATAACAGTTAGCTAATAAAAACTGTGCTTTTACATTTTCAGGATCTATCACTAAAGCTGTTTTAGCATCTTCAATAGCTTTAGGCATATCTTTTAACTGGTAATATACATTTCCCCTTGCCACATAAGACTTATAGTGATCACCACGTCGGTGCAAACTAATTGATTTATCCAAATCGTTTAAGGCGTTTTTAAATTGCTGCAATTGCATGTAAGATAATCCACGATTATAATAGGCCTTATAATAATTTGGTGCAACTGCAATCGCTCTGTTTAAATACGTAATGCCATCATTAGGTTTGCCAATGGTATTATACTCTGAACCCAAACTGTTTAACACCAAAAAAGAAGTAGGTTGTTTTTTAACTGTATCAGAAAAAATAGTGATGCTATTTTTCCAATTTAAAGTGCGCATAAAACTCAAAGAACCAAAATAAATAAGAGTTGCAAAAACAATGAAATTAATGTGTTTATCAGAAAATTTAAAAATGCTAATTAGTAAAAACCCGAAACCAATTAACGGCAAATACATATAACGATCGGCTGTAATTACTTCTCCAAAAGGAATTAATTGAATAACCAATAAAAAATTAGCTAATATAAACCCTAGAGCGCCAATAATGACTAATTGCTTTTTCTTATATAAACGAATGATAAGGATAGCAAGCAAAACCCAAACTAAATAGCCTAACACAATCCAAATTATTTTATTGTCAGGGTATGGATACACTAAAGATAAATTAATCGGAAATAAAAATTTCACGATGTAAAAAGCCATACAATAGCCAGCATAACCAATTCGTTCATAAATTGGAATATCGATGTCTGATGTTATAAACTTATCTTCTGTACGTGTATAAAGCGTAATAAAACCCATTAATAAGGCTACAGCAAAAAATGGCACTTTTTGCAATATAGATTTTCTGGAAACTGGAATTTGAAGTAAATAATCAATAGCAAACAAACATAAAGGAAAAGCAATAGCCGATGGTTTTGACAAACAAGCCACAACAAATAATACAAAAGAAATAACCGCAAATTTCAACTTTCCCTCCCTACTATAGCGTATGTATGCAATGGCTGCTAATACATAAAATGTGGTGTAAATAATATTGTTTTTTGCCGATACCCAAGCAATGGTTTCTACTTGCATGGGATGCATAGCAAAAATTAAGGCAACCAAAATAGCGTAACGAAAATTAGAGAATAACAACAACGTTAACCGGTACACTAAAAACACATTTAAAGTATGTCCTAAAATATTAGTAGCATGCTGCCATACAGCATCTCCATGAAATAAAAGCCAATCTGTTGCAAATGCAATCATAGTAACAGGAGCATAATTTCCCACATAGTGTTGACTAAAAAATGCCTTGATATTAAACTGATGAACGTCTACGTTATTTAATAAAATATCTTTATCGTCCCAACCAAAAAAACTGATACCAAAAATTTTAAAATAAACAATTGGAACTAGCAATAACAAAACTGTCAAAAAAAGTTTTTGACTTTTGTTGTTTATAGTTGATGCCTTTTGGTTCATGTTTACAAATATAAAATTATTACCTTTAACCGATGCCACAATTATCTGTAGTTATTATCACTTTTAACGAGGAAAAAAACATTGCTCGTTGCTTGGAATCTGTGAAAGAGATTGCCGATGAAATTGTTGTGCTTGATTCTTTTAGTAAAGACCGTACAAAGGAAATATGTGCCTCTTTTGGCGTTAAATTTTACGAGCATGCGTTTGATGGGCATATCCAACAAAAAAACCGAGCCATTACTTATGCTTCGCATCCACATATTCTGTCTTTGGATGCTGATGAAGCATTAGATGAAACCTTAAAAAATTCCATTTTAGAGGTTAAGAAAAATTGGACTCATGATGGTTATTATATGAACCGTTTAACTAATTATTGCGGTCATTGGGTAAAACATTGCAACTGGTATCCTGATACAAAAATGCGATTATGGGACAGCAGAAAAGGTTCTTGGACAGGTATTAATCCACACGATAAATACGAATTAACAGGAGGTGATAAAAACACTAAACATCTTAAAGGAGATATTTTACACTACAGTTACTATACACAAGAAGATCATTACAAGCAAGTAGAATATTTCACGAATATTGCCTCCAAAGCTTTTGTGGAAGCAGGAAAAAAAGCACCGTTCTATAAATTAATTGCCAATCCCATTGCTAAATTTATTGATCACTATTTATTGCATTTAGGGTTTTTAGATGGAAAGGCTGGTTACTTAATTTCTAAAATATCGGCTTATGCCACTTATTTGAAATACAAAAAAATCAGAGACATTTACAAACAACAAGCGCTTGCAAAATAATCCTGTTATAATTATAAGTCGAACCGATAGCATTGGCGATGTGGTATTAACCTTGCCTATGGCTGGCATTATTAAACAGTTTTTGCCTCAAAGCAACATTATTTTTTTAGGAAGAAATTACACTAAGGATGTAATTGCATTATCAGAACATGTGGATGAATTTGTAAGTTATGATGATATTTTAAAACTCAATCCCAATGAACAAATTGATGCCTTTAAGAAATTAAACGCCACTCATATCATTCATGTTTTTCCTGTAAAAGATATTGCACAACTAGCAAAAAAAGCTGGCATTGCAACTCGCATTGGTACTACCAATCGTTTATGGCATTGGTTTACATGCAATGTTAGAATTAAGTTCTCTCGTAAAAATTCTGATTTACACGAAGCGCAGTTAAATACTAAATTATTAAATCCACTTGGTATTCAAAAAGTCTTTAGCATAGAGGAATTAGCCACGAATTACGGCTTCACAAAAGTTCCAACATTAGAAAAAACACATTTAGATTTAATTGATAAAACAAAAATCAATGTCATTCTTCATCCAAAATCAAAAGGCAGTGCTCGCGAATGGGGCTTAGATAATTTTTCGAAACTCATTACGCAACTTGATAAAACAACACATCAAATTTATATTAGTGGTACACAACAAGAAGGAGAATTAGTAAAAGACTTAATTGCCAATCATCCTGAGGCAATTAATTTAACGGGGAAATTATCCTTACAACAATTTATTGCTTTTATTAATCATTGTGATGTATTGATAGCTGCTAGTACTGGCCCTTTGCATATTGCATCTGCACTTGGCAAAAAAGCTATTGGTTTGTTTGCGCCCATGCGTCCAATTCATCCAGGCCGATGGAAACCAATTGGCGTAAAAGCTAATTACTTAGTATTAAATAAAGATTGCAGTGATTGTCGTAAAACGATGAATTGCCATTGTATTAGAGAAATTAAAACGATGGACGTTATAAACGTAATTGATAAATAATGAGTGAATTAAATAATAAAGTGATTTGGATTACTGGCGCTTCATCAGGCATTGGCGAAGCTTTAGTATATGAGTGTGCGAAAAAAAATGCACTAATTGTTCTATCTGCTCGCCGTGAAGGTGAATTATTTCGTGTATCAAAAGCGGCAGGATTAACCTCAAGCAATTCTTTAATTATTCCTTTTGATTTATCAGATACGAGCCAGGCAAAAGAGTATGCGCAACAAATTATTACAAAGTTTGGGCGAATAGACATTTTAATAAATAACGGCGGACAAAGCCAGCGTTCATCCGTTATAGAAACCTCAGCAGAAACCGAAAGACAATTAATGGAAATTAATTATTTCAGCGCGGTTAACTTATCCAAAGCAGCATTACCAGTGATGTTAAAATATGGTAGTGGGAAAATTGTTGTAGTGAGTAGTATTGCAGGAAAATTTGGTTTCTTTTTACGCTCATCATATTCAGCAGCCAAACATGCCTTACACGGTTACTTTGAAAGCTTACGTTTAGAGAATGAGAAAAAAGGAATTAGCGTATTGATGGTTTGCCCGGGGAAAATAAAAACCAACGTGTCTTTAAATGCAGCAAGCTCGACAGGTGATTCACATAACAAAATGGATCCTAGTCACGAAAATGCCATGAGTGTACAAGAATGTGCTAAGCAAATTATTGCAGGCATAATGAATGACAAAGAAGAAATTTTTATTGGAGGAAAGGAATTACTGATTGTAAAAATCAAACGCTTTTTTCCTAAACTGTTTGGAAAGTTGATTAGAAAGCAGAGTCCTTATTAGTTTACCTTTTCTGCAAAACTATATCCATTCTCTTTAATAGCTGGAATCAAAACTTCCAATAATTCAGGCATAAAATCTAAGCGGTCGTGTAATAAAATGATAGCACCTGGTTTTAATTGAGATAACACACGTTGTTTTATTTTTTCCACGTCTTTTATAGAGGTATCATAGCTACGCACATTCCAGCCAATGGATTGTAAACCTATTTTTTTTAAAGCTTTGGCAATGTTAGGATTGGTTACTCCATAAGGCGGACGAAATAACTTTGATTGGGGTTGATAGTATTCAATTAATCTTTGGCAAGTAGCAAAATCCTCTGTTACTTTTTTTGTTGACCATAAATCAATGAAGTTATGATGAGAATAGCTATGATTCCCAATTTGATGTCCTTCAGCTACAATTTGATTTAAGATGGATTCATTGCCTTGTATGTTTTTTCCAATAATAAAAAACAATGCCTTTACATTATGTTTTTTTAGAACTTCCAAAACCTTAACTGTATTGGAATGTGGGCCATCATCAAAAGTCAACAATACTTTTTTATAAGATGTATTTAAATGATTGATTGAAGTTAAATGAAAATTTAATCCGATAAAATAAGCGCCACAAAATTGAATGATGGCAAATAGCTTAATCCAAATAATCAAATACCAATAACTTAGTTGTAGCGAAGACTGAAAAATAAAAAAAGCGATTAATCCAATTAAAAAAGTAATTGTAAAAGGCAAAAATTTTATGAATCGGGTTGATGACATTTTACTTTACTACTTTGTGTTTAAAAAAATTTAAAACACATAGTGACATAGTTTTTGTATTGTTTGAAAGTAGGCTAATAGAAAAACACATTTTTAACATAGAATGCTTTGTGTAAAGCGAAGCTTCTATCACTTCTCTTATTGCATTAATAAAACCTATGTGCCTATGTGGTTTATTAATTATCAAATCTATTAGATTTTTAACACTGACTTAATAAAGTAAATGAGTAATTAATGCCTAAGTACTGATTAAAAATAAGAACGTGTTTTATTTTCGAAGGTGTTTTATCTGAAATAGCCAATACTTGTGGCAATTTTTGTTTTTCAATTATCTTTGTTGCTGTCCACATAGCAAAAGCTGAGGCTGTGTGATATTCGCCACACACATTTTTATAACAAGCTGCAATAGATTCTTTTTCGATGCTAGGTAATAACTCTTGTAGTTTACTATCAAAGTTTACATCGCCGCTAAAGCCCATTAAGGTTACATCTATATCCGCTAATGTAAGGTTATGCAATTTTAAAAAGCTGTGTAACTTATTTAAAATATCAGCCGATGTTTTTGGTTTGTATAACGTTTGTATACCATCCACACTGGCTAAACTTTTGTCCGTCTTTGTTTTATTTAAAATAAAGCAAGCCGTTCCTTCGCTCATTTGAATACCAGGCGTGGTTGATTCCCAAATTGGAGTAGTTGAGGATACTTCTTGAAATTTACGAGCTCTTCTGTTTAAGATAACAAAATTTGGTGTGTGCTCTTCAATACCACCAACTAAAATCGTTTCTTTTCCTTCTTCAAATAACATTAACGCATCTTGTATGGCACTTTCAAAAGAAAAGCCTCTATGCACGTACGTAAAGTTATAATCATGACATTTCATGAGTAATGCTATTTGGGAGCCTACTGTGTTATGCGTTGATTGTATAAACGACGTTGGTGTTAAAAATTGTTCTTCGTTATTTAAGAGTGCTAATAAAAAACGCTCACTATCTTCAAAACAACCTAAACCTGTTCCTGTAATAATAGCATCTACTTTTTTAGCGTCGGCTTGTTGAATAGCAATATTACCAGCAGCAACGCCCATTTTAATAGCACGACCCATTCGGCGTAATAAATTGGGAGCTATAAACTCTTTATAAGAAGGTTCAATGGCATCAAAATAATCGCCTTTAGCAGGATGAATGGTATCAAAAAACCACTCACTATCAATTGAGTTTTGTGGCGAAATGCAACCAGTTCCGTTTATGTATGCCTTAGTCAAAATATTATGCTTTCTTAAAAATCAAAGATGAACAGTTTCCACCAAACCCAAAAGAGTTTGAAAGGATCGTGTTTAAAGGAGTATTTACCAATTGAGTTTCAGGAATTAAATTCATGTCGGCAATTGGTGTTGTAAAATTTAAGTTCGGGAATATCATGCTATTTTGTAATGATAAAACCGATATAACGGCTTCAATACTTGCTGCGGCAGCTAATGTGTGTCCTGTAAATGCTTTAGTAGAACTAAATTTAGGAACTTGATTTCCGAATACAGCCTTAGTAGCCATGCTTTCCGATAAATCATTATTAGGAGTTCCAGTTCCGTGCATGTTGATATAATCAATTTGAGATGGCACTAAACCACTCATTGCTAATGCTTCTGTAATTGCTAATGTTGCTCCGTAGCCTTCGGGCGAAGATGCTGTTTGATGATAGGCATCATTGGCGTTGGCATAACCAACAACTTCTGCTAGCGCTTTACCTTTTCTTAAATTCAATGCATTCTCTCCTTCAATCACTAAAAAAGCGGCCGCTTCACCTAAGTTTAATCCTTTTCTGTTTTCATCAAATGGCTTACACCACTCTCTATCTAAAATCATTAAAGTATTAAACCCGTTGAATGTAAATTTTGATAAAGCATCTACTCCACCAACTACTACTCTATCCAACTGTCCATGCTTAATCATTCGACAACCTAGCATAATCGCATTGGCTGCAGATGAACACGCTGTTGAAATAGTGGTTACATAATCTACATTACCTAAATAATCTGCAATGCGTTCGGTGCTATCTCCGCAATCGTGTGTATCAAGTACATCTAAATGATCATATTTTTCAAATAATTCTTTATAGTACAATTCGGTTTTACCCATTCCTGCTACTGTTGTAGAAGAAATAACGCCTGTGCGCAACCCATCATTGGTATCGATACCTGAATTGATAACCGCTTCTTTAGCAGCTAACATAGCAATGTATGAATTACGATTTAATGCGGGATTATTGTCTTTAACCAAATCAGCTAAATCAGCATTAGATAATTTTATTTCACCAGCTAAAAACTCATCTTTGTAACGCGTTGTTAAATGGTTAATTTTTCCAATACCAGTTTTTGATTGAGATAATGACAAAAAAGATTCAGATACATTGTTTCCAATGGCCGAAATCATTCCTAATCCAGTAATATAAACTCGCTGAGACAATTCTTAAGATTTACCTTGAGATTTAATGTATTCTGCCATTGTTCTTAAAGATTGGAAAATAGTTTTTCCATCTTTAGGATCTTGGATTTTAATACCATAGTGTTTTTCTAACAATACAATTAACTCTAAAGCATCAATTGAATCCAACCCTAAACCTTCGCCAAATAATGGAGAATCAGGATTGATTTCTTCTGGTTTTACTTCAGCTAAGTTAAGTTGCTCAATAATTTGTCCTTTTAATTTTTCGATTAATGCGTCCATATGGTTTGATTGTATATTGTTGTAACACTTGTTTGATTAAGAGATTTAAAAATACTGCTTTTATTTATATTTTCTGTGTTTTCTGTTAAAAAAATGAAGGCTTCAAAATTGGCTACGTCAACCTCAACCCAACCAACAATAGCAGTCTTTGTGTTCCTTTGAAACAAGGTTTCTGTGTAATTCACTAATAAATCAGCATCTAATTGCTCCGACACAAAAAAGGCATTTTCACCCGTAATTTTGTGTTTAATAGCTAATTCGCCAATAGTGATATTAGGAAGCGTGTAAACAAATACGGCTGGAGATGGAAAATAATTGGATTTATCGTCGATAGAATGTTGGTGCACTCTGTCGGTTTCTAAACTTGAAGCGCAATTGGATAACACAATCGCTGTTTTTGATAAATTGTTTTCAGTTAAAAAGTTAGTTCCTTTCAAAGCAAATTCTGCACATAAAAAACCAAGCTTACATTGCGCATCCATTTTATGAAACTTAGGATAGCTTATCCCTAAATTTTTATAAGCTTCAGATAAAAACTCTATCAAGGTTAAGGATGAGTTAGAGTGAAATACAATCTCACCATTAACCGAAACTTGGTTATGTTTTATGTGTGCGTATGATGTGATGTTACTCATTGTTTTCAATCATTTTTTTGAACCATATAAGGCATATAAGTTTTAGGTTATTTCTACTTATGCTTTATTAATTCTCGTTCTTTTTTATCTTTTATACCTACTCATTATTTTAAAGTTTTTGTTTTCTTATATGACTTATATGGTAAATGATTTTCATACTTTCTCAAATAAAGCTGCTGCATTGCAACCGCCAAAGCCTGATGCTGTTTTAATAAATGAAGAGAAGTTTTTATCCTGATGTGATTCTATCATCGTGATATTTCCACTAAAGCCTTTTGTCTCAAAACCTTCTGATTTAATTAAGCGTTGATGCTTCATGGATTCTAAAGATAATACGGTTTCTAAAACGCCTGCTGCGCCTAATGTATGTCCGTAATAGCCTTTAAAACTATTTACTGGTATTGTATTCAATCCTGCTCTATCAAAAGCAATGGATTCCATTTCGTCGTTAAACGGAGTAGCCGTTCCATGAGCTGAAATAAATCCTATATCGTTTATATTCTTTTTTAGTATTTGTGTAAGACACTGAAATAAACCATCGCCAGTGCGTGATGGACCAGAAATATGATTCGCATCGTTTGCAGAAGCACCACTTATAATTTGTGTATTGTATGATGTTGCTAATTCTTTTTTATTGGTGATTAAAATAGTAGAAACTGCTTCACCTAAATTAATACCTACTCTGTTCCCATCAAACGGTTTACTTGGCTCATTACTCAAAGCATTGAATGATTTAAATCCACTAATCGTAAATTCAGATAAAATATCTCCACCACAAACTAATACATTATCATAAGTGCCTTGCTTAATAAAACGTTTAGCAATGATAATTGCGAGGATGCCAGAAATACAAGCGTTTGACAACACTACTGGCGTATATACCAATTGAAAATAAGATTGCAAATGTTTAGCGAAGACAGGTAGATAAACTCTTTTCGAATCTACTTCTTTATATCTGTCATCCTTAACAGAGTCGGAGGACAAGATATCAATATTGCCTTTGGTAGTGGAATAAATTAAAAGGGTACGACTATCTTTTGGATTAATCCCACTTTGATTTAATACATCTTGAATAGATAAAATACTTAACTGTTCTAGTTTTGTATGAGTGTCCGCATTTTTAATTTGAGAAAGATGCTCTTGAATTTTGTCATCACTAATTTTCGCAACACAAAATTCATCTTGCGAAAAAGGCAATTTCATTTTTTTTACACCAACCTGAGAATTAGAAACGGCCTGATAATTTTCTTGTGTAGAAAATCCCAAGGAGCTAATAATATTATTGTAAGACGTAAAAATCATTGCTGCTTTAAAAATTCATCTTTTAAATGTAATAAACAAGTATTACAAACACAATTTGAATATTGCTTGGCAACATAAGCAATTTCTTTAGTGCTCAGCTGAATTTTTGAGCAATCACAAGCTACAATATTGTTGGGATTACAAATAAATGGTTGTTTGCAGCGTGGACAAGTGGTGTTATTTTCGGTTTGCATATTAAAAAAATGGAACGCTGATGAAACGGATTAGGCTGATTTTAGCTGATTTTTTCACATGTGTAAATCGTGTTCTATCTGCGTCATCCATATTCTATTCCATTACATAAGTTTAAACAAAAAAACCTCCTCGATTTCACGAGGAGGTTTTTGAATATATCTTATTCAAAAAAATTAAGCTTTTACTGCTTTTTCCATTACTACTTTTCCTTTGTAGTAAAGTTTTCCTTCGAACCAGTGTGCACGGTGAAATAAATGAGCTTCACCTGTTGTTGTATCTTTAGCAATCGTCATTGTTGGCGCTTTGTAAGTCGAACGACGAGAGTCTCTACGTGATCTGGATAGTTTTCGTTTTGGATTAGGCATGGTATTTAATTTTAATTATTGTTAAACTTTATATTTTTTAATTTATCCCATTCAGGATTTTCACTCGGTTCTTCTTCTATTTTAAGTTCGTTATATTTAGCTAAAGTTTCTTCGTCACACTCTACATCTATATCATTTTCGTCATCTTCGCAAGGCACTTTACGACTTGGTATAGATAATTCGATGTATTCGAATAAGTATTGTGCAAAGTTGGCTTCATCAATCCCTTCTTTCAGCACCAATATTTCATCGTTACTTTCTTCAGGATTACCATGTTTGATGACTAATTTTTCTTGTCCAAAAATGGGAGAATTATAATCAACTAAACAACGGTCGCAGCTTAATTTTACAGTGCCTTCAAAAGTAAATAAAATATGCATCAACGTATTTTGCTTTACTAAATTAGCCTTTACCTGTATATCGGCTTCGGTTATTTCACTTTCACTAAATTGTTCAAAGAACTTTCCTTTAATATCAAATTCAAATTGGTGTTCTCCCATTGATAAACCGCCAAACTGTATTTTGTACTGACTTTTACCCATAGCTTATTTTCCAAAATGGACGGCAAATATACACTTTTTTTCAATCTTATCAACAAATTAGCAAAAAACAATAGCATTTTCCTGAAATATGTAAATGGCTATTTTTTAGCCTTTTAACTACTCATTGCTTTTCACTAAGCATTTTGGTAAAAACCACTTTCCTTTATAGTTTTCTATCAAAAACGCTTCGTTTTGACAAGAAATGTACTGATTTTGACTATTTTTCTTCAATTTCCATGCGTTTCCTTGCTTAATTTGTTCTATAATGAGGTTTTTCAACTCTTCTTTTGACACATTTTTACTTTTTTCGCCAAATTCAAAGCCCAATTCATTGTTTCTTAAATCCATTACGCAAGCCAAACTATCCGCTCGTTCGCCAAATTCTTGATGATTTTTATAGAAAAAATATTCATTACCTTTTTCATGCGTTTTTCCTAGCTTTCTGAGTTTATCTATTTGCACATAACGGGCTAAATAGGCCATCGTAAAGGTATGTCGAAACGCATCTAATGTTCCTCCATTTTCGAAACCATCTAATTCCTTGGCACTTTTAACTTCTTTGTAAACATCCATTACTTCAGCCAAATGTTTTTGCACTCTTTTAGCAGCTAAAGGGTGTAGCATTGCCCAGCGGTATTCGTATTTACTTATTTCGTGTTGAGAAAATAAGGTTGCGGCAAAACCAATCATCAAACACATAAAAAAAATATACTTTGATTTTAACATTGGTTTGTTAGCAATAGTGTGGTTTAAAATGCTAAGTTAATCAATCCATTTCATATCTTTGAAATTGATGGACTTTAAAAACGACATAGCAAAACGCTTTTTTAGCAAGCAAGATATTGGTGGTGCCGAAAGCATCAACGATTTGCGCGATAAGGAATTTAGCGGAAAATCGTTAACGGCAGAAGAAAAATTTGCACTAACAAACTTTGACAAATACAGATTAAAAATCTTAAATTCTCAAGAAAACGAAGAGCAATTTCATTTACATTACCGCCAAATACAAGTCATTTCAAACCTTGGTGACTGGAGAGAATTTTTAAAAGACGAATACAGTAAATAAATTCATCTAAAATATACTAAAAAGTGCTTCCTAAAACGAAGCACTTTTTTATTTTTATATTAATAATAACTTTACCTTTGCAACACTTCGCTTTGTTTTACTTTAACAGGATTATTAACTCAAAACATATTTAACATGTACGCAAAAACATTAGGTCAGTTTATTATCGAAAAGCAAAACGATTTCCCATTTGCTAAGGGCGAATTATCTCGTTTATTACGCGACATTGCTATTGCAGCAAAAATCGTTAATCGTGAAGTAACAAAAGCTGGTTTAGTAGAAATATTAGGTGAGACAGGCGACACCAACGTACAAGGTGAACGCGTAAAAAAGCTAGATGTATTTGCGAACGATCAATTTATTGCAGCCTTAAAAGCAGGTGGCGAATGTTGCGCTATTGCTAGCGAAGAAAACGAGGATATTATTCCTATTGATTCTGAAATTTCTAAAAACGCACGTTACGTTGTTGCCATGGATCCATTAGATGGTTCTTCAAACATTGATGTAAACGTTTCTATTGGAACTATTTTTTCTATATACCGTCGTGTAAGTTTAAACGGACCAGGTACTCACGAAGATTTTATGCAACGTGGCACTGAACAAGTAGCTGCTGGATATATTATTTATGGTTCATCCGCTATGTTGGTTTACACAACAGGTAAAGGTGTTAACGGATTTACATTAGATCCAAGTATTGGAGAGTTTTGTTTATCTCATCCAAACATGGAAATGCCAAAAGATGGAAAAACATATTCTATTAATGAAGGAAACTATTTACACTTTCCAGAAGGTGTAAAAAAATATATTAAGTATTGTCAAGAAGAAGACAAAGCAACTAATCGTCCTTACTCAAGCCGCTACATTGGTTCGGGTGTTGCTGATATTCACCGTAACTTAATTACAGGTGGTATTTATATTTATCCAACTACTACTAAATCTCCTAAAGGTAAATTACGTTTATTATATGAGTGCAATCCTTTAGCTTTTATTATTGAGCAAGCTGGTGGTGTTGCTACTGATGGCTACAAACGTATTATGGAGCAAGATATTACGGAATTACACCAACGCACGCCATTGTTTTTAGGATCAACAGAGATGATGAAAACATCGATGAGTTTTATGGAAAAATTTAAAGAAGCTTCCGTTTAATTTAAAATTAAACCTCTCTTTTACTTTTTGGTTATTATTTAGTACATTAGTCTTTTAATGAAAGAAATTAGTACTACAATACCAGAAAGTATCGTAAAAGAAGAATTTACACGTACTACCGAAAAAGCACATATCATTGCTTGTTGGATTGGTATTGTGTTAAATTTAGTCTGGTTTTTAGGCGACTATTTAAGTATTCCAGAATATTGGATTCCTTTTCTAAATTTCAGAATAGCTGTTTCGGGTATCACCTTACTTCTACTACTTCTAAAACATAAACTTAAGTTAAGTATCTACGATTGCCTGTTTGTTTTAGTGCTTGGCATTTCTGTGCAAAACGCTTATATGTGGAGCGTGATGGATATTCCGCATTTACAAAAACATGCTTTTGCTTACATGGTATTATTTATTGGTGTTGGTATGTTGGTGCTTTGGGAAATGAAACTATCTATCATACTATTGATTACAACCATAATTAGTAATATTATCTTTTATGTTTTAAATAGTCCGTTAACCGTTGACGAATTTATTACTAATGGAGGTTTACTGGTTTTAACTGTATTAATATTTTGTGTGTTCCTTATCAGAAACCGCTATCGCTTAACTTATAAAGAAATTAAAAGTCGATTAGAATTAGAAAAATCGAAAGCACTCATTGAAATTCAGAAAGAAGAGGTTGACGAAAAAAATGAAGAAATTATTAGTAGCTTGAGATACGCAAAACGTTTACAAGAAGCCTTATTACCTCCTAAGAATTTGTTAGATAGTTTTTTTAAAGACAATTATTTTATTTTATATAGTCCTAGAGATATAGTTTGCGGTGATTTTTACTGGGCGCGAAAAATAAAAACAACTCCAATTGATGGGAGATCAAAAAACTATTTATTATTGGCTGTTGCAGATTGCACAGGGCATGGTGTTCCTGGAGCTTTTATGAGTTTACTAGGCTCAAACTTTTTACATCAGAGTGCAGTAGAGAAAAATATTAACAGCCCAGCAGAAGCCTTAGATTTTTTAAATCAAAAAATTATTACAACTCTAAATCACGGATATGGTGATGTAGAAATTAGAGACGGAATGGATATTTCATTAGTAGCGATTGATTTAGAAAGCAAAAATTTAGCTTATTCTGGCGCTAATAATCCCATTTATATTGTTAGGGATAAATCCTTAGAAACACTGAAGGCTAATAAACAAGCTATAGGCAACATGAACGACGTTGTATTACCTTACGACAATGTTGTAACACAACTGCAGCCTAACGATTGCATCTATTTATTTACAGATGGCTATGCCGATCAGTTTGGCGGAGCAAAAGGAAAAAAATTAATGCGTAAACAGTTTGAAGATGTTTTGATTGAAAACTCTGATAAACCTATGCACGTGCAGAAACTAGCCCTTGAAACTACTTTTAATAATTGGAAAGGTGATTTAGAACAAGTAGATGATGTGTGTGTAGTTGGTGTGAGGATTTAAAAATTTCTAAATGTTTATATGCAAAAACAAATTATTTTTTCAGTTATTGTTCTATCTTTTTTATTTGGATCTTGTATTAAAAAAGTCGTTTGTGAAGGTACTGTCTTTTCAAAAAAAGGCACAGGCAATATACCCGTACCTAATGTTGTGGTATCAATACATCAATTTACGAGTGGATCTGATGAACCTTTAAAAGGTAAATTTAATGTAACTACAGATGAGAACGGTCATTTCCTAATTTTTGAAAGAGCAGTAAGTAAAAATCGTTCTTTTTCGATAAGCTGTGATTGTAATGAAGGATGGTATTATAAAAAGGATTTAAGCAGAGAAGACTTAAAACAGTATAATATTCATTTAAAATAAAAAAGCCACTTACCCGTCGGTAAATGGCTTATTCATTTTATAAAAATTAAATTACATCGAAGCGTAATCGGTTGTTTTCACTACAGTTCCAGCATCATCCCACTGAGTCCAAGTGCCTACTTTTTCTCCGTCTTTATATTCCATTTGAAATAATTTATTTCCTTTATCGTCATAAACCATCCAAGTGCCATCTTTTTTATCGTTTTTGTAACGAGCCTCTGCAATAGCAGCACCATTTACATTAAAGCGAGTCCATAAACCAAATTTTAAATTGTTTTCGTATTGTCCAACTTCCATTTTTTGGCCGTTCTCAAAATACTTCACAGTTTCTCCTTCCAATTTACCATCCTTAATCGTTAAAACCCCCTTAATGGCTCCGCTCGCGTAATAAAGCGTTTGTTTACCCGTGTATGCCTTTTGATTTTGTGTATAAGAGCCATTATCAAAACTGATATCCTGAGAAAAAGCAATTTTTCCTAAGAATAAACACACTAAAAGAATTAAATTTTTCATGATTTCTGGTATTAAATTGTGTAACTAAAAAATCATCTATCGATTTCTAGTACAATTATACCAAAATATACAATTATTTGTTACAACCGTAACAAATAATTAAACTTAACTTTACATTGGGATTTCCCTATTCAGATACTAAATCAATAGATAAACTACCCGAATTGGCTTGTAAGTCTTGTAAATTAAGGGTTTTAGAAGAATAGCCTACTTGCGAAAACTCCAATGTTAAATTTTCATCGGTATTTACTTCTAAGTAAATGAAGAAGTTGCCATCTAAATCTGAATACACTGTTTTTTGACAATTTGTACAAGCAATTTTAACACCTGCTAAATACTCATTGTTTTTAGGATCAATAATTTTACCACTTAAAATCATGGTTTTTGTTTTAACAAGCTTAGGCATTTCGCCTGAAAAGCCTAATACGCAAACAAATACAGTTAATATAAAAATTAATATGATTTCCTTTTTCATGCGGTATTATTCATTTTCTTTTTTGTCACATGGTATGCTGATCATAAAATTTTAGTTATGAAATTAGCATGATAATCAATTTAAATTGCAAATTAAGCCAACTGAGTTTAATTTAAGTTCACACCAATGTTACCAGATTGTTAAGGATGAAATAGAGCGCAGATGACATTGATAGTTATGATTAAATAAGATTTTTGTTTGGATATTAGTGAAACCAAGCAATACTACTAATCATAAATTATCTTAATCATCTGCGTTATCAGCTTTCTATTATTGTAAACTTTAATCTAACTTTACTGAATAGAATAAAAAACATGAAAACAGCTATTATTATAGGTTCAACTGGCCTTACAGGTAAAGCCTTATTATATCAACTTTTGCAAGACGATCAGTTTGATAAAGTCATCTTATTTTTAAGAAAAGAGTTAAACATCAAACATGCTAAACTCATACAACATGCTGTTGATTTTAATTTGCTAGGTAATTATAAAGATCTAATAAAAGGAGATGTTGTGTTTTGCTGTTTAGGCACAACCATTAAAACTGCTGGTTCGCAAGACGCATTTAAAAAAGTAGATTTCACTTATCCCACTGAGTTCGCGAAAATTGCCAAACAAAATGGAGTTTCAACTTTCTTACTTCAAAGTTCATTAGGTGCAGATGCTGCCTCCAACAATTTTTATTTAAAAGTAAAAGGAGAAACCGAACAAGCTCTCCAAAATTTATCTTTTAACTCCTTTGCCACCTTCAGGCCATCTATGCTTTTGGGAGAACGCACCGAATTTAGATTTGGAGAAACAATAGGAAAACTAGTAATGAGATTCTTCTCTATTTTGTTTATTGGAAAATTAAAGCGCTACAAAGCCATTCATGTAAACCAAGTAGCAAGTGCTATGATTAAACAATCAAAATCAAATAAACCAGGAAATACTGTTATTGAAAACGAAGAAATAATGTATTAATGAACGCTACTACTAATACTTTCGCGCTTCATAGGATTAACTGATAACACAGGAATGTTACTAGTTTCAACTACTTTTAATGAAAGATCTCCAACAAACATTTCACCTAAACTTAAATCTTTTTTATTCATTTGAATAATGATATCACAGTCGTTATTATTGGCATAATTTACAATGGCTTCGGCTACATTATTTGAAGTGATAGATTTGTTAGTGCAATTTACACCACGTTCTTTAATGAATTTTTTTACCTGATTTAAATAGGGCAATAACTCATTTTCATATTTTTCATCGCTTGGACTAAATACCGAAATGATTTTTATAGTTGCATTGTAATATTTAGCAAACTGAACAGCTGTGCCAACTTTTTCGCGACTCTCGGCACTTAAATCAATATGAATTAAAATATTTCTACAATTATTTCTACTATCCACAGAACGAATTGTAATAATTGGACAAGGTGCTTGTTTGATAAATTTACCAACATTAGTAACACCCATAAAACTTCTAAATCTAACCTGTGTATCTAATCCAATTACAATCAATGCGCACTCAAGTTCTTCGGCAGTCTTATCAATTAATTCGTAGATATCACCTTTTATATTCAAAAATTCAGCTTTTAATCCTGACTCGTTAGTTATTTTATCCACCATTTCTTCTAAATCTTTTTGATGATCCACGTTGCTGTTTGGAGACGCGTGCATTAAAATGATTTTTGATTTAGTGAATTTGGCTAAATTATAAGATTGTTCAATTGCAATTAACGATTGTTTTGAAAAATCGATAGGAATTAAAATGGAGCTGTTTTCTTTAATTAGCATAAGAGTTAATTTTAATAGATAGATAAATAAAAAACCAATTAATGTCAATTTAGAACAAATAGTTAAATTCTTCTTTTAAATAAAAAGAGAGAAACGTTAACTATAACAAATATATAAATTAATTACTAAATATCTCAATTAAATAATTTGGGACAACACCAAGTGCAATTGTAAAAAGCGAAGTTAATACCAATAACAACAAATGAGACGTTTCCATCTTCACTTCTTCATGCGAATCTTCTTGTTTAAAATACATGGCAATTATGACTTTAAAATAATAATATACTCCAACTGCTGATGTTAAGATGGCCAACATGATTAACCATTTAAACGTAGTGCCAATCATCACCGTAAACACAAAATACTTAGCAAAGAAACCTGCCGTCACTGGAATACCTGCTAATGATAACATAGCAACTACCATACAAGCTGCCATAAATGGATGGCGTTTTCCTAAACCATTAAATGCTTCGATGTTTGAACTTCCTTTTGCTTTTGATACATTGTATAAAACCGTAAAGGCTGAAATAGAACCAATTGAATAAGCTAAAGAGTAATATAAAATGGCGTTAATGCTTGCAAAACTCTTTGTATGGGCTAGAATAGCCATTAACATAAATGCCGCATGGCTAATACTTGAATACGCCAACATACGTTTTACACTTTGCTGAGTAGCCGCTGTAATATTCGACACGATTAATGATAAAGCAATAATTACTGCTAACACCATACTCCATATTTCGCTAATTCCACCAAACACAATCACAAATAGTTGCATGAATGCTGCAAATGCAGCCGTTTTAACAATCGTACTCATTAAAGCTGTAATAACAGTAGGCGAGCCTTCGTAAACATCTGGAGCCCAAAAGTGAAAAGGAGCAGCACTTACTTTAAAACACATGGCAATTAAAACCATTAATACCCCTGCATAAAAGAACGCTGGCAAATCGCCGTTAGCATGACTAATAAATGCACGTATAGCCATTAAATCAAAACTACCCGTTGCGCCGTAAATTAAAGCGATACCAAATAATAAAAATCCTGAAGCAAATGAACCCATGATTAAATATTTGAATCCAGCTTCATTTGATGCTAAATCACGTTTACGACTTGCAGCTAATACATACATTGGAATAGAAAGAATTTCAACACCTAAAAATAAAGTAGTCATGTTTCTGAAAGACGTTAACATCAACGCACCAACTAATGCAAATAAAACTAATGCAAAATGGTCAGTAACATGATCTTCTTCAAAATAATCATTTGCTAAAATGAACCAGAAAAAAGCGGTTACTAAAATTACACCACTAAATGCTAACGACATGTCATTGAAATGAATCATGTTATTAAACATTGGAATGGACATGTTATTTTGTCCCCACTCCATAAAGTTAGCAGCGTATGCTCCTAAAATTCCAACTAATACAATTGGATACAACAATTTTTTGAATTTAAAAATCTCAGCCAACATGGCTAAAATTCCTAGTGCACTAATTATAAAAAGACCTTTCATATGTAGATATTATTGTTTTTTAGTTGTCATATGGTTTAGCCAGTTTATCTTCATTTGTGTTTGTGTTTTAGCAAACATGGCTATTTCATATGCTTATTTACGATTTTTATTATTTACGATTTACGATTGAAAAATTGTCAATTGTAAATCAATTAAATTGTCAATTCTGTTTTATTTAATATACGTTAAAATTGCTTTTGTTCCTTCTTCTGCTAAATCATTTAAAGGTTTTGGATATACACCAAAAGCAATAATGACAAAACAAATAATATACAATACCCATTTATCAGAACTTGCTAAAGAACCAAAAGCAATTGCTGAATCTCTACGCTCTCCTAACATAATAGCCTGGTAACTGCGTAACATATATACTGCACCTAAAATCACGGTTAAGCCAGCAAATGCTGCAACCCATGCGCCATATTGATATACACCGTTAATTAATAAAAACTCACCAACAAATCCATTTGTTAAAGGCAATGCTACTGAACCTAACATCACAATTAAAAACAACACCGCAAAGTTGCCGTTCATATTTCTTATGCCACCCAATTTTTCCATCTCACGTGTTCCTGTATGACGCATTAAAATATCTGCAATTAAAAATAAGCCTACAACGTTAACACCATGCGCTAACATTTGCATCACCGCTCCTTGAATACCCTGTTGGTTGGCAGATAAAATACCTGCTGCAATTAAGCCAACGTGAGCAATAGATGAATAAGCAATTAAACGCTTATAATCTTTTTGAACGATTGCAATACATGATGCATAAAAAATTCCAAATACAGATAATCCGATAGCTAACCAACCCCACTCTGCTAAAGCTAAAGGAGTGAATGGCAATAACCATTTAATTAATCCAAAGGTTCCCATTTTTAACATGATACCTGATAACAACATCGTTCCTTGTGTTGGAGCGTTTACATAAGTATCAGGTTGCCAAGTGTGTAAAGGAAAGATTGGCATTTTAATTCCGAATGCTAAAAAGATGCTCCAGAAAACAAATGATTGTTGGTTTAACGTTAAAGATTTTCCAGCTTGGTATAAATCAGTCACTGCCCATGATTTAATTCCTGTTTCGAAACCTGTATGGTTGTATAAATAAATTAAACCAACCAACATAAATAAAGATCCAAATAAAGTGTAAACAAAAAACTTGAAAGTGATGCGTCCGCGATTTTCTCCACCCCATAATAAACAGATAAAGTAAATTGGAATTAAAGCTAACTCCCAGAACACATAAAATAAGAAACCATCATTAGCTGTAAACACACCTACCAATGCCATTTGCATTAATAAGATTAAACCATAAAATGAATTCGGTTTTTCATACTCCGTATTAAAGGATGATAAAATAATTAGTGGTACTAAGAACGTGGTTAATAATACCATTAATATAGATAAAGCATCAACACTCACTGCAAAGTGAATCCCCAAAGATTCAACCCAAGCGCAATTTAATATCAAATTCGCATTATCAGGATTGTGTTTGTATTGAAACAATACCACTAATGATAAAATAAATTCTGCAACAGATAACCCTAATGCAACTGTTCTACTCGTGTTTCCCTTTGTGAAAAACACTAACAAACTTGCAATAAGTGGTACAATAATTAATAATCCAACTAACATATTTTATTTACAATTTAATTATTTACAATTTTAAAAATTTAGCTACTTCTTACTATTTATTAAATTTTTCTTTGCAGTTATAGCCGAAGCAGCAAAGATTTTCTCTAGTTCTTTAGATTCAATTAATATTTTTTCAAATTCTGAATCTTCAATTTTATTATATGCTTTAATCAATTCTAACCAATAAACAGATTCATCTGACTCTTCTTCAACAATTTTTAATTTATTAATAAAGTCAGGTGAAGATTTAGCCTTACAAGCAGCTCTATAATTTGCTCCAACAGAAGATGCTGATCTGATCAATTGTTTTCCCATAACTTCATTAGCAACTGATTTTTTTAACAAATCCACTGTTTTAAAAGTCGTAAGAGCAAAGTCAAACGTTCTCTTTTTTAATATTTCAGCATTTATTGCCATTTGTAAATTGTAAATCTAAAATTTGTCAATTACTTAATAAACGTGTAAAACAAAATGGCAATAATTCCTAAAACCATTCCAAAAATATAAAACCCAATGTGGCCGGTTTGTACTTTACGAACTAATGAACTCATTCCAGTTACTGTCGTTCCAACTCCATCAACAACACTATCAATAACCTTGGTGTCAATATATTTAAAAACTTCAGATAAGGCATCTAACGGTTTACGAATTAATGCTTCATAAATTTCATCTATATAATATTTATTGTAGATCAATTTTTTAATACCAGTTAACTTCGAATCATTCGCTTCTGGTAAAATTCGATTTTTCATATACACCATATAAGCAAAGAAAATAGTTGCTAAAGCCGCTGCTGTTGCTAAACCCATTAGTATCCACTCTTTTTCGTGGTTTAACACGCTTGGATTTTTATGAACGATGATAGAATCTAAATGATGATGCATCCAATTAGTCATTCCCCAAAATTCAGGTAATCCTAAAACACCACCAGCTATTGACAAAATGGCTAATACGATTAATGGGAAAGTCATGCTTTTTGGAGACTCATGTAAATGATGCTCTTGCTCGTGAGTTCCTCTAAAATTACCAAAGAACGTCAAGAACAATAATCTAAACATGTAGAAAGCAGTTAAGATAGAAGTAATCATACCAAAGAACCACAATGCTTTGCTATGCTCGTAGGTATGTGCTAAAATTTCATCTTTAGAAAAGAATCCTGACAATAAAGGGAATCCACTAATGGCTAATGTACCAATAGCCATAACTTTACCAGTGATTGGTAAATGTTTCCACAAACCACCCATTTTACGCATATCTTGTTCGCCACCCATAGCATGAATCACAGAGCCAGCTCCTAAGAATAATAACGCTTTAAAGAAAGCATGTGTTGTTACGTGAAATACAGATGAACTGTAAGCACCAACTCCTAAGCCTAAAAACATTAATCCTAATTGAGATACAGTTGAGTATGCTAATACTTTTTTAATATCGTTTTGAAACAAGCCAATAGTTGCTGCAAATAATGCTGTTGCGACACCAACAATAGCTACTATATGTGATGCTTCGTCTGACATTGAATAAAATACATTTGAACGCACAATCATATAAATACCTGCCGTTACCATCGTAGCCGCATGGATTAATGCTGATACTGGTGTTGGACCAGCCATCGCATCTGGTAACCAAGTGTATAAAGGTAATTGCGCTGATTTACCCATAGCACCAATAAATAATAATAAAGCGATAATGGTTACTGTTGCATGATTTCCACTAGAAGCAATAGAAAATACTTGGTCATAAGAAATACTTCCGAAGGTTACGAAGATTAATATAATCCCCATTAAAAACCCTAAGTCACCCACACGATTCATAATAAATGCTTTTTTAGCGGCATTGTTATAAGCTGTGTTTTTAAACCAGAATCCAATTAATAAGTAAGAACATAAACCTACACCTTCCCAGCCCACAAACATAATTAGGTAGTTGTTACCTAATACCAATAACAACATGAAAAAGATAAATAAATTTAAGTAAGTGAAGAAGCGAGAAAAACCTTCGTCATCATGCATATAACCCATAGAATAAATATGAATCAAGAAACCAATACCTGTTATGATTAATAAAAACCAAGATGATAAAGGATCCACTAAAAATTCAAACGGAATTTTTAAGGTCTCAGAATTAATCCATGAGAATAAAGGAACAATATGAGAGGTTACTTCTTTATGTTCTTCTAAATCAATAAATATTAAGACGGATATAGCAAAGGATCCAAACACGGCTGCACTAGCAATAATACCAGATAAATTTTTGCTAATTTTTTTGCCAAAAAATCCATTTATTAAGAAGCCTAATAAAGGGAATAATGGGATAAGGGCTACTAATTTAATCATAATGTCTATTTACAATTTTGTTATTTACGATTTACAATATTCGTATTTTTTAAGTTTTAGTTCTTTTACAATTGTCAATTGTACATGTATAAATTGTCAATTTTTCAATCTGCTTAATAAATCAATATCAATACTCTTGAAATTACGATACACCATCGATAAAATAGCTAATCCTACTGCAACCTCAGCCGCTGCAACCGCCATAATAAAGAATACAAATACTTGTCCGTTTGCATCGTTGTGCAAGGTTGAAAACGCCACCAACATTAAGTTTACTGCATTTAACATTAACTCAATACACATAAAAATAATAATTGCATTTCTGCGAGCCATTACACCAACCGCACCAATAATGAAAAGCACTGCGCTTAACATGATGTAATAATTAATAGGAATTCCGTTTAACATAGTATTTAAGAATTAAGATTTTAGATTTAAGAAGTTTTGATTTAATTTAAGGTTTAGTGTTTTTAATGTTATTACGTGCTGTTTTTAATGATGATGCGAAAATAGCTGTTAGTTCATTACTTTCATTTAAAAGTTGTTTAAGTTTTTTTGGATCTTTAGTTTCACTTGTTTCTTCAATAATTTCAAACCAAAATTGTGACTCATCTGATTCTTCTAATACAATATTTAATTTAGATATAAATTCAGCACTTGAACGACCTCTCAATGCAGCACGATAATTAGCTGCAACAGAAGTAGAGGATTTAATTATTTGATACGAAATAACATCATTTGCTTTTGATTTTGGCAATTCATTTATAAATCGAATTGTATCAACGGCAAATTGTTTTGTTCTTATTTTTAAATCTACTTTCTCCACTTATGCTATTTCTTAAATCTAAAATCTTACTTCGTATTTATATTTGTATCGCGCTTACCAATCATAATAGCGCCAACAAGAGCTGCTAATAATAAAACAGAGGCGATTTCGAATGGGAATAAGAATTCAGTAAATAATACTTTACCTAAATTTTTTACTAATCCAATTTGAGAAGCACCACCTTGAACTATTTGTAATTGCTCAGCACCCCTTAAAGCACCAATCATCACAAATAATAACATACCACCGATAATAGCGGCAATGGCTCTTGTAAGAACATGCTTTCGAGGTTCTTCATCTGCATTTAAATTCATTAACATGATAATGTATAAGAACAATACCATAATTGCTCCAGCGTAAACTACAATTTGTACTACCGCTAAAAACTGAGCATTTAATAATAAATAATGTCCTGCGATGCAGAAAAACGTCATAATTAAATATAACGCTGAGTTTACTGGGCTACGAGTAAAAACCATCATTAAGGCAAACATAATTGCCATTAGTGATAATGTTCCAAAAAGCCATTGTGTAATAGAAAGTCCTAACATATCTTTAATTTAGTGTTTATGTCCTTTATTTAATTTTTTAGCATCAAATAATTCGTTGTGTTTTAAGCCTGGTAATTTTTTGAAATCTAGTACCGCTTGCGTTTGACGTTTAGTCACATCAATACGAGCATCTATTTTTTCAACTAATTTATCTTTCCCGTAAATAAAATCTTTACGCTCAAATTGCGCGTCAACTAAACGGTCCGTTAAAAAGATAGCTTCTTTCGGGCAAGCTTCTTCGCATAAACCGCAAAAAATACAACGTAACATATCTATTTCATAAGTTGCTGCATATTTTTCTTCACGGTACAAATGCTCTTCGCCTTTTTTACGCTCACCGCTAGTCATGGTAATAGCTTCTGCTGGACAAGCTACAGCGCACATACCGCAAGACGTACAACGCTCTGCTCCATTTTCATCACGCTTCAACACATGTTGACCACGATATACTGGTGCGATCGGACGTTTTTTCTCCGGGTACATAATGGTGGGTGGTTTCTTAAACAAGTGACTTGCTGTAATAATCATCCCTTTTGCAATAGCCGGCAAATATAATCTTTCGGCAAAACTTTGCTCCTTATTTGATACCACTACTTTTCTATTTGTTAACTGCATTTTAATTTGTTTTAGTATTAAGTTATTAATGCTTAATAATTGCAACTATTGCTATTACGAATAAACTCAAAAACTCTATCGTTTCAATAAGTTTTAATGTATTTAAAAATTTATTCTTCATAGCTTATTTTTTAAAAATGAATGTTTCCTCTAAAATATTCAACTACTACCGTTAATAATAAATTAAATAACGATAACGGTAATAACGTTTTCCAACCTAAGTTCATTAATTGGTCATAACGGAAACGTGGTAATGTCCAACGAATCCACATGAATAAACAAATGAAACCAAATATTTTTGCTAATAAAACTCCAAAACCAATTAAAGATACCATTGCAGAACCTTCTGCTAAACCTAATTTAGCATATAACTCATGAGCAAAAGGAAAATTATAACCGCCAAAATAAAGTGTAGCTATTACAGCAGAAGAAATAAACATATTGATGTATTCTGCAAATAAATATAAGCCTAGTTTCATGGATGAGTATTCTGTGTGATAACCTCCAACTAATTCTGTTTCACACTCAGGTAAATCAAATGGTGCGCGATTAGTTTCTGCTAAAGCACAAATAAAGAAAATTAAAAATCCTAAGGGTTGCCAAAGAATATTTGCGAAACCAGCATCTTGACCTTCCACAATAGTTTTTAAACTTAAAGAACCACCTGACGAAATTACCAAGGCTATCAAAGCAATGCCCATTGGAATCTCATAGCTAATCATTTGAGATGAAGCTCTAACGGCTCCTAATAGGGCAAACTTATTATTAGATGACCAACCACCAATCATAATTCCATACACACCAATAGAAGCAACACCTAATAAATAAATCACGCCAATATTGATATCTGTAATTTGCATATCATAAACGTGACCACCAATATTTACTGGTTTCGCCCAAGGCACCACCGCACTTGTAATAACGGCTGTAACCATAAATAAAGAAGGTCCTAAAATAAACAAGGCACGATTAGACACATTAGGAATAATCTCTTCCTTCATAAACATTTTTACACCATCCGCTAATGGTTGTAACAAACCACCCCAACCTGCGCGGCTTGGTCCTTTTCTATCTTGAAGAAAAGCAGCGAATTTTCTTTCCCATAACGTTGCGTAAGCTGCAGATCCTAATAAGAGAACAAAAATTCCCACACATAAAATTGCTTTGTATATTATAAATGCTATCATACTTAATTAAGGTCTTTTATCAAAAGGTGTAAATCCAAGTGCCTTTTGTTGTTTCATTATTTTTACTTTTAATTCGTTTAAGTTTTCGTAATGATTTTGAGAAATCACACTGCTTTTGTGAATTGGTGAAGGACCTTCAGTTTTCCAATCAGAAGTATTTTTTCTTTCAAAACGACATGTATTACAAATAAACTCTTCGGCTTCTCCCCACTGATCTTTACGAGCAGTAACGCGCAATACTTCTTCGCCTTTCATCCATAAACGAACTTTACCAGAACATTTTTTGCAATCACAAGTTGCATCAACTGGTTTTGTAAACCAAACACGCGATTTGAAACGGAACGTTTTATCAGTTAAAGCACCAACTGGACAAACATCAATAACGTTGCCGGAAAAATCATTTTCAATCACATTCTCAATATAAGTTGAAATCTCTGCAGCATCACCACGGTGCATCACACCATGTACACGATTGTCTGTTAATTGCTCAGCCACTTTTACACAACGGAAACACATAATGCAACGTGTCATGTGTAACTGAACATATTTACCAATATCAATTTTTTCAAACTCTCTACGAGGGAATTCGTAACGCGTAGTTGCAGCACCATGCTCATATCCTAAATCTTGTAAATGACATTCTCCAGCTTGATCACAAACCGGACAATCTAAAGGATGGTTCATTAATAAAAATTCAACAACACCCTTACGAGCTTCTAATACATCTTTATTAATGGTATTTTCCACAACCATTCCATCCATTACTTCTGTACGGCAACTAGCCACAGGCTTTGGCATTGGTGTAGGATTTGCAGTACTACCTTGTGTTACTTTTACAATACAGGTACGGCAATAACCGCCACTGGTTTTTAGTGAAGAATAATAGCACATGGTTGGCGGAGCAACCTCAGCGCCTATCATTCGTGCTGCTTGAAGAATTGTGGTGCCCTTTGGCACGTCAATTTCTATTCCATCTATCGTTACTTTCATTCTTTATGTTACAATTTTATTTTGCTGCAAAATTTTTACTTTGTACCAAATATGTATTTTTTTGATCAGACACATTTGCAATTATTTTATTAAAATAAGATTTTGATTCATTATAGTTTTTCTTTAAATGATATATAACTCCCAAGTTATACCATACTTCAACATCTCCATTAATTTTTTGATAAATATCCAATGCTTCATTCAACTTACCATTAATAACAAGTTCTTTAGCTGTATTATAATTAGCATCACTATTATTGACATTGAAAATAAAATAAGGAGTAGGTAAATTAAAATTAAGGGGTAAATTAAAAAACACATTTACACTTCTTCCATTTTGAGTGCCTGGCTTCCATTTTGGCATTGCACGAACCACTCTTAATGCTTCTTGATCTAACTCTTCGATACCTGTACTTTTTATTACGTTTGCTTCCGCAATTTTACCTGTTGAATCAACTACAAATTTTAAATATACTTTTCCACCAAGAGATTTTTCTTGAGCATTTCTAGGATAACGAATAGTACTTTGAATAAATTTCATCATTTCTGAAGGCCCTCCTGGAAATTCTGGCATATATTCAACAACAGTAAATATTTCTTTTTTTTGCTCTTGGATAATATTATCCTGAGCAAAAGAAAATTCTGCAAATAGAAATAAAAATATGTAAGGCAAAAACTTCACTTATGCTCTAATTTTATTTAATCTATCGTAATGAGAAATATCTACAAATTTTTTCTTTTGTGCAATTTCAATAAATTCATGTTTGAAGTGGCGAATAGCTGCCGCTACTGGCCATGCTGCTGCTTCACCTAACGGACAAATTGTTTTTCCTTCAATTTTACTTTGAATGTCCCACAATAAATCTACATCACTTTCATTAGCAGTTCCATCTAAAAACTTCTTTAATATCTTTTCCATCCAACCAGTTCCTTCACGGCAAGGAGAACATTGTCCGCAAGACTCATGATGATAGAAACGAGAAAATGTAAATAAATTTTTAACGATGCTTGTGTCTTCGTCCATAGCAATAAAGCCGCCAGAACCTAACATCGTACCAGTTGAAAAACCACCGTCTGATAAACTTTCGTAAGTCATTAAGCGCGGTTCGCCTTTAGCAGTTTTTAAAATTAATTCAGTTGGCAAAATTGGCACCGAAGAACCACCTGCAACCACTGCCTTTAATTTTTTTCCATTACGGATACCTCCGCAATATTCATCACTATAAATAAAATCTTCAACCGTAATTCCTAATTCAATTTCGTAAACACCTGGTTTATTAATATGTCCTGATGCAGAAATTAATTTTGTACCAGTAGATTTTCCTACACCAATTTTAGCGTACTCTTCTCCACCCATGTTTACAATTGGAACCACAGCGGCAATGGTCTCAACGTTATTAACAACCGTTGGACAACCCCATAAACCAGCTACAGCAGGAAATGGTGGTTTGATACGTGGGTTACCACGTTTACCTTCTAATGATTCTAATAAAGCAGTTTCTTCTCCACAGATATAAGCGCCACCACCAACTTGTACGTAGCAATCGTGAGAGAAATCAGTTCCTAAAATATTTTTTCCTAACCATCCAGCAGCATACGCTTCAGCGATAGCAGCTTCTACGATACGAGCTACATAAAAATATTCGCCACGGATGTAGATGTAAGATGTTTTTGCACCTAATGCAAATGAAGACGTAATCATACCTTCAATTAATGCATGAGGAATTTTTTCCATTAAGTAACGGTCTTTAAAAGTTCCTGGTTCAGATTCATCTGCATTACAAACTAAGTAACGAGGAACGCCTTCTGGTTTCGCTAAAAAGCTCCATTTCATTCCTGTAGGGAAACCTGCACCACCACGTCCACGTAATCCTGATTTTTTTACTTCATCAGTTACTTGATCGGGTTGCATTGTTTTTAGTGCTTTCTCTACAGAAGCATAACCACCATGTGCGCGATACACTTCTAACGTATGAATGTTAGGTACGTGATCGTTATGTATTAATAATTTTCTTCCCATCGTTTAATGGTTATAGTGTGTTTTTATAATCTAAATCCGTATAACTTTTTAATTTACCTTCTGCTCTGTAGTTTTCTAAAAGAGTATCTACTTTTTCGTAAGTTAAATTTTCGTGGTAGCTAGCTCCACATTGCAACATTGGCGCTGTTCCACAAGAACCTAAGCACTCAGCTACTTTTAACGAGAACATGCCATCTTTTGTTGTTTCACCAACTTTGATGTTTAATTTTTTCTCAATATATTTTACAATGTCTTCTGCACCGTTTAACCAGCAAGAACTTGTTTGGCAAACTTCTAAAACACATTTACCCATTGGTTTTAAATTATACATCGTGTAAAACGATGCTACTTCAAACACCTCAACTGGACGAATTTTTAAAACAGATGCCACATAATCCATTGTTTCTGGACTTAGCCATCCGCCAAATTCTGCTTGTGCTACATGTAATACAGGTAATAAAGCCGATTTAATTTTTTCAGGAGGATAATGTGAAATGATTGTTTGCACAGTTTTCATAGCCTCTTCGCTGAATACTGTTTCAGCGCGTTTAGCTTTGTCGAATTTTTGTGCTCCGTGAACTTGTGAACTCATATTATTAATTCAATCTTTTTAAATTTAGTTTAGGCATCAAGCTCGCCTGCAATTACGTTCATACTACTCATCGTTAAGATTGCATCACTTAACATAATTCCTTTCACCATTTCGGGGTATGCTTGATAATAAATAAAGCATGGTCTGCGGAAATGTAAACGGAACGGCGTTCTACCACCATCGCTAATTAAGTAAAAACCTAATTCTCCATTTCCACCTTCAACGCAATGATATACTTCTCCTTTAGGAATATCTGTTTCACCCATCACAATTTTAAAGTGATATATTAATGCTTCCATGTTATTATACACTTGCTCTTTTGGTGGCAAGAAAAAATCTGGTAAATCAGCATGCATTGGCCCTTCAGGCATTTTTTTAATAGCCTGTTCAATGATGCTTAATGATTGCCACATTTCGTGCTGACGAACCATAAAACGATCGTAAGTATCTCCTTGTGTTCCTACAGGAACTGTAAATGTAAAATCTTCGTAAGACGAATATGGATTCATCACACGAACATCATAATCAACTCCTGCTGCACGTAAGTTTGGTCCAACAAAACTATAACTCAATGCCATTTCAGCACTAATAGGTCCGCAGTTAACTGTACGGTCCATAAAAATTTTATTACGTTCTAATAAATTAGAAAATTCTTTTAAGCCTTTAGGATATTCTTTTAAGAAAGTATCAATTAAGTCCCAAGTTTTTTTACTCCACTCTTGGTCAAAACCACCAATACGGCCAATGTTTGTAGTTAAACGCGCTCCGCAAATTTCTTCGAAAATTTCGTAAATTTTTTCTCTCCATTGAAAAATGTATAAGAAACCTGTCATGGCGCCAGTATCAACACCAATAACGGAGTTACAAATAATATGATCGGCAATACGAGATAACTCCATGATAATAACACGGTGATATTCTGCACGCTTTGGAATTTTTGCTCCTAATAATTTTTCTACTGTCATGTACCAACCCATGTTGTTGATTGGAGATGAACAATAGTTTAAACGATCGGTAATAGGTGTAATTTGTGCATAAGGACGACGCTCGGCTAATTTTTCGAAAGCACGGTGAATATATCCAATTGTAGGAACGGCAGAATGAATAATTTCACCATCCATTTTTAATACATTTTGGAAAATACCATGTGTAGCAGGGTGTGTAGGCCCGAGGTTAAGCGTAGAATACTCTTTTTCTTCGATAACTTCCTGATTAACGGAATATGTTGTTTCTTTTTTACTCATTGTTGATTTAAGATTAAAGATTTAAGATTAAAGATTTTTACTTCCCACTTCTAAAATCTGATTTCAAACTTCTTATCTTCCAAACATTTCATCTTTCTTATCCGTTCTTCCTTGATCTTCTAAAGGATATTCTTTTCTTAAAGGAAAAATATCCATTTCATCTACGTTTAAAATACGTTTTAAGTTTGGATGACCTTTAAATTTAACTCCAAAGAAATCGTAAGTTTCTCTTTCCATCCAGTTGGCTGCAGGCCATAAATCGGTTGCAGTAGCTACTTCAGGTTTATTGATATCAAAAAATATTTTTAAACGAATACGGTAATTTTTTGGCATGTTATGTAAATGATAAATCACACCTAAGTGTTTCTCATCTGCTGTTTGCATGCCACATAAATCCGTTAAGAAATGAAAATTTAATTCTTCATCTTCTTTTAAGAATTTTAATACGTCGTGTATTCTATCTTTTTGAATAGTAAAAACTGGGTAATCGTAAAGTAACTCCGCAGATTCAATATCTCCGTGGAAATGTTCCTTTAGTTTTTCGTTTACTTTATTTAATAATTCCATTTATTGATTAAAGATTAAAGATTAAAGATTAAAGATTTTTTATTTCTCACTTCTAAAATCTGCGTTCTAACTTCTTTATTTATTCTATTCCGTATGAGTTTAACATTTTCTTATACTCTTCTGAATTTCTTCTTCTAAAAGATTCGTTTTGAGCCATCTCTTGTATTTTAAGAACACCTTCTAAAATTTGTTCTGGACGTGGAGGGCAACCTGGTACATATACGTCAACTGGAATAATTTTATCAATGCCTTGTAAAACAGAATACGTATCAAAAATACCACCAGTGCTAGCGCAAGCACCAACTGATAGTACCCAACGTGGTTCTGCCATTTGCTCGTAAACCTGACGTAAAGTTGGTCCCATTTTTTTAGCAATCGTTCCCATCACCATTAGCATATCAGCTTGACGAGGAGAGAAGCTTAAACGCTCCGAACCAAAACGTCCTAAATCGTAGTGAGAAGCCATCGTAGCCATAAACTCAATACCACAGCAAGATGTTGCGAATGGTAAAGGCCATAACGAATTTTTACGAGCCATGCCCACTACATCTTCTAATTTTGTTGCAAAAAAACCAGGTCCTTCAAGCCCTTCAGGCATTTTAGCGATTTCTGGTTTTGTGCGTTTTATGATTTCTTTTGCCATCTTTAATCTAGTTTTTAATTTTTAGCGTTTAGTTATTAGTAAACTACACTACTTGAAATTATTTATTCTTTAGTATTAATAACTTAAAACTAATCACTTAAAATTGTAATTATTCTTCCCACTTCAATGCTTTTTTAGAAAGCATGTAGTAGAAGCCAATTAATAACAATATAATGAATGTAAACACTTCGATAACGCCTGTCATTCCTAAATCTTTGAAATTTACCGCCCAAGGATACATAAAAATTACCTCTATGTCGAAAAGCACAAATAAAATAGCCACTAAGAAATACTTAATGGCAAATGGTAAACGAGCATTCCCTTCTGATTCTACACCACACTCAAATGAGTCCAACTTAATTTTTGTTTTACGTTTAGGGCCTAACCAATGTGATGCAATCATCGTCGTTATTACAAATCCCAATGCTACAATAAACATTAATAGAATTGGTAAATAATCTAAAGGTGATGAAACTCTATTCATATATATTGATTTATTATTGATGGTAAGATTAACTATTTTTAGGGAAATCATCAAATATTCGGTCTATTTTTTTAAAGGTTTAATTGTTTAAAAATACCATAAAAAAAGCCACTAAAAAATAGTGGCTTTTTTGAAATGAAATCGTGTTTTTACTCTTTTACAAACTTATAGGTAGACGATGATTGATTAACATTAAATTTAATTTCATAAACGCCTGAAGCTAGGTCTGAAACAGAAATAGATTCTTTATTATTTAGAGTAATTGTACCATTTTTTACAACTTGCCCTGTCATTGCATAAATGATATAACTTACTGATTTTGGCTCTTTTAGCAAACTATTAATATAAATTATATCTTTTGTAGGATTTGGGCTAAGTTGAACTGTATTGATATAAGTGGCATCTTCAACGCTAGTTAAAAGAACACTTACTGTTGATGAGCCCGCTGAGCAACCATACTGAGAAGATACTATAACACTATAGGTTCCATCTTGAACTACTGCATAAGATTGCCCAGTTGCTCCATTTATTAAAGTTCCATTTAAGTACCATTGATTATTAGTTGCCGAACTAGACATTAATATATTTCCAACCTGAGAAATAGTTGGCGTAGCTGGAATACTACCTACAGATATTGTAGCTGTGGCAACCGCACTGCAAGCACCTGAAAATCCGGTAACTGTATATATGGTTGTTGAAGTAGGTGCTACAATTAAAACGGCAGCAGTTGAACCAGTTGACCAAGAATACGTTGTTGCTCCGCTTGCCACTAATGCTTTTGATTGAACTTGACAAACTGTATGAGAAGGCACGGCTACTGTAGGTGGAGATGTAACATTAATTGTATTTGTATACAAAGCACTTGACCCATTTCCGTTAGATGAAATAAGAGAAACTGTATATATTCCTGGTGAACTATATGTTACAGTTGGATTTTTTACAGATGATAATGCTGAAGAAGCTCCAGTTAAAGTCCAACTCCAAGCAGTTGGAACTCCAGAAGACTGATCGGTAAAAACAAAAGGAGTATTTACACAAGCTGAAGCAAACGATGTAGAGAAATTAGCCACAGGCAATGCAGATGGACTTGTATATAAATCAGATTGCCAAACACCTCTGCCGTAAGTTCCCGCTCTTAGTTTATTGGTGGGATAAAAAATCTCGAAATCATTTACAATAACATTAGGTAAGCCAGTCATAAAAGGCGTCCAAGAATTCATGCTTCCATCTCTATAATAAACTCCTACATCTGTCCCAACATAAATGGCATCATTAGAGTTGTTTGTATAAATCACACAGTTTACTGGTAAATTAGGTAAGCCACTTGAGATATTTATCCAGGTTGCTCCACCATCTGTAGTCGTAAAAACTTTATTAGTTGCTGAGTAACCTGAAAATGTAACAAACGCATTATTTGCATCTGTATTATCAACTGCTATTCTGGTAATTTGCGCCGAACCAGTAGGTAATCCGCTTGTAATGGTTGACCAGGTAGTTCCTCCATTCGTTGTTTTATAAATAGCACCACTTGTAGCTGCATAAAGCACTAACGAATTTGAAGGTGCTGCTGCTAAATATAATATTTGTCCGCTAGTAGAAATAGTTCCCATTTGTGTCCAATTAGTCCCTTTATTAGTTGACTTAAACACCTGCTGGTATCCACAGTAATAGGTATTTGCAACATGTGGCGATTGAATAATTGGCGCTATCCAAGCACCAGTTCCTGTAAGACCATTCGTGATTCCTGTCCAGCTATTTCCGCCATTATTTGAGATATTAAAATCTCCGTACACATAACTTTCAACTAAGGTGTTGTTATTTGTTCTATCAACAAAACAATCGGCTCCATCGCCACCATAAACTTCTTTCCAAACTGTCCCATTTAATAAATTAGTACCATTATCTTGATGGCCAGATAAAACATAATTTGCTGTAGTTGAAGATTGCCCTATTCTATAGGATTGAGAAATGTCCATTTGACCATTAATGGTTGTCCATGTAACTCCGCCATCCGTAGTTCGGGAGATTCCACCATCATGACCTAAATAACAAGTTGTTCCACTAATATATTCAACCACATGTAAATCCGCATGCACATATGGAGCGCCGCCGCCATACCAATGTGTATTTAAACTCCATGTGGCGCCGCCGTCTAATGATTTCCAAGAGTTGACTCCTCCACATGTGATTTCATCTTTATTAGTTGTGGATACACCACAGGCAATGTCATACCAGCCTTGTCCTCCAGCATCAGACCCATCTGGATCCCAACCAAAAATATTTGGAGAGTTTGACATTAAAGTAAAGTTTGAACCAGAATTAGTTGAACGATAAACTCCTCCAAATGAATTATCAGAAGCGCTTCTTAAAATATATACATAATTTGGATCTGCTGGTGTTACAGAGATAACTTGTCTAGCTCCTGAGGTAGAAAGACCTGAAGTGATTTGAACGAAAGAGGCAGATGTATTGCCTCCAGTTGTAGTTTTAAAAAATGTTGAACTCGTAACTGCATATACTGTACTAGTATCATTAGGGCGATATTCCATGTCTTTAAAATTTCCACTTCTAATTAAAGTCCAATTTGTACCTGCATTATTAGTTCTATAAATACCTACAGAAGTTGCTGCAAATAAAATATTTGGGTTTAAAGGATTAATCAATAATCGACCTATTCTTCGTTGTGAAGAAACGCCCCAGGTTAAACTAGTTGGATTCCAAGTAACGCCCCCATCTGTTGATTTTAAAACACCAGTTGCATAGGTGTCACCAGCATCAATATCACCAGTAGCTAAATACATGATGTTGGTATTTGTTGGATTTATTGCTAAATCAGAACAGCCTAATACTTCTAAAGAATTTGTATTGGTATTCCAAGTAGCACCTGCATCTGTTGATTTCCACATTCCACCTGCGCCAGTTCCAACAAAAATAGTGTTTACATTTCCTGGCAAAAATCGAATAAAAGTTAATCGGCCTGCATCACCGCCAATGGGTGAACCAAAAGGTCCCATAGCCGTCCAGTTACCTGTTGTTGAAGTTGCATTTGGTGAATAAATTTTTTGAGCTGCTACAGGGTTTTGCGCTAAGTACGTTTTAAACTCTTCTAAAGCTTTTGCTCTTGAACCTAATTTTAAATCTCCAGACGGATATACGCGAGGTTCGGTAAACCATTCCCAACGTCTGAATGCTTTATATCCTTTTCCTCTTTCGTATGTTTTATTTTGCCAATAATTATTAAACTCTTGTTGAATTGAATAAAAATTTTGAGTTGGATCTTCCTTTTTATCAACCCAAACCTGAGCTGAAATATTAATTTGAATAAGTAAAAAGAAAATGCTTGTTAGTTTGATAGTTAGTTTCATTTGCTGTAGTTTGAGTTTGCAACAGCACTAAACTAAATCAATAAAATTTAATTTCCAACGAAAAGCCAATAAAATTAACCCTTTTATAGTAGTCTTAAGCGTAAATAATTTGTAGAAAAACTGTAACAAAAATTTTGTTTAACAATAAAGCCGCTCAAATTTAGCGGCTTTATTCAATTTATTTCTTTTTGGCTGGTAATTGTTGACGTTGCTTTGCCATCTCTTCTAATTTAGCTTGAAAGCCAGATTTTTTTTCTGGTTTCTTCATATTAGCTAAAAGTTCTTCTCTTATTTTTCCATCATCGATCATTTTTTTCATTAACCAAGTTTGTAAAAAAGTAATAATGTTAGCTAAGAAATAATACCAACTTAAACCGGCAGCGTAACTATTCATTACTGCCAAGAAAATTACTGGCATTAAATACATCATGTATTTCATACCTGGCATTTGTGTTTGTTGTGGCTGCAACATGGCTTGATTCATCCAAGTGTAAATAATAGTAGACCCAAACATTAAAACAGCAAACATACTAACGTGATCGCCGTAAAATGGAACCTCAAATCCAAAATTGTAAACCGAATCATAAGTAGACAAATCATCTGCCCATAAAAATCCTTTTTGTCTTAATTCAATTGCTGCTGGAAAAAATCCAAATAATGCAATTAAAATAGGAAACTGTAACAACATTGGTAAACAACCCGACAATGGATTTGCACCTGCTCTACGATATAGTGCCATTGTTTCCTGTTGTTTTTTCATTGGATCATCGTTCTTTTCAAACTTGGCATTAATTTCATCAATTTCAGGTTTTAAAACACGCATTTTACTGCTACTCATATACGTTTTATAAGCAATTGGAAAAAGCAATGTTTTTAAAATTAATGTCAAGATTAAAATAATAATACCACTGTTTAACCCAGATAACAAACTAAACAAAGGAATAATCATCCATTTGTTAATGTAACTAAACACGCTCCATCCTAAAGGAATTATTTCTTCCAAATCAATGTCGTAAGCTTTTAACCCTGTGTATTGTGTAGGGCCAAAATAATACGACATTCCAAATTTTTCGGAGGATGAATGCTTAAAAGGCACACTTAATTCGGACGTAATTGTTTTTACGTATTTCGAATTTGGATTTTCAGATGTCTTAACGAAACTACCTTCTTTTAAAAATTCTGCATCAGCAATTAATGTTGAGTTAAAAAAATGTTGTTTAAACGACACCCATTTAATATTGTCTTCATTTAGTAATTTCTCTTCGCTTTTACGGGCGTTGATATAATCAACACCTTCTTTTGTTTGATTCCAATAAGCCGTAGCAGACTCTCTTTCTTTTACAATATGTTTTTCTTGAGATGGTAATGCTTGGCTCCAATGTAAGGTTACTTTATTGCTTTTACTTGAAATAATATTTTGCATCCCTACAAAATTCACATCAAAATCAAGCATATAATCATTGCCTTTTAACGCATAGATATATTCAATGTAGCTTTCAGGTTTAGATGTTTCTAATTTTAAGATGATTGATTTTGTTCCATCACCACTTACTACTTCAGAAACAGAAGATGGTTTGAAATAAAAACTATCTGTTGTAAAGCGCATGTTTGTTGCATAAGCATCAAATTGCAAATATTGTGATGTAGAATCTTTGTCAAATAAAATTAAAGGAGCTTTTTGTCCGTAACGGTTAAAGTTTTTTAATTCAACTTTTTGCACGTTTCCGCCTTTTGTAGAAATATAAATTTTTACATTTTCATTTTCAAGCGTTACCACTTCAGCTTTACCAGTTGTAGCCACTGAAAAATCTCTGTATAAACTACTTGCAATAACTTGTTTAGCTGAGTCCGACAACTCCGCCATTGGCTTTAATGTATCTGCCGCTAATTTTTTAGCTGCTATCTTTGCTTCTTCAGCAACTTGCGCTGCTTTAGTGACTAATTCTACCGAATCTTTTTTTTGTTTTTTACGTGCAATTTGTTCTTTGCTTGGTCCGGTTAAATAAAGCCAAGTCATTAAAATAACTGCTATTAAACCTAAACCAATAAGCGATTTTTTATCCATGATGGGAATTAATTTTAGGCTGCAAATATAACTGTTTTTCTTAACGAGGATTCGTCAAAAAATGATAAATACGGTGAGTGAATTATGGTAGTCGGTTAAATGTACTTTCTTATTTCAAAAGCAACTTGTTCGAATTCCTCTTTTGACAATTTCAGCTTTTCGTTCGCAAAATTTACATCGTTCATTGTATTCATGGGGATTAAGTGAACATGCGCATGAGGAACTTCTAACCCAAACACACCAACAGATATGCGATTACACGGCACTGCTTGTTTAATAGCAATGGCCACTTGTTTCGAAAAATTCATTAATCCAGAGTAAGTTTCCTGATCTAAGTCGAAAATATAATCGACTTCCTTTTTAGGAACAACTAAAGTATGTCCTTTTTTAAGTGGAAAAACATCTAAAAATGCAATAAAATCATCATTTTCAGCAATTTTATAGCAAGGTATGTCTCCAGCTATAATTTTAGAAAATATACTTGCCATTCTTAAATAGTGATTTCAATAATCTCAAAAGGAATAACGCCAGCGGGAACTGTCACATCTACCTTATCACCAACACCTTTTCCTAGCAAAGCCTTTCCTATTGGTGAGTCAATCGATATTTTGGCAGCTTTTAAATCCGCTTCATTTTCGGCAACAAGGGTATATTTCATTTCCATGTTGTTTTTCAAATTTTTAATTTTAACTGTTGTTAAAATACTCACCTTCGTAATATCTAATTTAGAAGTGTCAACAATGCGAGCATTTGCAACAATCTCCTCCATTTTAGCAATTTTTATTTCCAACAAACCTTGGTCACTTTTAGCTGCATCATATTCTGCATTTTCAGAAAGATCGCCTTTATCTCTTGCGTCAGCAATTGCTTTAATTATTAGTTTACGTTCTACAGTTCTTAACTGATGTAATTCGTCTTTTAATTTCTGTAACCCTTCTTCTGTGTAATAAGCAATTGTTGCCATTTTTATGTGTGTTTTTAAAATAAAAGAATCCCGAATAAAATTCGGGACTCTAAATATATGTAATAAAAAACTTTAAAAGTTTTATAAGTTAATTCTAACTCCAAAAGAGTGAACTCCACCAAATGGGTTTGTAAAACGGTAAGAATAATCTACGCCAACTGTTGATTTTTTCTCTCCGAAAGGAATCTCTACAGTAGCTCCACAAGATGGTCCTGTAAATGCAGTCGTACGATTTGCATCTCCTTGAAAAATACCTTTTTCAGTTGCCATACCTGCACGAACCATTACCATATCTTTCCAACCATATTCTAAACCAACTAAATAATTATCCTTAGTAAAAGAGTTTGAAGTGTAGTTTGCAGCAATTGTAACACGGTGAGTTTTCATTCTACCTGCTGTATCTTTTAATAGATAGATGTCATAAGCTCCAGAGATGTTTAATAAAGCTGGTAACTCAAATGCAGCAGATTTATTTGCACCTGTTAATTGATAGTCAAGACCATAAGCATTAGTAACTGTTTTTTGAGAAGAAAGACCATCACCTTTGTATTGCATTTTTGGACCAACATTTTTCAATGCAACTCCTAAATGGATGTTATCATACTTTCCAGTGTGGTATTGAATTCCCGCATCAACAGAAACGCCTTGAGCTTTAACGTTATCAATACCTTCAGAAATTACTCTTACAGTAATTCCACCATAGATATTATCAGAAAATCCTTTAGCATAAGATAAGGCAATGTTGGTGAAACGAGGAGAAAAAGTTCCTAAACCACCTTCTGGTTGATCTTCGGTAGTTCTTTCGATTTTACCCGCATTAATTGACATGATTCCTAATCCAATAGCACCAGTTTCGCCAACTTTTTGAGTTAAACCAAAGGTGTTGATATTAATGCCTGTTCCTACTAACCAAGCGGAACGCATAAACATTAACTCTGTTTTTTTTGTGTAAGCAATACCTGCCACGTTAGTGTATTGAGACTCTAATCCTTTTGAACGAGCACCATTTGCTCCAGCCCAACCTGCAGAACGAGCATAAGGGTTAATTAATAATTGAGATGCTCCAGCTTGGCCAGCACGTTCAGGATTTCCTGCATTTGCTTGAAAACTTGTAGCGATTAAACTACCTGTTAAAACAACACTTAACGATATATTTATAAATGACTTCATATTATTTCTTTTAATACTTATTTAATACCTAGTAACTTTGTAAATCTAAAGGTCTCATAACTCCAAACCATTTCAATATTTTCTCTCCAACACCTGGTACATCAACATGTATAATATACAAACCACTAGCTACAGAAATACCGCTTTGATTTTTTAAATCCCAATCTTGATATGGTAAGCGTTTAGAACGAGTAAAGTCAGATTCATTAACGATAATATCTTCCTGACCACTAACATCTCGATCAAATGTTCTTACTAATGTACCGTTTAATGTAAAGATTTTGATTTTACATTTATTTGGTAAGTTTGTAATTCTGATACGATTATCAATCCTTCCAGATTCGTAGGTAGAATAAGCATAATAAGGATTAGGTACTACGTTTATTAAATCTAAAGCAGATTTACTTTTGTTTACATTGTTAACCTCTGAGAAGATATCTTCAGTGCTAAATCTATATAATCCAAAGTTATTGTTAGCAGGCGCAGAAGCCATCTCTTTTGGTAATTTTAAAAGTGCATTCACAGCAGCTGCAGAATTACCAAAGAAAGGTCTAATATTTGGCGCCCAGTTAACATTAAGTGCAGTTCCTCCAGCATTTACAACACCTGAAGCAGTATATAAAGAACTATCAACGGCTGTTTTAGAAGCGTATGCAGGTCTGTATGCTTTTTTTACTCTTAATGATACTCTTGCATCACAAGGCATATCTGCTGGGTTTTTAAAGTTATAACGAGAGTCAACTGTTACTGGAATGTTTACCCACATTGCATCAGTCCAGAAATTAGTTAATGCCACGTTAGCACTATTTTTCACAAACGTTGTACCTGTTCCAATAGTTGTTTGGTAAGCCCATTTGTAAGTGAAAGCTAAATCGCGGAAGCTAGATTCGTAAGTACCTGATCCAATTAATTTATTTTTAAGGGCTGCTGGAGCAAACGCATGACTATAAGTAGTACCGCTTCTATTATTTCCAAATACATAAATATAATGTCTTCCTCCAAATGCAAATCTATATGTTTGTTCAGATACAACATCATTTGGATTCCACATCATATCATCACCATTATTATTAACTTGGTAAGAATCTTCTCCAAATGCAATGTTTAATCTTTCTCCAGTTTCTAAGTTAATAGCATAACCTGGGAACCAAGATAAACCAGTTAAGAAAGGTTGACCTGGAACCGAGTCAAAAGAAGCTTCAGCTGTATTACAACCTGGATCACCTAAAGCGATTCCTTGTTTATCCACTGATTTCTTTCTTCGTGTTTCTAATTTTTTAGCACCGGTAGCAATAGAATTAGGCTCATCATTTTCTTCGAAAACAAGACAACGTGTCCATTTGCTCTTATCTTTTGTGAAAACAACGTCAACACTAGCTAATGTTCTTAAATCATAAGTTTGCACCAATGTTGCAGAACCACCAGTAGTTGTTACTAAACCACCATGTGCAGGAGCACCAACATTATTTGTTTTACTAGACGCACATAAAGCATAAGGAGCCCAAGTACCACCTAAAGTAGATTCAAAATATTGATTTTCATCAGCAAAAATAGGGTTTGTGCCAGAATAGGCGTTACTAGTTTCGTAATCATTTAATGCCGCGTCTGTTTCATCTTTATAATTTCCTGATCTAATCCAGTTAAAAGGAGTTCCACCATCAATATCAGGAACAGCAGATAACCAAGATTGAGATGAATTGGCAAAATACGATGCTCCACCCATAAAATCTCCTGGTTTCATGATTTTATCTTTTGAAACATCATAAGGGAAACCAATATGTGCAATATCATTTGCTCCACCAATTTGAACAGATAAACCTAGCTCTGAGAAATAATATTCTTCTCCGATTCTAATTGATTTACAAGGGTAGTATTCTTTTAAGCTATTTACATCTTTTAATACCCAAGTTGTAGTATCCTGATCTACATAACCATCGGGAGCATTTTTATTTAAAGATAATTTATTAAAAGGGCGTAATTTATGGAAAGCACTAGTTCTGCAAGGATCTGTTTTCATAGTATCTTCAATTAGTTGAGCTTGAGCTGCAGTTCCAACTAAAGTGTCTTTGTAATACCAGTTTCTGCTTATTAAAGCAATTGTAAATACAGAATTTGGAACATTTAATGGATCAACCACTTTAATATTTATTGGTCCACGTCCATTTTCATAAGTAATTTCTTTAACACTATTTCCATTGGCAACAATTGCCTCCATTGAAGCTTGTGTTAATTCTAAATAATTACCGCCATTACCTTGTCCTTCAACACGAGTAATTTTTGGTCCATATCCATAAGCAGAATTTGCAATTGTACCATCTTTTTCAGGAGCTGGATTATGAGGAATACCATATGCTTTTTTAGATTTACGACCTTCTAAATAAGGACGTTTTTGACCTTCAGAACTTGCAACGTCTAAAGCAGTCCAAACTTGGTCTTCTTTATATTCACCATACTGATTGTATCCATAAGCTACACAGAAGAAGTAGTATTCTTTATTATTTACAACCTTTTTATCTTGTGATAAAGAGAATAAATCTTGAGTAAAGTGAAAAGTTGATTTAACTCCTTTATCACTATCATCATTTGCTTCAACTTTTACTGAAGGAACATCTCCGCCAGTTGTTGCGTCAAATTCATAGTTTATTAAACGAGTAATACCATTTTGCAAATCACAATTGAATACTAATTTAGCTTTTGAAGGATCGTTTAATTCTTCTTGTACAATTGAATTATTTTTTAATTGATACAATTTATACCCTTCAAAACGGTAGTAATTATCGATGTTAGGAAAGTGAGTTGGGTCTGCTTGAATAGTAACATCTAATTCTTTGTATTGATTTAAATAGTTGTTAGAAGCTGGTTTATTAGAGAAATAAATTATTAACTCATTATTTAACTCTTGAATAGTCATATCTGGAGCTTCTGGACCACTTAATACGCGGAAACAGTTATCAAATAAGGCTTGTGCTTTATCATCAGCAATTTTTAATAATGGAATAGATGCCTTTGGATCTGTAGAAGTAGTTCTAGCCCAAGGCAAACCAACAGTAATGTAGTTAACTGCACCTGGTTGCAAAATAAACGGACCTGAAGATTGCATGAAACGTCTATCACCAGCAGTAGTAGTTTCTTCCCATGTTGAACCACCACAAACTCCATTTGTATAAGTATCCGCAGGATAAACGAAACTAGTTGGAATAGATCCACCGTAACCATTTCCACCGCATGTAAATGGTGTTCCATCTCTCCAGAAACCTGTCATGTAACCGTAATATTGTGAAGCATTATCAGGGTCAGTAGTTTGTAAAGGAACACCAGCAAAAGAGTTATTAAAATATAAGAACTTTGTCATTCCCATTTGCTCACCTGGCTCGTCAACTAATAAGTCACCATCATCATCAACAAAATTAGCTGTATTGATAGGACCTTGAAAGAAGTCGCAACCTAAAGCAGGGCAAAAAGCACCATATCCTGGTGTTCCAGCAATTGATTCATCGTTTGCATCGGCATTGTAAATATACCCTAAACCTCTTTTAACATCACATCCAATATAATCATCCCCATAATAACCTAAATCGGCATCGGTCCATACAGTCATATAAGTATCAAACAATGCAAAAGATGAACGATTGATTAATTGATAGTTATAAAAGGTCATGTTATTAATTTCATCTGTTGTTTTGAAAGCAAATGCTTGAGCACGAATTTCCATACCAATTGCTTTACCTCCATTACCATGGTTATTACCATTATCGTTATATACCCACCATAACGTTTCATCACCAAAAACTCTTGCTTTACAAACGCCTAAATTATCTTTTAATCCGCTATTATAAACATCATAAGAAGGATAGTCGCCAGCTTCAGGTGTATACACGCCGTCTGCATTAACGTCAATATAAGGCGCTAATTGTTGATCTTGATTTAAAGAGATATCTCCATTACCTGGCCAATTTTTAATATTCGAAGTCAATTCGCCACCAGCTAATGCAAATGCATCAACCTCTACACGAGTTAATTTAAATATTCGGTCATATTTTTGACAAACATCAGAAGAAACAGAAGCATCTCCTGTACTTAATGGACCAGTCCAAAAACTAATACCACCTGATTGTGATTGGCGATAAGTTTGAGCAGCCAATTTTAATTGCCCACCAATGTCAACTCCACCAAACCAAACGTTACCCGCAAAGTTAGAATTAGGAAGTTTAGACAAGTCTTCACCTTTAGGAATAGTATATCTGGCATTTTGTGTACCAAATAAATCCCACCACATATCCGATCCGGAAAATATAAGGGTTCTTACGTTATTAACAGCAAGTTCGGCAGAAGCTTGAGCAGGAGAGCATCCAGCCAAAACTTTTTGAGGAGCTGCTGTTCTTGCACCAACGCCATATTTTTCTTTTGCATTAGCTGACAAAGCACTTAGTGCAATGGCTGCTATCAATAGATGTTTGTTTAACTTAGTCATGGTTTCCATAATAAAAATTCTTTATATAATTAAAAGTCTAATAATACTCCTATTCTAAATGTACGTGGTCTTCCGTAATTACCAGGGTTATTAATGTAAATGTTATATTGATCAGTAAAAGATGTTGCTGTAGAAGGGTTACTATTTAAGAATAATTGACCTTGAGCTGATGCTAAATAACCATCATCATCTGGGTTACCAGTAAAGTTATACACACCTAAAATATTTCTGTTGTTTAATACATTTAATACTTGAATGTAAATATTTAAGTTAGCTGTTTTCTTACTATCGTCATCTTTTTTACCCCAAGATAACTCAATATTTTTATCAACTCTTAAATCAGTTCTAAATTGCCATGGTTTGTAAGAACCATTGATGGATCCATTAATTTGTGATCTTCCACCAATTGGAGAAGCTGCAACGTCACGAGTATAAGGTGTTCCAGAACCAATACGGAAAATTAAGTTAGCTCCAACATTTTGTAATATTTGTACCGTTTGTTGCTCTCCTTTTTTCTTACGGTTAAACTGAGGACCTTTATAATCTTTTCCTTCACCAAAACGGTAATCGAAGTTTAATGTGATTGTATGACGTTGGTCATAATCTAAAGGTAAAGTAATACGTAAATTTGGTTGATCAGAGTTAGCTAAGTTAGCACCTGAATTAGCATTAGAACCAGATCCTTCAGCAAATTGCAAAGTATAGTTTGCAGTTAATGAAATTCCACCTGTTCTTCTTAAATCAAACTCAGCACTTAATCCTTTTACAGTACCAAAATCTTTATTAGCATAAGTTTGGTATGTTCTAGGATATGCATTTGACATTGAAATTTGTGTAATTTGATCTCTAAGCTCTCTATAAAATGCAGTTACTTTTAATGATGCATTTTTCTTTTGATTTAAAATTTGCTGGTATCCTAATTCGTAGTCGATTGTTTTTTCAGGCTTTAAGTTAGAATTTGTGATGAAAGGACTTGCTGTAGAATTAATGAAATAATAATTTTTTGGGTCAAATCTCATTAAACCATCGCTTGGTCTTTGAGTTAAAACGTCATAATGTGCGAAGAAGTTAGCAACGTCAGAAATTGGGAACGAGAAAGCCACACGAGGCATTACATTAATTTGTGGTTTATAATCTTTAAATGCAGCAGTACTAAATGCGTTTTTGCTAGCATAATCAGCGTCTTTTAACCAAGGTGTTAATTTACCATCGTTTACTAATAACTTAGGATCTGAAATTTCTTTACCTTCATTATTATACCAAGTTGTTGTTTGAGTTTTTTCATCAGTATGACGGTAACCAACAACATTTAAACTATTTAAATTATCAACATAAACTACATAATTGCTTTTAATATTCTCTGGTTTTCCTTCAGATTTCTCGCCAGCTGTATATGCTTCTTGAAACAAGAACGGATCTTTTAAAACTTTTTGATTTGCATCAAAACGATCCACACGAATACCTACGTTAAACTTCAAATCTTTAAAGTCAAATTTATCTTGAATATAACCAGCTACATAAATTGGTTTATACCCACCAACACGTAATGTTTGATTGCCGTTTGCATCTTTATCATTTAAGAACTTATCCAAGTTAGTAGAATTTTTATCTCTGTTACCTAAATAGTCAAATCCATAATAATCTACTAAAGGATTAATTCCATTTTGTAATAAATCTTGTGCACTAAACATATCTAATGATAAATCGTCTGGAGAAAGTGCATCTGTATTAATAAATGTTTGATTGTCTGCTCCTAATCCCATAGAAGCTCTTAACGATTTATCAATTTGATTTTGTTTAGTAACATCATATGAATATCTGTGGTAATGTAAATCTAAACCACCTGTTGCTGCAGTACCAGGGATGATTATTGTATTAGCTACAGTTGTATCTAAAGAAACTAAGTGAGCGTTAGTTAAAAATCTCATACGCTCCCATAATTCGTTTGGAGAAACAAAATATCCGCTTTGATCACGTTGATCGTATTCAACACCCACCATAATAGCGTGGTTTTTAAAGTCAGCAGAGAAACTAGAAGCAAAACGTAATTGAGTAGATTCAGTTACTCCATAACTTCTTGATTGACGACCAGAAGAAAAGAATAAACTATTAATATTTGAAGGACTATCTCCATTAACGAAAGCGTTATCGTTTTGCGCAGCATTAATAGATGGTAAAGTACCTCTATAATTAAATACTTGAGTAGAATAATTAGCAGTAATAGGATTTAATTCGCTTCTCTCGAAAGTAACAGGCCCTGTAACTAAACCTTGGTAATCTAAATAGTACTTATTGTTATTACTATCATATTTAATTCGATAGTTTGTAGTAGTATCTACAGTAAAATTGTATTTTCCTTGATACCCGTAACGGAAGATTTTATCTTTGTGTGTGTCATCTTGATTTACAGTTTTACTCTTCTCATAACTAGCTAAAAAAGTAAAGAATGCATTAGTAACTACCGCTTGAGACTTCTCCTTTTCAGAACCTGATTGAGCAGCTCCAAATTTTTGACTAATTTTTGCATAAGCTCTCCAAGTATTGTCTATCGACTGAGGGTTATTAGATGCGTTAAATAAAGAATAGCCATAAATAAAATCGTGTCTATTATTGTAATCAAAGTTACCACCTATTTGTAAAACAGTATTTGGAGCAACTTGATATTTGATATTACCATTTAATTGGATTGCACGACTAGCTGCATTTTGACGAACAGGCGTTTGAACCATATCAGCTTTAGTAATATAATCTAAAGCACGATAAAATTTGTCTTCAGAACCAACCGTAACTACTTGTAAAGGATTTTGCTCAATTTGAGCTAATTTATCGTCATTTAATTTCCATAATTTAACATAAGAAGGATCAGGATCTTTTTCATAAGTTCCTTGTCCAGATAAGAAGAATCCGATAATCGGTTTCTTTTGACCAGTTGAATCTCTTTTTTGCCAAATTGGACCACCTAAAGAAAAACCTATCGAGTTGTAACCATATTTATCAGTTAATTGAGAAGAGATTAACTCCACTCCACCAGCAAATTTACTTTGAGGTCCACGAGTTGTAACTGAGATAATACCTGAAGTTGCATCACCATATTGAGCAGGAACACCACCGGTAATAACGTTTAATTGCTCAACACCTTGTTGAGGAACACCTAACCCACCAATTGTTTTTACACCATCTACAAAATAAATAGTTGAAGAAGAACGACCGCCACGTACATTTAAAGAACTACCCTCATCAGCCTGGTAAACACCAGCTGTTGTTGCAGCAACTGAGTTAATGTTTTTAGTAGCCATATTTTGGTACTCTTCTCTAGTTACAGTACCACCAGATTTCATATCACCATCAATTAATGGTTCCAAATAATCCGTTACAACTACCTCATCCAAACGAACCCCTTCTCCATTTGATAACTCAATAGTAACATAAGCCGTTTTAGCCTCACCAACAACAACTCCATTTTGCTGTGCCGTTTGGTAACCAACATAAACACCTTTTACATCGTATTTACCTGGAGATAATGGTTTAATAGTAGCATAACCATCCATATCTGTTGTTGCAACACCTACTTGCACGCCGCCTTGATAAGCAACGACGTTTGCAAATGGAATTGATTCTCCATTTGTTTTATCTTTTAATAAAACCTTGATAGCACCACCATTGTTTTGAGCCAATATTGAAGCGCTAGCTAGTAAAAGTGTTACGACTGAAAAGTAAATTTTTCTTAACATATTGATAGTTTTTAATTAATTTCGATTTATACGAGCGGATAAATATATAAATGATAGGTAACTAGTGCAAGTTTTTATGCCGTTTTTTTCTAATATTCTGATTATGTGGTTATTATTTTCCAAATTTTTGTTGTTAAAGGGTATTAAACTTAACAAGAATTAACACGAATTTAAGGAGTTCGTTTGTGATAATTTTAAAGAACTGTTAAATGGGCGTGGAAAATTGATAAGTGGTGGGTTTTTGCCAATAAGTGGTGGAAATTTTGCCGCAGATGAAATTAAGCTATTGGAAGAGTGTAATTTTTTAATACTGTTGCACCTTTGAAGGCTTTTCTTTAGCTCTTTTTGAAACTTTACCCCTTTTTTTCTGAAACAAGCGCTGAAAAAACGGCTCTCTTTGGTGTGTATTATTTCTAATCGCTTTTCCTTTATTTCGTTTCATTCTTTTACGAACTTCTTTTGTTTGAATTCGTTTATGATGATTACGTATTTTTTTTTGCTCTGCTTTTTCTTCTTTACGTTTTTCTCTTGCAGCTTTTCTATCAGCTTTAGCTAATTTTCGTTTACTTTTAAAAGATTTTTCGTGCTTAGGCACATCTGCCTTCCCGCCTCCTTCCTGAGATATACAAGGAATAGAGATGAATGTTGAAATGATACATATGAAAAATAATTTAACCATTTTTAATCTATATATAACGTTTTACTAACTTGTACTATTTAGTGTATCTGATAACTTCAACGCCAAACTTTTTTAAAAATTCAACGCCTTCATCTGTTGGAATATTTTTATACTCTGCGTAACTATTTTTATAGTAAACCCTTTTAATTCCCATGGTGTAAATTACACGCGCGCATGCAATACATGGTGATAAAGTAACGTACAAGGTAGAACCATCAATAGTAGTGTTATTTTTAACAGCATATAAAATGGCATTTTGCTCAGCATGTAGGGCTAATGAGCAACTTCCTTTACTATCACGAGCACATCCATGTTCTGGCCACTCTTGATCACAATTATGCGTGCCTGCTGGCGGACCATTATACCCTAGCGATACAATACGGGTATCTTTTGTTAAAACCGCTCCAACCTGAGCTTTTACGCAATGTGAGCGTAAGGCTAGCTTTTCGGCTAACTCCATATATATTTCTTCGTAACTGGGCTTCATAATTGAGTTCAAAGTTATAAGTTATAAGTTATAAGAGAAAATTATTTGCTCAGCTTTTAAATGGAACGCTAATGACGCTGATTAGGCAAATTGGCGTTGATAAAATAGATTGTATCACTTAGCCAGTTGAAGTAAAAATTTCACGAAACAAAAAGCCTTACAGCAAAATTTGCTATAAGGCTTAATAGTTTATTTAAGAAATATTATTTTGAAACTAATGTTTTACCCATACGTTTACGCTCGTTTTCATCTAAATAGATTTTACGTAAACGGATAAAAGTTGGAGTAATTTCAACATATTCATCACCTTGGATATATTCCATGGCTTCTTCTAAACTGAAATTGATTTTTGGTACGATACGCATTTTGTCATCAGTACCTGATGCACGCATGTTTGTTAATTGTTTTTCTGTACAAATATTTACTACTAAATCATCAGGGCGGATATGTTCTCCAATTACCATACCTGGGTATATTTCGTCTCCAGCTTCAACAAAAAACTTACCGCGATCTTGTAATTTATCAATAGAATAAGCTACTGCAGTTCCTTTATCTTTAGAAATTAAAACTCCTGCAATACGACTAGGAATTGGGCCTTTCCATGGTTCGTAATCTTTAAAACGGTGAGCCATAATAGCCTCACCAGCTGTGGCCGTTAGCACATTATTACGTAAACCAATAATACCACGAGAAGGAATTTCAAATTCAATATGCGTTAAATCTCCTTTAGCTTCCATGATTAATAAATTACCTTTACGTTGAGTTACTAAGTCAATTACTTTAGAAGCTGATTCTTGAGGAACATCAACCGTTAATACCTCTATTGGCTCACATTTTTGTCCGTCAATTTCTTTTACAATAACTTGTGGCTGCCCTAATTGTAACTCATATCCCTCACGACGCATCGTTTCAATTAAAACAGATAAATGCAAGATACCACGTCCAAATACTAAATAAGAATCAGGAGATGATGTTTCTTCAACACGCATCGCTAAGTTTTTTTCTAATTCTTTATATAAACGATCACGTAAGTGACGAGAAGTAACAAATTTACCATCTTTACCAAAGAACGGTGAGTTATTAATAGTAAATAACATACTCATGGTTGGCTCATCAATTTTCATGGTTGGCATTGCTTCTGGAGAATCGAAATCCGCAACTGTATCACCAATTTCAAATCCTTCAATTCCAGTAAATGCACAAATATCACCAGTTTGAACTTCGGTAACTTTAACTTTACCTAAACCTTCGAAAACGTATAATTCTTTAATACGAGATTTTTGAATTCTACCATCACGTTTTACAACTGAAACTGGCATATTTTCTTTAATGATTCCACGGAATACACGGCCTACAGCAATACGACCAATAAAAGAAGAATAATCTAAAGATGTAATTTGAATTTGTAATGTTCCAACACGCTCAGGTGCTGTAGGAATATTTTCTAAAATAGTATCTAATAAGTAGGTAACATCAGTTGTAGGTGTTTTATAATCAGCTGCCATCCAGCCTTGTTTACTAGAACCGTAAACTGTAGGGAAGTTCAATTGATCTTCAGAAGCATCTAAATTAAAGAATAAATCAAATACGTTATCATGAACTTCTTCAGGACGACAGTTTGGTTTATCTACTTTATTAATCACTACAATCGCTTTTTTACCTGCTGCAATGGCTTTTTGAGTAACAAAACGTGTTTGAGGCATAGGCCCTTCAAAAGCATCTACTAATAAAATTACTCCATCCGCCATGTTTAATGTACGTTCAACTTCTCCACCAAAGTCAGCATGGCCTGGTGTGTCAATGATGTTAATTTTTGTTCCTTTATAGGTAACTGATACGTTTTTTGCTAAGATAGTAATACCACGCTCACGCTCTAAGTCGTTGTTATCAAGGATTAACTCACCTGAAGCTTGGTTTTCACGAAATAAATTACACTGGTGTAAAATTTTATCTACTAATGTTGTTTTCCCGTGATCGACATGGGCAATGATGGCAATGTTTCTAATTTCTGACATGGTATATTTTAATAAGGGCGCAAAACTACGAATTTTAAGTGAGAAACCAACTTTATCTGATTGAAAATCTACACTTTATCGTTAAATAAGCGTTAAATTATGACTATTTGAGATGATTTTTGCGATTTAGTGCATTTACAAATTGTTATGTTAATTTTGAGACATCTTAATTTCAAATTGTCAAATTCATTAAAATATTTACTTGTTGTTTTAGTTTTTACTATTGCACTTATTGTTTTTTCTTGTGAGGCACCAGAAGGAAACACAAAAACACAAGCGGTAAAAAAAGACACGTTGATTTACTTGAATCATTCTGACTCCGCAAAGTATGTTGGCATTAGCACTTGTAAATTATGTCACCAAGATATTTATAACACGTTTATTAAAACTGGCATGGGGAAATCGTTTGATTTAGCTTCAAAAGAAAAATCAGCTGCGAATTACCATACCTCTATCGTTCATGATAAAATTGGCAATTTTTATTATAAAGCTTTTTGGCTAAACGATAGTTTGCAGTTTTTAGAATACCGTTTGCAAGGAAAAGATACAATTTTCAAAAGACAAGAAACTGTTGATTTTATAGTAGGTTCAGGGCAACACACAAATTCACATATTCAATCGGAGAATGGTTATTTAAATCAAATGCCGATGACGTTTTATACTCAAAAACAGAAATGGGATTTGCCGCCAGGTTTTGAAAATGGCAATAATAGCAGGTTTATGCGAAAAATTGGTTTGGAGTGCATGAGCTGTCATAACAACTATCCCGATTTTGTTTTAGGTTCTGAAAATAAATTTAAATCGGTACCCGAAGGCATAAATTGTGAACGTTGCCACGGACCAGGAAGTATGCATGTTGAAGAAAGACGAACCGGAAGTAAAATAGATACGTCAAAATATATTGACTATAGTATTGTGAACCCTGCAAAGTTGAGTGTTGATGCTCAATTTGATATTTGCCAACGATGCCATTTACAAGGCAATACAATTTTAAAAGAAGGAAAATCATTTTACGACTTTAAACCAGGCATGAAGTTAAGCGACTATATGACTGTTTTTTTACCAAAGTATAAGCACGCAGATGATGAGTTTATAATGGCCTCGCATGCCGATAGATTAAAACAAAGTCAGTGTTTTATAGCTTCGGCAAGCTCAGCTACCGAAACAACTTCCAACAAATTAAAACCGTACAAAGATGCCATGACTTGTGTTACTTGCCACAATCCACATGTGAGTGTGAGAGAAACAAATCCTAATGTTTTTAATGATGCGTGTAACTCTTGTCACATTAGAGGGATAGAAAACCCTTCGACTTCGCTTAAGGTGACAGGAAAAATTGGCTCAAAATTAATTTGTAATAAAAAAGGAATTACAAAAATTTCTAATTGCGTTAGTTGTCATATGCCGAAGTCGGGCTCAATTGATATTCCACATGTAACGGTTCACGACCATTACATCAGAAAACCAATGACTAAAAAAGACAAAGCCGGTATAAAAGAATTTATTGGTCTTTATGCTATTAATGAAAAACAGCCAAGCTCGATAATAAAAGCAAAAGCATACTTAAATCAATTTGAAAAATTTGAAAACAAACTATATTATTTAGACAGTGCCGCTTTTTATTTAAAAGATAAAACTGCAAATGATTTAAAAATAAATTTTGAACCCTTAATTCAGTTAAACTTCAATAAAAATGATTTTAATAAAATTGTAATTTATGTAAATAGATTATCAGATAATTATTTGCTTAGTAATGTATTAATAAAAAAATCATACTCCAATGATGATGCCTGGACAAGTTACCGCATTGGCGAGGCTTTTTACAACTTAGGAGATAATCAAAGAGCTATAAATTACTACAAAAATGCTGTCACCTTAGCACCTTTTGGTTTAGATTTTAAAACCAAATATGGCGCAGCTTTAGCTGCTAAAGGACTATTGCCCAATGCAGAAAAAGAGTTTATTGACATATTAAAAGAAAATCCAAAACACGTTTCGGCACTTACCAATTTAGGTTATGTGAAATTAGCACAAGGACAAGTTATGGAAGCTGAAAAATTATATTTTAAAGCATTGGCTTTAGATCCTGACTATGAAGCTTTACTGCTAAATGTTGCTGGACTATATGCTTATAAAAAAGAGTTTAAAAAATCAGAATTATATTTATCTCAACTTTTAAAACGTAATCCAAATAACAAACAAGCAAAGCAAGCATTAACACAAATAAAAGGATTAAACTAAAATGGCAACTATAAAATCAACAAACTATTCTATTTACATTGGAGAAAAAAGTTTACCAACTTTAGTTAAATTTTTAACTAAAAACAGCTATACAAACTATTTTATTATTTGTGATGAACATACTTTTGAGAAATGCTTACCAACTTTATTATTTAACGTGCCACAATTACATGAAGCCGAAATTATAGAATTAGAAAGTGGCGAAGATAAAAAAACACTAGAAACCTGTTTGCAAGTGTGGGGCGCATTAACAGATGCCGGCGCAGATAAAAAAAGTTTACTTATCAATTTAGGCGGAGGTGTAATTTCTGATTTAGGTGGATTTGTAGCTTCAACATTTAAAAGAGGAATCCATTTTATAAATATACCTACCACTTTATTATCCATGGTAGATGCCAGTGTTGGCGGAAAAACAGGTGTCGATTTTGAAGGCATAAAAAATCATATTGGCACAACAAGCCAACCAAAAGGAGTTTTTGTGAATCCTGAATTTTTAAAAACACTATCTGAACGTCAAATAAAAAATGGCTTTGCTGAAGTAATTAAAATAGCCTTAATTGCTGACAAAGAATTTTGGAAAGAATTAAAATCTGTTAAGGAATTCTATTCTGAAAAAATAATTACAAAAGCCATTGAATTAAAAAATACAATTGTAAAAAAAGATTTATACGAAAACGATTTACGCAAATGTTTGAATTTTGGGCATAACATTGGCCATGCTTTAGAAAGTGCTTTGATTGAACAAAAGAAAGATATTTTACATGGCGAAGCAGTTGCTGCAGGAATGCTAATGGAAGCTGATATCGCCAATACTTTAAAACGTATTAACGTAAAAGAATTAAAAGAAATTTTGGACTACATAAATTTTATTTACCCAAAAATAAAATTATCCAACTCTACAAAAGAACTCCTTTTGAAATATATTTTACATGATAAAAAAAATGAAGGGGATGCGCTTTGTTTTTCTCTGCCAAAAAACATTGGATGTTATGAATTATATAATGGAGTTAAAATAGAACTTATTAAAAATGCATTAGTAAATTATTAATTAGATATTGCTAAACCATTTATAACCAAAAAAAAGTATATTTGATTAGCATTTAAAAATTAAACATGACATAACTTATTTTTATGTAATATAAAACATTAGCGTTTGCTAACCATCCTGTTGTTGAAAGGTCGAAAATTCACGTGCGCAGGGAAGTTTAAGCATAACGCTCACGGTAAAGCATGGGCGTTGCTTTACTTTGTGCACAGGGCTTCGACCCCCTCAACAACAAGTATTTGCAACTGTCCCACACTGATTTATTTAACCTAACCGCTGCTGCGGGACAGAGTAGTATAAAACAAATTATACTATGATTAAAAAAAGTGTACTCTTAACAGCTCTGGCTATAGCCGGATTTGCTGTAACAAGCTTAGCGCAAACAGTTCCTAATTATGTGCCTACAAATGGTTTAGTTGGTTGGTGGCCATTTAACGGCAACGCTACTGATGAAAGTGGAAATGGGAATAATGGAACAGTTAATGGCGCGTCTTTGACATCAGACAGAAACAGCTTATCTAATTCAGCATATAGCTTTAATGGGACATCTAATTATATTGAAATCAACCTTATTAATGCACTTAACACGGCAAATGTAAATGGATTAACACTTTCTGGTTGGACAAATATGTCTTCGCTAACTAATCAACCTCAATCGATAATATTTATGGCTGATAACCTAAATAATGGTTTTAATACAGGCTATGATTACACAACAACGAAATTATATGGACAAGCTGGAAATTCAGGAGTTCCAGCTTCTTTTTTTATTTCTTCGGCAAACACTGTTTTGTCTAACAGTTGGTATAATGTTGTTATGACTTGTGATTTTAATTCTAATAATTCTAAATTGTATATTAATGGTGTTTTACAATCTCAGTCATCTTCAACCTTAATAAATCCTGTATTATCAAAAATTTTTATTGGCAGTGCATATAATCAAGTTTGGTATCAAAATGGCAAACTTGATGACATCGGCATCTGGAATCGTGCTTTGTCACAGCAAGAAATTACAGGTTTATATAATGGTAATATTTGCTACCAAACTATCACAGTTACGGATACACTTTTAATTAATACTAATATAACAGGTTTTAATCCGGTAACTTACCAAAATACTATTAAAATATGGCCAAACCCAACTAACGATCATATTACTATTGATAACGGCAACTTGGCTAATTTAACAGGTCATCAAATTAAAATCAGTAATGCGTTGGGGCAACAAGTATTTCAGTCTGCCATTACACAGCAACAATTTTATGTGAATATGAGTACTTGGGGTGGCAATGGTATTTATTTTGTTAACCTCATCAATGCGCAGGGCGTTACCATCGAAACCCGAAAAATTGTGTTGCAGTAGTTTTTTAGTTTTTTTAAAGTATTAAGTCATGCTGAATTAGTGGGTCATGCTGATACCGATAGCTATCGGTATGATTCAGCATCTATGTAATTAAATCAGAGTTGAGATTCCGAGTCAAGCTCGGAATGACAGAACGAATAATTTTTCTTAAAGAAGTTACCTCAGAAGGGTAGCTTCTTTTTTTGTTAGGTGGAATAAATTTGTTAGTTTACTAATACCGCAAACTCAAAACATGAAACTCAAAAAAATGTCATTAATCCTCTTTGCCAGCTAATACCACTACAATTTCACCTTTTACAGTTTTAGCAGTAAAGTGTGCAATTAGTTCGTCAACAGTTCCGCGAGCGTTTTCTTCATATAGTTTTGATAATTCTCGCGATACAGAAACTTGTCTGTCGCCGCTTAAATACTCTTTAAACTCTTCTAATAATTTTACTAATCTAAAAGGCGATTCGTAAAATATCATCGTGCGTGTTTCTTCTTTTAAAGAAAGTAATTTGGTATGTCTGCCTTTTTTTTGTGGTAAGAATCCATAAAAAACAAAGCTATCGCAAGGCAAACCACTGTTTACTAAAGCCGGAACAAATGCTGTTGCTCCCGGCAAAGTTTCAACGGCTACATGATGTTTAATGCATTCTCGCACTAATAAAAACCCCGGATCAGAAATAGCTGGAGTGCCGGCATCCGAAATTAAAGCCACAGATTTATTAGAAGAAATCATTTCTACAATTTGCTCAACTGTTGCATGCTCGTTGTGTGCATGATAAGAACGTAAAGGTTTGTCAATTTTAAAATGACGCAATAAATGAATGCTATTTCGAGTGTCTTCAGCTAAAATTAAATCAACCATATTTAAAACCTTAATGGCTCTAAAGGTCATGTCTTCTAAATTGCCAATTGGAGTTGGTACTATATAAAGTTTTGCTGTCATACAATAGTTAAAAGTACAATTTTTTATTTAATCAAAAATAAATCTAAAAAATTGTAGGAGTTATGAATTACAAATTTTTAAGACAATAATATTAAGCAAACTAAATAAAAACCGTTTAATTAAGTTGAATGGAAAGCCAACATTCTATAAACATACTTCAGCACTATTTTTTTAAGTGTTATGTAAATGCTCTAATTTACTCGGTTATATTCTCACCCCAATCATACACACATCATCCACCTGCTCCAAATCGCCTTTCCAATTTTTAAAAACATCTTCGAGTTTTTGTTTTTGTATTTCCATTGATTCATGAGAAATAGAAATTAATAAATTTTCTAATTGTTTGTACATAAATTTTTTGCCTTTTGGTCCGCCAAATTGATCGGGAAATCCATCGGTTAATGTATAAACCATATCGCCCGGTTGCAAATCAAACTCATGTTGAGTAAACGGTACCGAATCTTTATCATGTTTACCAATTGGCATTCTATTAGCTTCTAATGCAATTAATATTTTATCTCTGATAATCCAAACCGGATTGTTTGCAGCAGCATATAGTAGTTTTTTATTTTTAAAATCAAAACTAATTAAACTACAATCCATTCCATCTTTGCCGCCATCTGCACTTCCATCATTTAATAAATGTTCAATTATTTTTTTGCGTGTAGCGTTTAAAATATCGGCAGGTTGTGATAATTTATCTGCATTGATGGCTTCATTTAAACAAGAAATATTTAGCATACTCATAATAGCACCAGGCACTCCATGACCTGTGCTATCTGCCGTTACTAAGATAAAGTTCTCGACCGGAGCCTGTCCTGAGCTTGCCGAAGGGCTTGAACTGACAACCTTGGAACCCCAATAAAAATCTCCACTAACAACATCTTTAGGTTTAAAAAATAAAAAGTGTTTTGGCAAATTATCATTTAGTAATTTGTCGCTTGCTAATAATGAATATTGAATTCGTTTGGCGTAGTTTATACTATCCAAAATCTCTTTTTGTTTTTCTTCGATCAGATGCTTTTGTTTTACCACAAATTTCTTTTCTTCTTGCACTTCCACTGTTCTTTCCTCAACCGTTTTTTCGAGCTTTTCTTTTTCAGCTATTAATTTTTTCTCGCGGCTTTTTATGAAATACCAAATTGAACTTATAATTATTAAACCAATTAATGAGCGGAACCACCAGGTTTGCCAAAATGGTGGGCGAATAGTAAACTTGTACTCAAAAGGAGTACTCCAATAACCTTCGCTATTCATAGCCTTTACTTTAAAGGTATAAGTACCGTGCGGTAAATTGCCATAAGGTGCTGATGTTTTGTTGGTAATAGCACTCCAGTTTTCATCTAAACCCTCTAGTATATACTGGTACTTTACCTTTTTTGGTTGCATCATTGTTATACCAATAAAATTAAAAGTTAAGTAATTATTATTGTAAGCCAAACTTAAATTATCTGGTAAAGTGTACCATTTTGTTAAGCCATCAAACTCAAAATCACTAATGCTTACGCCATTGCCTAAAGTAAGTGTTGTATCCTTAGCCTGACTTCGACTCCGCTCAGTCTGACATAAATTTACCCAAGCAATATTTTCATTGAACAACTCTACGCTTGTTAATTGTATGTTGGGCGCAGTGGTATCTGTTATCGACTGTGCTCGAACCGACAAGTTATCGGAAGGCGGGTGGTAAACCGTTAGCCTATCATTTGTTCCTATCCAAATTGCTCCATCCGTAGCTTCACAAATACTATTTCCGAAGAAACCTATTCCTAAAAATCCATCTTCGTAGGTGTAATTTTTAAAAATAATATTATCTTCTTTTACACTATACTCCATATTGTCACCCTGAGCCTGTCGAAGGGCAACTAACTTAGCTAGTGTTAATTTACTAAGTCCAAAGCGGGTGCCGAACCAAAGGTTTCCGGATTTATCTTCTAAGATCGACAAAACAACATTATTGCTCAGGCCTTCTTTATCGGTAAAATGAGTAAAACTTTTACCATCGTATTTACAGACCCCACCGCCATTAGTTCCGAACCAAAGGTTTCCGGATTTATCTTCTAAGATCGACCTAACATCATTATTGCTCAGGCCTTCTTTATCGGTAAAATGAGTAAAACTTTTAATAAGGTCTTTTTTGTTTTTTTTAAGGTCTTGTTGATTGTGCTGATAAAGATTTGTTCCATTAATGATGTCATCAAAACAATTTCCATCGTATTTACTGACGCCACCACCTTCTGTGCCGAACCAAAGGTTTCCGGATTTATCTTCTAACATCGACCTAACAACATTATTGCTCAGGCCTTCTTTATCAGTAAAATGAGTAAAACTTTTACCATCGTATTTACAGACGCCACCGCCATAAGTGCCGAACCAAAGGTTTCTGCTTTTGTCTTCTAATATACTAATTACAGCATTGTTGGCAAGCCCTTCTTTATCGGTAAAATGCGTAAAGGATTTCCCATCGTATTTGCTAACGCCACCGCCTTCTGTGCCGAACCAAAGGTTTCCGGATTTATCTTCTAATATACTCCTAACAACATTATTTGACAGGCCTTCTTTATCGGTAAAATGCGTAAAGGATTTCCCATCGTATTTACAGCCGCCACCGCCATAAGTGCCGAACCAAAGGTTTCCGGATTTATCTTCTAAGATCGATGAAACAACATTATTGCTCAGGCCTTCTTTATCGGTAAAATGAGTAAAACTTTTACCATCGTATTTACAGACCCCACCGCCATTAGTTCCGAACCAAAGGTTTCCGGATTTATCTTCTAAAATCGACCAAACATTCTTATTGCTCAGGCCTTCTTTATCAGTAAAATGAGTAAAACTTTTACCATCGTATTTACAGCCGCCACCGCCATTAGTTCCGAACCAAAGGTTTCCGGATTTATCTTCTACAATCGACCTAACATCATTATTGCTCAGGCCTTCTTTATTGGTAAAATGAGTAAAACTTTTAACAAGGTCTTTTTTGTTTTTTTTAAGGTCTTGTTGATTGTGTTGATAAAGATTTGTTCCATTAATTATGTCATCAACACAATTACCATCGTATTTACAGACGCCGCCGCCATTAGTGCCGAACCAAAGGTTTCCGAATTTATCTTCTAAGATCGACAAAACAGCATTATTGCTCAGGCCTTCTTTATCGGTAAAATGAGTAAAACTTTTACCATCGTATTTACAGACCCCACCGCCATTAG
>CAITNS010000059.1 GCA_903893815.1 uncultured Bacteroidota bacterium
ACAGTCACATTACTTACTTTGGTATTAGTACAACCATTCGTTGTTCCAATAACCGTGTAACTTGTATTAGATGTTGGAGAAACTGAAATGCTTGAAGTTGTTGCGCCGCTATTCCAAGAATAGGTAGTTGCACCACTTGCTGTTAATGCGGCAGAACTTCCTGAACAAATCGTAGAGTTATTTACCGCTACAGTTGGTGTAGCTTTTACAGTCACATTACTTACTTTGGTATTAGTACAACCATTCGTTGTTCCAATAACCGTGTAACTTGTATTAGATGTTGGAGAAACTGAAATGCTTGAAGTTGTTGCGCCGCTATTCCAAGAGTAGGTTGTAGCACCACTTGCTGTTAATGCGGCAGAACTTCCCGAACAAATAGTAGAGTTATTTACAGCCACCGTTGGATTTGCAATAACGTTAACGTTAACGGTGTTAGTTGCGATAGTTGCACAACCTGTTAAATTACCACTTACAGTATAGGTCGTATTACTTGTTGGTGCTACTGAAATGGAAGATGCATTTGAGCCGGTATTCCAAGTGTAGGTTGTAACACCACTGGCAGTTAATGTTGTTGTAGCTCCAGAACAAACCGACATAGAGTTTACTGCTATTGAAGGAGCGCTTCCAACAACCACTGAAGCAGTTGATGTATTTACACAGCCAGCAGTTGAGGTTCCAGTAACTGTATAAGTCGTATTAACTGTTGGTGATACAGATAAGTTAGTGCCATTTGCACCCGTGTTCCAAGTATATGTATTGGCGCCAGATGCTGCTATAGTTCCAGTTGAACCAGCACAAATAGTAGTAGATGAAGCAGCAATATTAGGTAATGAGTTCACATTAACATTGGTTATTTGAGAACTAGAACAACCGTTAGTCGTGCCTATTACTGTATAAGTAGCATTTGAAGTTGGTGAAACAGAAATACTAGATGTTGTTGCTCCGCTATTCCAAGAGTAAGTTGTAGCACCACTTGCTGTTAACGCTGCTGAATTTCCAGAACAAATTGTTGCGCTATTTACAGAAACTGTTGGACTCGTATTAACATTCACTGATGTTACTTGAGAACTTGAACAACCATTAGATGTTCCAATAACTGTGTAGTTAGTTGTTGATGTTGGAGAAACGGAAATACTTGAAGTTGTAGCTCCGCTATTCCAAGAATACGTTGTAGCGCCATTAGCTATTAAAGCAGCAGAACTTCCAGAACAAATCGTTGCGCTGTTTACAGAAACCGTTGGATTCGTATTAACATTCACTGATGTTACTTGAGAACTTGAACAGCCATTAGACGTGCCAATTACGGTATAGTTTGTATTAGACGTTGGAGATACAGAAATACTATTTGTTGTAGCACCGCTATTCCAAGAATAGGTTGTAGCGCCAGATGCTGTTAACGCTGCTGAATTTCCAGAACAAATTGTTGCACTGTTTACTGCAACTGTTGGTGTTGCATTTACATTTACGGTTGTTACTTTTGTATTTGTACATCCACTTGATGTTCCAATTACTGTATAGTTCGTAGTTGTGGTTGGAGAAACTGAAATGCTTGTTGTTGTAGCGCCACTATTCCAACTATAACTTGTAGCACCGCTTGCCGTTAATACAGCTGAGTTTCCAGAACAGATAGTAGAACTATTAACAGCTACAGTTGGCGTTGCAATAACTGTTACTGTTTTTGTTGAGGTATTTTGTCCAGTTCCATTTTTTGCAATTAAAGCAATGGTATAAGTTCCCGCATTTGCAAAAGTAACCGTTGGATTTTGAGCATTTACATTTGAGAAAGTTACACCAGTTGATGAAGTAGCTGACCATGTCCAAGTGGTTGGTGCGTTTAGAGACTGATCAGTTAATTGCATGCTAGTTGATGTACATGGATTTACAGATGCTACGCTAAAGTTAGAAACTGGAGCAGCAGCTGGTGCCGAAACGATAGTTAAAACACCATTATTCAAATCATAAAAAATATTTCCAGCACCACGCACCATATAACGACCAGTAGTGGTTGTTAAAGATGGTACGGTTATAATGGCTGAACCATTATTAGGAATATTACTTGCTAAAGTAATAGGATAAGTATAGCCTCCATCAGTTGATAAAAAGATATTTACACTTGGGGTACTTACTGGAGCAACAGATGTTCCTGCCACAGCCCATGTAATGGTTTGTGTAGTAGCTGCTGTCCAAGTGGTTGCTGCATTTTGAGAAGTTACAGAAAAAGGACCTGAAGCTGCATTTACGGTTACTACTTTTAAATCAGAAGCAGTTTGTCCGCCACCAACATGATTATCTCTTACGATAAATGAAAAGTTTAATGTTCGTCCAACAGATGGTGTTACTTCCCAAGTGTTTGCTAATGTATTGCTAATCACTGTTGCTAAAGCTGGCAGGTATCTGTTAGGAGAAGTAGAAGGAGAAAAAGATCTGTATAATGGTCCAACGCTGTAAGTTGATAATGGTGCTGCTGAACCAGGCGATTGAGTTGGGTCATTTTGGCTCCAGTTATATGTTAAAGAAGACATTCCGTTTGCATCAGTAGCTGTTCCTTCTAATATAAACGCCGTTGATTTTGGAATTGTATAGTCAATTCCTGCACTTGCAGTTGGAGCAGAATTTGTTAAGGTCGTGATGGCCGCACAAGAACTACTATTACCTGTTTTAATATTAGCACTAATATCTCTGATATTTACATAGTTGAAATCATCATGACTATTGGCTTGCACATTTGAAGGGCATATACCTGCATAACCCATAATAGAGCTTCCACTTGCTGGCTCTACTTCTGTTATTCCGTTTCCGCTTCTGCTGCAGGTATTCATAACATGGTAACCACCAAATTGATGTCCCATTTCATGAGCCACATAATCAATGTCAAAGGCATCACCAGTGGGATTAGCTCGTCCTGTATAACCTCTTCCTTTGTGAGTTCCTGTTTGTGAAGTACTCATACAAACACAAGATAAGCATCCAGCGTTACCACCGCCTGTTGTGTTAAAGTTATGTCCAATATCATAATTAGCAACTCCAATATTTGCATCAATAGTTTGAGCTGTCTTTGTATTCCATTCTGTTGTCCAAGGATCAGAGCCAGTGGCACCTAAATATATGACTAAATCATTGTTTGGAATGAAAACCATTTTTATAGCTAAATCTCTTTCATAAACACCATTTACACGATTCATAGTAATGGTCATTTGTGCTTGAATATTTGCTTTTTGTTGAGCAACGGTTCCTGTTCCTGCAAAAATATTTCCATATTCAGCTGTACAAGATTGTGCTAAACGATAGGTTCTTAATTTTTGGTCGTTAATGTTTTGAACTGTCATGTTACCATCTCCACTTGTTCTTTGTATAGAAGGTAACGCAACTTGGTCATCTGTTAAACATTCAAATGTTTGAGAATCTGCTCCTAAACTCGCGCGATTATATACTATATAATTTATTAAATCAGTAGTATAAGGATCAATAAATACAGTGCTTTTAATACCAGATAACGACATAGTATGTAAACCAAATTGTGTTACACTAAAACGCATGGTTGCTGTTGGGTCATCAACGCCTTGCGCAGCATAGGTTTTTATCATTGGAAATTTTGCTTCCAAAATTGGATCCATGATGGATGATTCATACACATTAAATTTTTCAAATACACCATCTGAATTTGGAAATTCAAGAATCAAATTTGATTGATTGGAATTTGAACCTAATATAGGTGCGTTTATTAACTTCGATTTCAATATATTTAAATCCAATTGAAATAATTGGTATTCAGAAGGAAATGAACTTCTTCTTACTTTATCACCCTCTATTTCTTTTGATGGAACTAATGTCCATATTCCTTCGTCAGAAACTTGTCCAAAGGAGTTATTAATAATTAACGCTGAAATAAACGTTAGAATTGTTTTTACGTAGATTGTCTTCATTTTAATCTGTTTAGTTGTGACGGTGTTATTCAAAATAATAATTTGATCTCAATTTGCTTGCCTAAATTCAAAACAAAAAAATGGAACCATAATTTTTTATAGCTTTATATTAGACGCAATCTACAATCTGATTTTGTAGAGATTATGGATATTTAAAAAAACTTAACGGTTTCTTTAAATATTGTTTAAAAATAGGGTTGACTTTAGCTATTTTGTAGCTGTATGCTGATAATTACTTTAAATTTAATAGCAATTGTTGACCAATTTCTGGGCTATTAAATATTTTTGTAGGAATTAGAGGCTTATAAAATTTTATGTAAAAATTAGCTAAAATGCGCGCACTAAGGGATGTTATGATTAATGCCCTTGTTTTTATTGGGACAATTGACTCTAATTGCCGAACTAGTTTTCGTGCTTCTGCGTAATATTAATAAATTCATCTGAGTCTATTAATAAATGAGCTTTTATTCCTTCTGTTATTTCAACTAATGCATTATGATTAAGTTGATGCTCTTCTACACTTACTTCAGAATTTGGTAAATAGGTGTAATGAATAATGCCGTTATGTAGCATTCTTAAACGAACATTAGGCGTTATTATTTCTTTTGTAAAAGAGTATGTTGGACTGTCTTCTAAGAGCATTAAAAAATAAAAATTGTGCTTTAAAGTTAGGTATTTAGTTCGCATAAAGACCAAAAAAACTTATAACTTTATGAGGTATTTTTTTATAATTATTAAAAGCCATTTAACTATGAATCCCATCTTTTTTAACACTATCGATTGGACAGGTATTGAAAAAGTTGAATATCCAGGAATATCAGGAACAGCTATTTGGCAAACTATACAATTTGATGGGTTAAGAATTAGAGTAGTAGAATACAGTACAGGTTATTTAGCCGACCATTGGTGTCAAAAAGGACATATTGTACATTGCTTAGAGGGCGATTTTGTTACCGAACTGGAAACAGGCGAAAAAACCAAATTAACTAAAGGCATGACTTATGTTGTATCAGACGAAATGAGTTCGCATCGTTCTGTTTCGGCTAATGGCGTAAAGCTATTAATTGTTGATGGCAACTTTTTGAGTACTTCGTCATAGCGAACGTAGCGAAGCAATCTCAAATTTAGTTTTTAGATACTGTTCATGAGATAGCTTAGTAGCTGAAAAAGCTCCTCGCAATGACGATTCAAATAGTGTGAATGATGTAACTCTTCAGTGTTTTTTTGTAAGCATTTATTTGTTTTGTTTCCCCACCTTTACATAAAAATAAGAACAAGTTAAAACCAATTCTTATATTTTGTTTAGTTTAGAATACATTACACCTATCAGGAACTCATATAGCTTGATAGGTGTTTTGTTTTTTTGTCAATGTGAAAATAAGTTAAGAAATAGTGTTAATTCCTAAAAACAAAAAACCCCCACATTTCTGCGAGGGTTTCTTTTTAATTATTGTAAACGATTAATCTACGTTATCATGTAAAAACGAGTTGTTTGGTCTAATCTCATTGTTCTCACCTAATGTGTAACGAGATACTTGTGAATCAGTCGATGGTGTTGGGCTATTAGCATCTAAGTTCACTTGTTTGCGTTGCCAAGCAGATGTTTTTTCTAAGTCGTTTAAACCTTCTGGAGTTTTCATTTTCAAGGTTAACTCTTTTAATTTTTTAATACGCTCTTGTGCCAAACGAATTTGCTCTTCGCGGCTATTGCTTTCGTAACTTGGCGTTTCTTCTTCCTCAGATGAAATATCATTAATCACAAATTCTTGCTTAGGAGTTTCGTTAACTGGCTCATCTAAAGAGTATACTTTAAACAATGGTTTCTCGTCCACTGAGCTTGTCGAAGTGTCTTCTTTTACTTCTTTTACAATTGGAGCAGTAGTTTCTTCAACTTTATTGATGATTGGTGTTTCAACCGTTTCTTCTTTCACAAACACAAACGGTTCGTTCGTTTGAATTTCATCAATAATAGTCGTTTGCACTGGCTCAACTTTAGCAACAGTTGGTTCGTCTAATTTCACAATTTTGCGCTCTTGGAAAGTAGGCGCTTCGTAACCTGAATTCATTTTGCTGTTAAAGCCAGTTGCAATAATTGTAACTGATACGTTATCTCCTAAAGAAGGGTCAGTTCCGTACCCTGTAATTAATTCAGCAGAACCACCTGCTGCTTCTTGAATGAAGTCAGTAATTTCACCAAACTCATCCATTTCAATATCATCGCTTCCGCTCATAATATTTAGTAATACGTGGCGAGCACCTGAAATATCATTATCATTTAATAAAGGAGAAACTAATGCGGCTTCAACGGCACGTATGGCACGTTTTTCGCCGCTTGCAATAGCAGAACCCATAATGGCTACTCCGCTATCTTGCATAACCGTTTTAACATCATTAAAATCTACATTAACGTGCATGTGCAAACTAATGATTTCTGCAATTGATTTTGCAGCACCTGTTAGTACATTATCTGCATGAGCAAATGCTTCAGTCATTTTTAAGCTTCCGTAAATGTCGCGTAATTTGTCGTTACCAATTACGATTAATGTATCCACATATTTTTTCATTTCTTGCTCACCTTTTTCGGCCTGCTCTCTGCGTTTTTTTCCTTCAAAAGAGAAAGGGATTGTAACAATTCCAACCGTTAAGATACCTAATTCTTTTGCAATAGATGCAATTACGGGAGCGGCACCAGTGCCAGTACCACCGCCTAAACCAGCTGTGATAAACACCATTTCGGTATTATCTTTTAGTATTGCTTTTATTTCTTCGATGCTTTCTAAAGCCGAATCGCGACCAACTTCTGGTTTTGCACCAGCACCTAATCCTCTTGTTAATGAATTTCCTAATTGTATTTTATGAGGCACAGGACTTTTTCCTAATGCTTGTTTATCAGTATTACAAACTATGAAATCCACACCCTTAATTCCTAAACGGAACATGTGATTTACGGCGTTGCTTCCGCCACCGCCAACTCCAATTACTTTTATAATTGAGCTTTCTTCTTGAGGTAATTCAAATTGCATCATGGTTATGTAGTTTTAAATTTTTAGTTCTTTGTCTTTAATTTTTTATTCCTTAATTTTTATTCTTTTTATTATCTAGTTTATGAATGTTTAATCATATTGAAAACTAAACACTTATAACTAAAAATTAGCCTAATCCACATCATCACTCATCCAGTCCTTAGCTTTGCTAATCAATGAATCGAAGAAGTTTCCTACTTTTTGTTTGGAGTGACCAGTTACTTTTTTCTCTGGTTTTTGTTTTGTTGCTTCCGTATTTATTACTGATTCTTCAATTGCTTTAGATGCATTGTTGCCACGTTTTGCATCGCGTTCGTATTTTTCAATACCTTTCATTACTAAGCCCACGCCAGTTGCATACATCGGATTTTTTAATTCATCATCAGCGCCCGCTAAGTGTTCGTTTGGAGTTCCAATACGGCAATCCATACCAGTAGTTAACATCACTAATTGAGGTAAGTGTTTTAATTGAGAACCACCACCTGTTACAACGATGCCACCCGCTAATTTGCGTTCGAAGCCCGAAGATTTTATTTCAAATAACACGAACTCTAAAATTTCTTCCATACGCGCTTGAATTATTTGCGCTAATGTATTTACTGAAATTTCTTTATGTGGACGACCTCTTAAACCAGGAATCGAAATCACTTCATTCATTTGATTTTCTTGAGCTAATGCTGAACCAAAACGCATTTTTAATTGTTCTGCTTGCGTTTTAATTATACCACAACCTTCTTTAATATCATCTGTAATAATATTTCCTCCAAAAGGAATAACAGCTGTATGACGAATAATACCATCATAAAAAATTGCTACATCGGTTGTTCCACCGCCAATATCAACTAATACAACACCAGCTTCTTTTTCTTCATCACTCAAAACGGCATCAGCACTTGCTAATGGCTCTAAGTGTAAATCAACAGTGATTAATTTTGCTCTATCAACACATTTAAAAATATTTTTTACTGCCGAAACGTGTCCTGTAATGATATGAAAATTACCTTCCAAACGCATGCCAGAATGTCCTATTGGGTTACGAATACCTGTTTCGTTATCAATAATATATTCTTGAGGAATTACATGAATAATTTCTTCTCCTGCAGGCATAATTAACCTGTGCATGTTATCTATTAATTCATCAACGTCATTTTGAGAAACTTCTTCTTCTAATGATTTACGAGTAACCATACCTCGGTGTTGCATACTTTTAATATGCTGCCCTGCAATACCTACAATTACTTCTTCAATATCAATATTTGCTTTATCACCGGCAATTTTAATGGCAGCTTTAATAGACTCAATGGTTTGCTCAATATTAGCAACCACACCACGGTGCACACCTAGTGATTCGGATTTACCAATACTTAAAATCTCTACTTTACCGTTTTCGTTTTTGTAACCAACGATTGCGGCAATTTTAGTTGTTCCAATGTCAAGACCTACTACTAGTTCTGCATTTGCTGGCATTTGTTTTTGTGTTGGTTTATTGTCCATAAACTTATTTTTTAGTGCAAACCACTTGGTTTTTATATTTTATATTGATAGTTGAATATTTATTCCAGCCATCTGTTTTGTTTAATCCTTCGGTATAAAATGTTTTTAGTTTTTCAAACTTCTCTTCAAAATCTTTCGCATCTCCAAACACAATTTTATGATTACCAATTGAAGGGTATAACTCTAATTCCTTATCAGGTGTTACATTTATTTGATGTATCAGGCTTGCTAAAACCGAATCCTTAGCAATATAAGTGGAGATGTTATAAATATCATCTAACACACTAATAGCTGCAAATTTTTCGTTTTTCGAAATGGCATCTACCGAAACTTGGTAACGAGTTCCATATGGTTCAACAATGAATCCTGTTGCAATAATCACACGGGCGGTGAATTTATCGCTTAAGGGCATGAGTTTAGATTTCGTATCAATATAATAACTTTCACCATCCATGTTCATTACTCGAACTAATGGTGTACGTTGTGTTACATTCATGGTTACATCTCCATTTACATCTACTGCTATATCAGAGTTTTCTACAGCGGGATGAGAATTCAAGGCTTTCTCTAAACCGTTTACATCAATATTTTTTAAAGAAGTGTTTAAAATTGAGTCGTTTCTTTCTTTGAAAAACTCTTTTACATCTTCTTCATCAATAAAGGTGTTAACTTCTGTATTATTAACTGATACCAATAAATTTTCGGCTACTACGTTTTTTTCTTTGCTAGTGGCAAAGGCTAATGACGCTAGTAGGCCTGATAATCCAATAATCCAAAGAACGATGATTAATATTTTTCTAAAATTTATTTTTTTCATTTTGTTGTTTCATTCAACATCTTCTCAATCGGTTCAATCAAACTGTCTATATCTCCTGCTCCCAATGTCATCAATACTTGTGGTGGATGTGTTTTTAAAAATTCAAGCACGTTTTCTTTTTTTACTAAAAACTTTTCTTTGCTTTTCATTTTATCTAACAACATCTGCGAATTGATTCCTTCGATTGGTTTTTCTCTAGCAGGGTAGATTTCTAATAACACACATACATCCAACAAATCTAAGCTCTCTGCAAAACCATCGGCAAAATCACGTGTACGTGTAAACAAATGCGGTTGAAAAATACCCGTTACTTTTTTATCAGGATATAATTGTTTAGCGGCTGTAATGGCTGCTCTCAATTCTTCCGGATGATGGGCATAATCATCAATGTACACAATAGACTTTGATTTTATTCGGTAATCAAATCTTCGTTTCACTCCTTTAAAAGAACGTAAGGCTTTGTTTATCACATCGCCCTTAATACCTAATTGTTGCGCAACTGCTACTGCCGCGATTGAATTTTCTACATTATGTAAACCCGGTAGCCCAATGGCTACCTGACTTACAGGCTCTATGGGACTATTGATGTTGTAACAAAATTCGCCATCAATAATTTCAATAGAATTCGCAGAGTATTCAGTATCTAAATTTAATGAGTAGACAAGTCTTTTATCCTTGAGTCTCAAATCGTTATCAACATTTTTTTTAACAATCAAAAAGCCCTCTTTTTGAACCTGAGAAGCAAATTGAGTATAGGTTTGATGCATGGTATTTAAGTCGCCATAAATGTCCAGATGGTCCGCGTCAACACTTGTTATGACTGTAATATAGGGATGAAGAGTCAAAAAAGAACGATCGTATTCATCTGCCTCAACAACTACGTAAGCGTCCTTATCGTTAGTATCGCCCAACAATAAATTGGTTTTATAATTTTGAGAAATGCCCCCTAAAAAGGCAAAACAATTAATGCCAGCTGTTTTTAAAATGTGAGTAGTAAGCGTTGTAGTAGTAGTTTTGCCATGAGTACCCGCAATGGCGATGGTGCGAAATTGTTTAGTGATTTCGCCTAATACCCAAGCACGCTTTTGTAAATTGTAACCTTCGTTTTGAAGATAAACAAACTCTGCATGATCTTTTGGAACAGCAGGCGTGTAAATCACTAAAATATCTTCTTTATGATAGAGTGAAAATAATTTTTTGACTAATGCTTTATCTTCATCAAAATGTAATTGAGCACCTTCGTCTTGTAATTTCCTCGTTAAATCTGTTTCAGTTTTATCGTAACCATAAACTGTTTTACCATAATGGTTAAAGTAGCGAACTAAAGCACTCATGCCAATGCCACCAGCACCAATGAAATAATATAATTTGTAATCAAGTATGTTCATTTATGACTAAAGGCTGTAGTGGGCTAATTTTAAAACTTCGTTGGCAATAATATTTGTAGAATTTGGCATAGCAAGTAATGCGCAATTTTTACTGATCACTTGTTGCAAGCTGCTATTGTTTACTAAAGCAATCGCTTCTTTTATTAAGTTGGCTTTAGCTTGATCGTCTCTCACTAAAATGGCTGCTTTTTTGTTCACTAACGACATCGCGTTTTTAGTTTGATGATCTTCTGCGGCAGTTAATAATGGAACTAAAATGCTTGGTTTTTGCACGATGCATAATTCGGAAATAGCGCCAGCACCAGCACGCGAAATAACCACGTCAGCAAAGGCATAAGCCAAATCCATGCGTGTAATAAAATCAACCGCTCTAATGTTTTTGGATTCGAATGCAACGGTTTGTTGCTTGGCTATTTCAAAATAGGTTTTACCCGTTTGCCATATTAACTGAATATTGCTATCAGCTAATTGTTGTAATCCCTCACTCATGGCTTCGTTAATGCCCTTAGCACCAAGGCTTCCACCAACCACTAAAATCGTTTTTCTATTTTTATCTAATTTAAAAAATTCAAAGGCTTCGTCGCGTTTAGCAGCTATGTTAGTAATATCTTGCCGAACAGGGTTACCCGTTAAAATAATTTTTTCTTTCGGGAAGAATTGTTCCATGCCTTCGTAGGCTACACAAATCTTACTTGCTTTCTTCGATAGTATTTTATTAGTAATTCCTGCGTAGGAATTTTGTTCTTGTAATAATGCTGGAATGCCTTTATTAGTAGCAGCTTTTAATAATGGCCCAGAAGCATAGCCGCCAGTTCCAACCACCACATCGGGTTTAAATTCGTTAACTATTTTGCGTGTCTTCAATAAAGACTGTATAATAAGGAATGGTAATTTTAAATTAGATAATTTGAATTTACGTTGCAGACCCGCAATAGGAACACCAATAATTTTGTAACCAGCCGCAGGAACTTTTTCCATTTCCATTTTACCAAGAGCACCTACAAATAAAATCTCCGCATGAGGCACTAACTTTTTTATTTCGTTAGCAATTGCAACTGCTGGAAAAATATGCCCTCCAGTGCCGCCGCCGCTTAATATAACTTTTAGTGGTTTCATTTATTCAGTAATCACTTCTTGTTCTTTATTAGTAGTATCCTCGTTTGCTCTACTCACGCTTAAAATAATGCCGATAGCAATACAGGTAAACCAAATAGAGGTTCCTCCCATACTTACTAATGGTAATGGTTGACCTGTTACTGGAAATAAATTCACAGCAACTGCCATATTAATTAATGCTTGAAATACCAAGCTAAAACTTAAACCAACGGCCATTAATCCGCCAAAGGTTTTTTCTGAATCACGTAATATTCTGATGCCTCGAAATAATAAAATCATGTATAAGAAGAGCATAGCAAAGCCTGTGAATAAACCATACTCTTCAATAATAATAGCATAAATAAAATCGTTATGTGCTTGTGGTAAAAAGGCACGTTGTGTGCTGTTACCAGGACCTTTCCCAATTATGCCACCAGTTGCAATGGCAATTTTTGCTTGTTCACTTTGGTAATTACTGCTTGCATCGCCTTTACTAAAGTTTTCAATACGAGCTTTCCATGTTGCCCCACGTTTTATTAAATCAGGAAATTGGTATATGATAATGCCCAATAATAATGCAAAACCTATACAGCACCCTAATATATATAATATAAATTTTGCTTTTACTCTTCCTACAAACATTATGAATAGACAATTCATGAATAATAAAGCTGCAGTAGAAAAATTGGCAGGTAAAATTAATGCACATATAATTCCGACTGGCACTAATAAGTATTTAATGACTGATTTAAAATCGTCTAATTGACCTTGGCGAATAGTAAGTGTGCGAGCTACAAAAATTAATAATATAATTTTGGCTAAATCTGATGATTGAAATGATAACCCTAACCCTGGAATTTCAATCCATCTGCTAGCTTCTCCTGCACTTACTCCTTTCATCAATGTAAATAACAATAATGGCACTACCACGAATACGCCTATTTGAGCAACCCTCGAAAACAACGTATATTTTAATTTATGTATGAAGTACATGATTATGATTCCACAAATAATTAGAAAAGCATGTTTGATTAAAAACACTTCCGCGTTTCCTTGCTTAAATTTATTTGCCAACGTTACAACCGAACTGTATACTACCAAAATAGATAGTAGGCATAGTAAGAACACTATAGCCCAGATAACTCTATCTCCTTTTAAGTATGCGAATTGTTTCATTATTTACTAGGTGTTATTGATTAAAGATGAATGACAAATGATATAGGATTTCTTTAATCCTTAGTCATTTATCTTTTATCCTTTTAATACTAACTCTTTAAATTTGTTGCCTCTGTTTTTATAATTATCAAATGGGTCGAAACTTGGGCAAGCTGGCGAAAATAAAACCGCTTGGTTTTTAATCGCTTTTGCTTTCGAAATTCCAACAGCACTTTCTAAATTATCGGCTACAATAACCATCACGTGTTTATTAAATATGTTTTTTATTTCAGAGAAACGTCTGCCAAAATAAATCACCGTTTTAATATTATAGTAATTGATATTAGTGAACCAAGAGTAATCGGTTTTTAAATCATCTCCACCTAATATCAATACTATTTCTGCGTCCACAGAATTAATACTTTCCACAGCTAATCTTGCATTGGTTGCTTTTGAATCATTAATGAAGGTGACTTCATTAATGTTGGCAACAAATTCAAAACTATGATCTGTTTCTCTATTAATAGAAAACGTTTTTTGACCTAGTGCAGCTTCCTTCATTTTATAAACCTCTTACAGCTGCTTTAAATTGAACACCTCTATCTTCGTAGTTTTGAAATAAATCAAAACTAGCACACGCTGGAGATAATAAAACAGCATCTCCTTTAGTAGCTAATTTATATGACATTGCAACAGCTTCAGCAGCAGAACCAGCTTCCATAATATTTTCTACAGAACCTTTAAATGCTTTGATGATTTTTTTATTGTCCACACCTAGGCAAACAATCGCTTTTACTTTTTCTTTTACAAGGTCAACTAACTCTTCGTAGTTGTTTCCTTTGTCTTGTCCACCAACAATCCATACAGTTGGTTTTTGCATACTTTCTAAAGCATACCAAGCAGAGTTAACGTTAGTTGCTTTTGAATCGTTAATAAATTCGATACCATTAACAGAGGCAACAAATTCTAAACGGTGTTCAACGTTTACGAAGTCTTCTAAACTTTCGCGGATAATGTCTTTGCGTATATCTACGATACGAGCTGCCATTGAAGCAGCCATTGAGTTGTAAACGTTATGTTTACCTGCAAGAGCCAATTGTTCTAGGGTCATAATTAAGGGTTTAGGGTTATTATTATAATTAAGGGTTATTTCATTGTTTTGTAAGAAGGCGCCATTTCCTTCTATGGTTTTTTTGATACTGAAGGGAACTAATTCCGCCTCAATGTGCGTATGCTTCATAAATTCCTCCATCACAACATCATCAGCACAATACACAAAAGCATCATCTTTAGTTAAGTTTTGAGTAATGCGGAATTTGGATGCCACATAATTCTCAAACTTATATTCGTATCTATCTAAATGGTCAGGCGTAATGTTTAATAACACTGCTACGTCTGCTTTAAAATTATACATGCCATCTAATTGAAAACTACTTAACTCTAACACGTAGTAATCAAAATTTTCGGTTGCTACTTGATAAGCAAAACTCTTTCCGATGTTACCACCTAGGCCTACATTGTACCCTGCTTTTTTTAGGATATGATAGGCAAGTAGAGTAGTAGTCGTTTTTCCATTACTACCTGTAATACAAATCGTTTTTGCCTTGGTATGTCGGCCTGCAAATTCTATTTCAGAAATAACAGGAATGTTTTTTGCTTTTGCTTTTTGAACTAATTCAACTTTATCAGGAATACCAGGACTTTTAATAATCTCTGTGGCGTTTAAAATTAAGTTCTCTGTATGTGTTCCTTCTTCAAATGCAATACTATGATGAACTAATTCTAATTTATATTTTTCTTTAATTAAACTTTTGTCAGATACAAACACATCATAACCTTTAGCTTGAGCCAAAATAGCACTGCCAACACCACTTTCGCCAGAACCGAGAATAACCATGCGAGGTTTTTGATTAGATATGTTTGTATTTAAGTTCAATTTTTGTTTTAATTTATTTTTATTCAATCTCCTTTTCCAAATAGGGGTATGGTAGGGGCTATTATCTTAATTTTAATGTGACAATGGTTAGTGCGGCAAGCATAATTCCAATAATGAAAAATCGCATTACAATTTTTGACTCATGAAACCCTGATTTTTGGTAATGATGATGAAGAGGTGCCATCTTAAATAAGCGATTGGCTTTGGCAAATTCGAGGCCGTGTTTTTTGCGTTGATATTTAAAGTAAAACACCTGCATGATTACTGATAGATTTTCAATTAAGAACACACCGCATAAAATGGGAATCAATAATTCTTTACGTATTGCAATAGCAAATACCGCAATAATTCCACCTAATGCTAAACTTCCAGTATCGCCCATAAAAACTTGAGCAGGGAAAGCGTTATACCATAAGAAACCAACGCATGCGCCAACAAAGGCTGCCATAAATACCACCAACTCACCAGTGTTAGGTATATACATGATATTTAAGTAATCCGCAAAAATAGTATTACCACTTACATAAGCTAAAATTCCTAAAGTGGTTCCAATGATGGCACTTGTTCCTGCGGCTAATCCATCAATGCCATCCGTAATATTTGCTCCGTTAGAAACTGCTGTTACAATTAAAATAACAATTGGAATAAAAATTAGCCATCCATATTTTACAGCACTATCTCCCATAAACGATAAAACACTGACGTAATCAAATTCGTTATCTTTTACAAAAGGAATAGTTGTTTTAATACTCTTAATTGGTGTCGGTGCGTATTTTGGTAAAGTCAAATCTTTTTTACTGCTGATAGCATCATCAAATGAATAAGCACTCTGCTGATTAGCCGTCATTCGTTCTTTTACAACCACGTCAGGATGGAAATAAAATACAGCACCAACCAATAAACCAATACCAATTTGTCCAACAACTTTAAACTTACCTTTTAAACCTTCTTTGTTTTTCTTAAATACTTTAATGTAATCATCTAAGAAACCAATACTTCCTAACCAAACTGTTGAGATTAACATTAAGACGATATATACGTTGTGAATTTTTGCAAATAATAAAGTGGGAATAATAATAGCGGCCAAAATAATTAAACCACCCATTGTTGGGGTTCCCGCTTTTTCATTTTGTCCTTCTAAACCTAATTCACGGATAGTTTCACCAATTTGTTTTTTACGGATGTAATTAATGATACGTTTACCAAATATCATGGTAATCACTAACGACGATAATAAAGCCAACGCCGCTCTAAACGAGATGTATTGAAACACCCCAGCTCCGGGAAAGTTAAAGTGTTGATCTAAATAGTGGAATAAGTAGTAAAACATTTTATCGTTAGTTATTAAATATTTCTTTTACAATTTCAAAATCATCAAATGGGTGCTTTATACCATTTATTTCTTGGTACTTCTCATGTCCTTTTCCTGCTATCAAAATAATGTCGCCTTCTTTTGCAAATGCAACGGCGGTTCTGATGGCTTCTTTTCTATCGCTAATACGTAATGTTTTTTTTGCATCAACTGGATTAATACCAGCTTGCATTTGGTTTAAAATATCTTCTGGATTTTCGCTGCGAGGATTATCGCTAGTTAAAATCACTTTATTACTATACTCGCAAGCTATTTGAGCCATAATTGGACGCTTTGCAGCATCTCTATCTCCACCACAACCAGCTAGTGTAATCACTTGTTCGTTGCCAGTTCTAATATCTTTGATGGTTTCTAAAACATTTTTTAAGGCATCAGGTGTATGTGCATAATCAACTATTGCTACAATGCCCGTTTTAGATTTGATATATTGAAAACGACCTTCTACTGAATTTAAATTACTAAGCGTTGTTAATACTTGTACTCTATCTTGTTTCAATAATTGAGAAATAGCATATACTACCAAAACATTATAGGCATTAAATGAACCGATTAGTTTTACCCACACTTCTTGATTATCGATACTTAGTAGCAAACCATTCAAATGATTTTCTACCACTCTGCTTTTAAAGTCAGCAATAGATTTTAAACCGTATGAATATTTTTTGGCTTTGGTATTTTGTAACATCACCATGCCGTTTCTATCGTCTTTATTAGTTAACGCAAAAGCATCGTCTTGTAAATTGTCAAAGAATAATTTTTTTGCTCGGATGTATTCTTCAAATGTTTTGTGATAGTCTAAATGATCGTGTGTAATATTTGAGAAAGCTGCTCCTGTAAATTTTAAACCTGTAATACGATGTTGTACAATAGCATGAGAACTCACTTCCATAAAGGCATACTGACAACCAGCTTCTACCATTTTTGATAATAGTTCATTTAAAGCTAATGCATCTGGAGTTGTATGTGTAGAAGGAATAACTGTTGTGTTAATTTTATTTTCTACAGTAGATAATAAACCAACGTTGCATCCTAAGCCCCTAAATAAATTAAATAATAACGTAACGGTGGTTGTTTTTCCGTTTGTTCCAGTAATACCAACTAACTTTAATTTCTCAGAAGGATTGTCGTAAAAATTGCAAGCAATGTAACCCAAGGAAGCTGAAGAATCTAAAACCTTTACATAGGTTACATTTTCTTTTAGAGTTTCTGGTAAGTCTTCGCAAACAATAGCTAATGCTCCGCTTTCGATAGCTAATTCAATATAATGATGTCCATCAGAAGCTGTTCCTCTGGTAGCAATAAATAAGGAATCCTTTTTTACTCTACGAGAATCAAAAGTCACAGACGAAATTGCCACATTAGTAGAACCAATGATTTCCTCTAGTCGTGTTTTATATAATATGTCGCTTAATAATTTCAATTTCACTTTAGCTAAGTATCAATGTTATTTTATCTCCTTTATTAAATTTTTGTCCTGCTTCAATTGATTGTTTTTTAACAGAACCCATGCCGTATAGCTTTACATGAAAGCCAGAATTTTCTAGTAAAAACAAAGCATCTTTAGCAGATAAGCCATTCAGGTTAGGGACAATTCCTTTTTTTAATTGACTTTCTAAATTATTTGTTTGTAATGAAATATGTGTTGAATCTGCTTGGTTTCTTGATACATAACTGTTTTCAGTCGCATTTGATGTAGTAGGCAATTTCAAAGCTTTTGAAGCAATTACCATTTCATTATTTTGAGTTTTGATAGAGCCTGGCGCCTTCGTTAATAAATTTTGTTTGTTGTTTATTGGTTCTAAAAAGTCAACACTACTTGAGTAAACTTTTTCTGCAATTTCTTTAAATACAGGTCCTGCAACTAAACCGCCATAATAAATTCCATTACTTGGTGAGTTGATTATAACGATACAAGTGTATAAAGGTTTGTCTGCTGGGAAATATCCCACAAACGATGCTTGGTAATCACGATTACCTATTTCTCCATAACCTTTTTTACCTGCTTTTGCAATTTGTGCTGTTCCTGTTTTACCTCCTACATTAAATGCAGTTATTTTTAATCCTTTTCCTGTTCCATTTTTCACAACACCTTCTAGCATTTGTTTTGCTTTTTGAACGGTTGATTTTTTTACAATTTGTTCAGAAATGACTTCTGTTGTAAATGTTTTGACTATTTTTCCATTACGTTTAATTTCTTTTTCAAAACGGGGTTTTACCATTTTACCATCATTGGCAATTGTGTTATATAAAGTGAGAGTTTGTAATGGTGTAATTAAAGATTCATAACCGTAGCTCATTTGTGCTAACGTTATTCCAGACCAGTCTTTACTTTTAGTTTCTTTAATTAATGGATTTGCTTCTCCAGGAATAGATAAACCTAACTTTTGATTTAAATGAAATGACTTTAGTTTATTAATATATTGTTGTGGATTTTTAGAATAGTACTTTACGATAGTTTTAGCAGCAGCAACGTTTGATGAAACTTCAAAGGCTCTTTGTAAAGTTAATATTGGAGTCTCAGGTGGATCATGATCTTTAATTGTTTTATTATAGTAAGTTACTTCACCATTACCAACGTTTATTTTTTCTTCTAAGCTAACATCAAACTCATCCATAACGGCTAAATAGGAAGCTAGTTTAAATGTTGAGCCTGGCTCTGTTGCGTAACCAATAGCATAATTTAAGCTTTCAGAATAGTTATATGAACTGGTGTCTTTACCGTTACGAGTTAAATTAGCTATAGCTTTTATCTCACCGGTTTTAACTTCCATTAATATTGCGCAACCATGCGATGCATTGTTTTTTACTAATGTTTTTAAAAGTGCATTTTCAGCAACGTCTTGTATATTAATATCCAATGTGGTAAATAAATCACTTCCGTCTTTAGGCTCTACTTCATTTTCATCATTAATAGGACGCCAAACACCACCTGCAATTTTTTGCATCAATCGTTGGCCGCTAATACCCATTAATAAAGTATCATAAGCACCTTCTAATCCAACAGGTTTTACACCAGCTCTAGACATTCCAATGGTTCGAGCTGCTAACATTTTAAATGGACGCTCACGCTTGTTGGTTTGAAGGGTTACTAAACCACCACGTTTTCCCTTTTTGAAAATCGGAAAGGTTTTTAGTGTTTGTAAATCTTTATATGGTACATTGCGTTTTAAAACCACATAACGGTCGCCGCTTTTGCGAGCTTTTCTTAATAGTTTTGTGTATTGTTTTGCGGTTTTATCTTTAAATAAATCAGCTAACATAAAACCTAAAGAATCAATTTTTTCTTCGAATAATTTTTTATCAATTGATGGTGCATTTATATCTACAGCAATTTCATAGTAGGGTAGAGAAGTCGCTAATAAATTTCCATTGATGTCGAAAATGTTTCCTCTTACCGCTTCAATTTCATGCACTTGGGTGTTGAAAGCCTCTGCTTTAGCTTTCCACATGGCACCTTCTTTAAATTGGATGATACACATTTTATAGAAAATAGCCAGAGAGAATACACATAGGAATATGTATACGAGGTAAGTTCTTGATAATATGTCTTTTTTGTTTTCCAATTTGGTATCAGTTGTTTGTTGTTAGTTTTTGGTTGTTTGAATTCTAATTTCAAATAACTAAAAACCAGAAACTATTTTCTTTTTATACTATCCATCTCAATCTTCATTGGTGCAACAACAGGTTCTTTTAATCCAAGGGGTTCCACTGCCTTTGCTACTTCACTTTGTTTGCTCACAAACATTAAATCCGATTTAGATGAAATATATTCTGTATGTAATTCTTTTAATTGGTTACTTACTTTATTTACTTCTCTAATTTTATCATCTGCATAATACCCGTTAGCGATATATAAAATGGCTATTAAACCTAAAAACAAAATGAAGGGCACATGTTGTGTTGCTCTGTCATCGCTTAAAAATGAACCACCAAAAATTTTAGAGAGACCTTTTGCCAAAACTCCTTTTTTACCAGGTTTAGATGGTTTAGCAGTAACTTTGGGCACTTCTTGCTCCAAAAGTTCTTCTAGCTCTTCTAGTTCTTCGGTTTTGTTTTCTCTAAATTTATTTGCCACTTTTTTAATTAAATTTTTGCTGCTATTCTCAACTTCGCACTTCTTGCTCTCGAATTTGTTTCAATCTCTTTTAAATCCGGCACCACTGGCTTTGACGTTAAAGACTTGAAATATTTAGTGATTTTTCCAAATACTATATCTTTCTCTTCTATTCCCTCTATGTTTCCTGATCTTATTAAATTCTTTACCAACCTATCTTCTAAACTATGATAGCTCATCACTACTAATCGTGCATTTGGCTTTAAGAGATTAACGCATTGGGTTAAACATTCTTTTAAAGCTTCCATTTCTTGGTTTACTTCAATACGAATAGCTTGATACACTTTTGCTAAATACTTTCCTTCTTCAAACTTTGGGGTACATGGTTTTATTACTTCTTTAAACTGAGCAGTTGTTTCAATGCTGCCATTTGTTCTAGCTTCAAAAATGATGTTAGCTAATCTGAATGCATTATCTACTTCTCCATACTCTCTAAACATGGCTGTTAGTTTTTTTACATCGTATGTGTTTAATACTTTCTTAGCCGTTAAATCATTTTTTTGATTCATACGCATATCTAAGTCAGCATCAAAACGAGTAGAAAAGCCACGTTCACCTTTATCAAATTGATGTGATGAAACACCTAAATCACCTAAAATTCCATCCACCTTTGTAATTCCGTATAGTTTCAGATAATTTGAGATGTATCTGAAATTGTGAGGAATAAAGGTGAGACGTTTATCATCAGGAATATTTGCTTTCGCGTCTTCATCTTGATCAAACGAAAATAATTTTCCTTTTGCCGACAAATGCTTTAATATCTCTTTTGAATGTCCACCTCCACCAAAGGTTAAGTCCACATAAACACCGTCAGGGTTTATGTCGAGGCCATCTATGCAAGGTTGTAAAAGAACGGGGATGTGATAAGGAAGATTACTCATCATCACCATCATTAAAATTTAAATTCCCCAACACATCTTCTGCTAATTTTTCGATATCTACGTCTTGAGATAAGAATTGATCGTATAATTTTTTATCCCAAATCTCAATCACATTATTGCTTCCTAAAATTTTAATATCTGTAGTAATGCCTGCGTATTCTACTAAAGGTTTTGGTAATAAAACCCTACCTGTATTATCTGCATCAGCTGCAGTAGCTCCACCCGAAAATTTTCTAACAAACACATCATTTGCTTTAATCAAACGATTCAACTTGCTTAATTTTTTGTTGAGTTTATTCCACTCAGCCATTGGATAAAGCACTAAACATTTTTGATGAAGATTTCGATTGATGACAAAGCCTTTATCAAACACATCTTCCAGTTGCTTCCTGAGGTTAACAGGAAACATGAAACGCCCTTTCGCATCTACTTTACACTCGAATTCTCCTATGAGGCTTGTCATTATTGGATTTGGTTTGAATTGTGTCAAAAATAATTAAAATTTTACCACTTTCTACCACTTTATCCCATTTTTTACCACTTTTGTTAATAAATCAAATTTTGTTAATAGTTTGCAAGCAAAATAATTAGTATTACTTTTTTCATTGAAAATTTAAATTGTACTGATTTTATTGTTGTTTTGAGAGATTTGACCAATTCTTCAAAATTCAAAAAAGATGATTTTGGATAGTTGAGATATTAACAATTATTTTACCTTTGCAAATCTTGTATGGAAACGAAGAAATTTATTGACATAGAAAAAATTTTAAAGGAAAAAGCCTACAAGCTTTATCGTTGGCTTCCGCGTTTTGCTATTAATTGGCTGAAAAAGAAGCTACATGAAGATGATATTAATGATGCTATGGAGCATCTTAAAAATGACGAGGGTTTAGAGTTTAATAGAAAAGGCTTAGAAAAACTTGGCGCTAGGGTTGAATCAGTTTATCCAGAACTCATCCCAAAAACGGGGTCAATTATTATTGCAGCAAATCATCCTTTAGGAGGATTAGACGGAATGGCTTTAATTAAATCGGTAGGTGAAGTAAGACCAGACGTTCGTTTTTTTGTAAATGATATATTAAAGAATTTAAAAAACTACGGAGAAATTTTTGTTGCCGTAAATAAAGTAGGCGCTTCTTCTACAAGATCATTAAGAACGATGGAAGAGGTATTTATGACTGAGTGTGCTGTTTTATTTTTTCCTGCGGGCTTAGTATCTCGTAGACAAAATGGGTTGGTAAGAGATTTAACATGGAAGAAAAGTTTTGTAACTCAAGCGATTGATCATAAACGAATGATTCAACCTGTATTTATTGAAGGTGAGAACTCTGCTTTCTTCTATAACTTTGCTAATTTCAGAAAAAAAATAGGTATTAAAGCTAATATCGAAATGTTGTTTTTACCTGATGAAATGTTTAAAGCAAAAAAATCAACTATTCGTATTCACTACAGTAAACCTTTTGATTCAGCTATTTTAACGGATCGTAAAACCGATAGACAATGGTCAGATTTAATCTATCAATATATTTATTCTTCTGAGTTTATGAAAGGTATTCCTTTTGAAGAATACATGAAAGGGAAATAAAAGTTGTTTGAGATTTGTTTTTTGTTGTTGGAAACAAACTATTAATCAACGATTTTAAATAAAGCAAAATCAAATAACCAACAACTCACTTCAAACAACATAATAAAATGGTTAATATTAGAGTAGGATTTGGTTATGATGTGCATCCTTTAGGAGAAGGAAGAGAACTTTGGTTGGGCGGTATTAAGTTAGAATTTAATAAAGGTTGCGTTGGTCATAGTGATGCAGATGTATTGTTACACGCTATATGTGACGCACTTTTAGGAGCAGCCAATTTGCGTGATATTGGTTTTCATTTCCCAAATAATAATCCAAAATATAAAGGTGCCGATAGCAAATTGTTATTGAAAGAAGTGGTTGCCTTATTAAGTGAAAAAGGTTATGGTATTGGAAATGTAGATGCAACTTTGAGTTTAGAGGCTCCAATGGTAAATCCGCATATTACTTCCATGCAAAATGTATTAGCGCCAATTATGAATATCTCAGTTGATGATGTTTCTATTAAAGCTACAACTAACGAACGTTTAGGTTATGTTGGCAGAGGCGAGGGTGTAAATGCTTATGCCGTGGCTTTGATTTACAAGAAGTAATTTTTCAAAAGTCTTTTCTTATTTTCTTATTTCAAGTTTTTCTATTTTGGATAATACCCTTTTTTAGGTATGTTTTAATTATCCATTATCATTTACTTTTGAGGCATATTTATAATCAATCTAAATAAAATCACCTTATGAAGTTCATGCTTAAGCTCTTTTTTTTAATTCTTTTCATTTTTGTTTCAAGTACTATATATTCTCAAAATGCCATTATCAAAGGTAAGGTTATGACTAGCGAAAATGGCGCAGCAATGCCTTTTGTTTTAGTTTCTTTAAATAATACTACCCATAAATATACTGATTCAAAAGGAATGTTCGTTTTTGAAAATGTATCTGCAGAGAAATATAATCTTACTTTTTATACTTTGGGTTACGATAAAATTGAACAAGAAGTTAGTGTTACATCTGAAAATGAAGTTATAGAATTACCAATCATAAAAATGGCAGCTAATTCTATTCAAATTACGGAGGTAGTTGTCAATGCCTTCTCAAACAGTTACTCAACCAAATATGAAGGTTCAAATTTTATTATCAATTCAAAAGACATTGAGCTAACAAAACCAATTGGTACAGAAGAAGTACTTAAAAAAGTATCAGGTGTTAATGTTTCGGGTGATATGGGAATTTCAAATCGATTAAATGTTGGAATCAGAGGGTCATATCCTCGTCGATCTGCCAATATTTTATTACTAGAAGATGGAACCTCAATTGCACCAGCACCATACTTATCGCCCGAAGCTTATTACAATCCACCAAGCGATAGGTTAGATGGAATTGAAATATTGAAAGGCGCAGATATTTTAAGTTACGGAGCAAACACCATGTATGGCGTTGTAAATTACATTACAAAAAAACCACCGGTAAAACCTACCTTAGGATTAAATATTGTTGGTGGAGAAAATGGATATCATTCAGAATATTTCACTTATGGTGGCACATGGAATAAAATAGGTGCTGAACTACAAATTTTAAATAAAGGTTTTAATGGGTTTCAACAAAATTCATCTTCAGATATTTTTAATACGACATTAAAATTATATGCTGAATTAAGCAAGAGATCATCATTTTATTTAAAATTAAATTATCATCAAGAAAAATCTAAAGCCACCTACAGCGGACTTACACCTTACACATTCAACAAGGATGCAAAACAAAATCCTTTTGATGCAGATGATTTAATATCTAAACGTTACGCTGTTGATTTAATGCATAATTACCAATTAACTGAAAACACTTTACTTTCAACTAAAATCTATGCATCTCAATTTCAACGTGATTGGTGGCGACAAGAAAACGTAATAATTTCTGGCAGCTCAGCAGCAACCTATTTGAAAGATAATGTATTAAATGATAGATATGATTATTTGAATGACCAAACATTTGAATCAAATGATTACATAAGAGTTGGAAAATTAGTGAACGGAAAAGAAAGCACAAGAGCTAGAAATAGAACATTTAAATTTGCAGGACTACAAGAAACATTTAAGTATACTCTATCTAGAGAACAGTTTAAAATGAATTTTGAAGTAATAGCAAAAGTTCACCTTGAAGGATTTAATAATGTTGAAATAAAAAATGACTCCTCTAGATTTTCTAGAAGTGGAGTGATGGATAGAGATCAATACTATGAACTGCAAGCTTATTCAGCTGTTATAAAAGATAAACTAACGTTTAATAATAAACTGTCTTTAACGCCTTATTTGAGATATGAGTTAGTGGAGATGCGTTCTTCTGATAGATTAGCTATTGCAAAAATGAGCAATAATAATGGGAGTAAAAACTTCGGTAGTTTAAAAAACACCTACAGTAGCTTTATACCAGGAGCATCATTGTCTTATAATTTTTTAAAGACGGAAAAACATAATTTAGCTTTATTTGCTGGAATTTATAAAGGCTACAATGCCCCAACAGCTGATGTCGGTTTTTTAAATGTTGAGGATGGAGTTGTGTCTGCTGCTAGTGATGAAAAACCCGTAAACAAATTGCCTGAAACAAGTCTTAATTACGAAGCAGGGGTTAGAGGAGAAGTGTTTAAAGAATTCTTAGGAACTCAAATCACCTATTTTAGCAATAATATTAAAAACTATTATTCAGCAGGAAGAAACGAAGCTTTTCAAACATTAGGCGCCGTGAGCATGCAAGGAATTGAAAGCACAGTACAATTAAATTTACATAAATTAATGAATTCAGAAAAACATCAAATAGTGCTTAGTTTCTCAGGTACGTTTATGCAAGGTAAAGTATTGAGCGGAAAACTGCAAGATTCAGATTTATTAAAAGCAAAACACACCAATGAAACTAAAAAAGAATTAGTGGAGAAAATTAATGAAGAACGAGAAGGTTATGATGTTTATTTTTCTGGCAGCGGAGGAAAAGATAGTTTAGTAACTGGAACAATAAATGTAACAGACTTTTCAAAAATTAAACGATTAGATTTAATTTATGGTAAAGGTGGAATTGCAAATAATTCAGTTCCATATTTACCTTCATATATTTTAAATGGAGGAATTTCTTATTCTTTTAAAGGATTTAATGTTGGTGTAAATTTAAATTACGTAGCGAAGCAGTATACAGATTACTTAAACTTTGAAAACGAAACAGCTGAAGGCGCTATAGGAAGTTTAGCTGCTTTTAAAACAATTGATTTAAATTTAAGTTACTCTTTTGCTGGATATAAAAATAAATACCTAAGTGCTTTCTCGTTTTTTGTTGCAGGTAAAAATATCACCAATGAAGTGTATAAAGCTTCAAGATTACATCGATTATCATCTGGAATTATGCCAGGTGGATTTAGACAAATAAATGCTGGGATAAAGATTAATCTGTAGTCAGATTAATCTTTTCTCTCCTGACACAATTCTACTAAAACACCATTCGTACTTTTTGGATGTAAAAAGAAAATCAATTTGTTGTCAGCGCCATGTTTTGGTTCTTTATTCAATATTTCAAAACCTTCTGCTTTTAAGCGCTCCATTTCTTTATAAATATCATCAACTTCATAGGCAATATGGTGTATCCCTTCCCCTTTTTTATCTATAAATTTAGCAATGGCACTTTCAGGATTGGTAGCTTCTAATAATTCAATTTTAGTTTCTCCTAATTGAAAAAAAGAGGTGCTAACACCCTCACTTTCAACCGACTCAACCTTGTAATGGTCTTTGCCAAAGAGTTTTTTAAATAAATCGTTTGAGTTGCTTAGGCTTTTTACAGCAATACCAATATGTTCAATTTTCTTAATCATAATATTACAGTTTATTTCCCGCAGATCTAACAGATTTAGCAGATATTTTCTGCGGACATCAGCGAAATCAGCGGGCGAAAAATACTTAGTTTTTCACAATTTACTTCAAAAATAACTGATTTTTAGCAATTTGCTTAAAACTAATTAAATCGTATATTTGTATCCTAAATTTATAACAATGACACAAGCATTAATCTTAGGTATGTTAGGCGGACTTGGAGCTCCAGAAATCATCATTATTTTAGTAATCGTTTTATTATTATTTGGAGGTAAAAAAATCCCTGAATTAATGAAAGGATTAGGAAAAGGAATGAAAGAATTTAAGGATGCAAAAGATGGCGCTTCTGAATCAACTGATATAGAAAAAAAATAAAATATTATTGGTAACATTTTAAAAGCGTCATTCTGTTCGATTGACGCTTTTATTTTTTAATATAAAAACTGTGTACACATTTACAACCATCAAAAATCTTCAAACTGATTTAACCTCAGGTAAAGTTACCTGTGTTCAATTAGTGGAAGAATCAATTAAAACTATTGAAACTAAAAAACATTTTAATGCTTTTTTAGAAGTTTTTAATGAAACTGCTTTAGCTCAGGCAAAATTAGTTGACGAAAAAATTGCGACAAAATCTGCAGGTAAATTAGCAGGTGTAGTTATCGGATTAAAAGATAATATCTGTTATAAAGGTCATAAAGTTTCTTGTTCCTCAAAAATTTTAGAAGGTTTTGAATCTTTGTACTCGTCTACTGTGGTTGAGCGTTTATTAGCTGAAGATGCCATCATCATTGGTCGTTTAAACTGCGATGAATTTGCCATGGGAAGTAGTAACGAAAATTCTGCCTTTGGAAAAGTATTAAATCCATTAAATGAAAAAACCGTTCCAGGCGGTTCTTCCGGAGGTTCTGCTGTTGCTGTTGCTGCTAACTTATGTCACGCAACTTTAGGTTCTGATACTGGTGGCTCCATTCGTCAGCCTGCTTCGTTTACAGGAACCGTAGGATTAAAACCTACTTACGGAAGAATTTCTCGTTGGGGATTAATAGCCTATGCTTCTTCGTTTGATCAAATTGGGCCTATTACAAAAACAGTGGAAGATGCTGCTTTGTTATTAGAAATTATGGCTGGCACAGATGAGTATGATACTACATCATCGCAAAAAGCAGTCGGCCATTATGTAACCGATTTATCCGAAAATAAAAAATATAAAGTTGCTTATTTAAAAGAATGTGTGGAGTCTAACGGGTTAGATCCTGAAGTAAAAAAACAAACGTTAGCCGCTTTAGATAAAATGAAAAACAATGGTCATGCTATTACGGCTGTTGATTTTCCTTATTTAGATTTTTTAGTGCCAACCTATTATGTGTTAACTACTGCAGAGGCTTCTTCTAACTTATCTCGTTTTGATGGCGTACATTTTGGGTATAGAAGTCCTACTGCAACGGATTTAGAAAGTACTTACAAAAAATCACGAAGCGAGGGATTTGGTAAGGAAGTAAAACGACGTATTATGTTAGGGACTTTTGTCTTAAGCGCTGGTTATTATGATGCGTATTATAGCAAAGCACAAAAAGTGAGAAATAAAATCCGTCAAAAAACACGAGAGATTTTATCACAACATGATTTTATTGTAACACCGTCAACACCAGGAACAGCTTTTGAATTTGGAAAAAATAGCGAAGACCCAATTAAAATGTATTTAGAAGATATTTTTACGGTACAAGCTAATATCGTTGGTTGTCCTGCGATTTCGGTGCCTAACGGAATACATAGCAATGGCTTGCCAATTGGCTTGCAAATAATGGGAAGAGATTTTGAAGAAGGAAATTTATTAAACTTAGCAAATCAAATTTAAATTGTTTAATAAAAAATACACACTTAAAAAATGGAGCTTGTCAGTTCGAGCGAAGTCGAGAACTTTACATTCGCATCTCGACTACGCTCGATGTGACAGAAAATTCTTTATTTATTTAATTTTTTTCCTTGGTATTCTTCTTCAAAATTGTGCACCAACACGATTTGTAAAGCCCTTAGCTAAAAACCAAAATGCCATTTCAGCCAATTTAGGTGGGCCATTAATTCATTTTGGAAAAGCAGTCACTCCAATTCCCTTTACTTCATTAATGTATGGAAGAGGAATTACAAATTCAACTACTGCATTCGCTTCTGTTCATACTACGGCTTTGTTGTTCGGTAATTTTCAAACAGATTTAGGAGTTTGTCAGCGCCTTTATAAACATGATAGTTTAAAATTCGGCATTACAATTAATCCTGCTTTAAATATGATATATGATAAATGGAATAAAAATTTTAGAGCTTGGCCACAGTTGGATGTGAATATCTATAAGGATATTTTAAAGGACAAAGCATTTGTATATATAGGTTTAACTAATTGGTTTGAGTTGTCTTCAAAAAAAGCACATAACGAAGTTCAAAAAAATCATGCGTTAATTAATCCGCATATTGGAATGACTTATAATACCAAAAAGTGGGGTTATACGTTAGAGTGTAAATTTTTACAAATGAATAAAAAAAATATTCCAAATATTGTTGACTATGTTGGCATTCAGCAAAGAGGTGCTATAGGTATCTATTTAAATTTTACTAGAAGATTTTAAATAATGATTTTTTTTATAAAAAATACACATCATCAAAATAGTCATGCTGACTTTCACTTCGAGCGAAGTCGAGAAGCAGCATCTCAAAAGACAATGAAACGAGTTCAGGGTGACATTAAAGTCATTATGTTTTTTGTCTTGTTATTATTTTCATCTTGTTTAAGACTAGATGATAACTTCTATAATTTAGAAGACAAAATCACTGAATATAAATTAGATAATTATACCGGTGAACAAGATTTTATTTTGGATAATTCGTATCACATTGCAGATAGTTTAATTCATCATTTTACACTTTCATCTAAAGGTTCACAAGATAATAATGCAACAACTATTCATGCCATATACATTGGTAGTATTTCTAAAATACAAACTGATACCGTTATTATGTATTGTCATGGTAATAAATGGCACATGGATTTTTATTGGCAGCGTGCAAAATTATTAGCACATACTTCGGGCAAAAATAAATACGGTGTGTTGATGATTGATTATAGAGGTTACGGCTTAAGCGAAGGAAAACCTACTGAAGATGGTTTGTATGCTGATGTGGATGCCGCTTTGCAGTGGTTAAAATTAAAAGGTTTAACTAATAATCGTTTAATGATTTATGGTTTTAGTATGGGTTCTGCACCTGCTTGTGAATTGACCAATAAACCAAGAAGTATGGCACCTTCAAAATTAATTTTAGAAGCACCTTTTGCATCGGCAGATGTGATGGCAAATGATGCAAGCGGATTAAATATGCCGGGCTCATTTTTCTCGAATTTAAAAATTGATAATGCCGAAGAAATTAAAACAATAAGTCAGCCATTTTGTTGGATTCATGGAACTAACGATAATTTCTTAAATATCAATACACATGGTGAGGTTGTATTTAAAAACTACCACGGTATTTATCAAGAAGCTCACAGAATTTCAGGAGCCGATCATGGCGAAATACCGGCAAAAATGGGCTTTACCAATTATGTAAATACATTAAGTATCTTTATAAGAAAATAATTTAAACATAAAACAACAAATGCCAATAACCATTGATAGCGTTATAGACGCCCTAAAATATGTAGATGATCCGGATCTTAAAAAAGATTTAGTAACTCTTGGAATGATTAAAGATGTAGTAGTAGATGGAAAAAATGTGGCTTTTACGGTTGTATTAACTACGCCTGCTTGTCCAATGAAAGACATGATACACAATGCCTGTATTAACGCCATAAAACATTATGTGGATAAAGACGCTGTTGTAAATGTAAACATGACGGCAAACGTTACCTCTACCAGAGATAAAGATATGGGAACGCTTTCGCAAGTAAAAAATATTATTGCGGTTGCTTCTGGTAAAGGCGGTGTTGGTAAATCAACCATTTCGGCAAACTTAGCAGTAGCTTTAGCAAAACAAGGTGCTAAGGTTGGCTTAGTAGATGCAGATATTTATGGTCCATCTCAAACGATTATGTTTGATGTGCAAAATGATATGCCTGGCAAAGGTGAATATGAAGGGAAACCTAAAATGAAACCGGTTGAAAGTTACGGCGTAAAATTAAACTCGGTTGGTTTTTTAGCAGGTCCTGACCAAGTCATTGCATTACGCGGACCAATGGCATCAAAAGCATTAACACAATTATTTACAGATACTGCCTGGGGCGAATTAGATTATTTAATTGTGGATTTACCTCCCGGAACAGGCGATATTCAAATTACATTATGTAGCACTATTCCTATTACTGCGGCGGTTATTGTAAGTACACCGCAAGCAGTTGCTTTAGCGGATGCTCGCAAAGGAATTGCTTTATTTAAATTACCTGCTTTAAATGTTCCAGTTTTAGGTATCGTTGAAAACATGGCTTATTTTACGCCAGCAGAATTGCCAGAGAATAAATATTATATTTTTGGTAAAGACGGTGCAAAAAATTTGGCAGAAGAAATGAATTTACCTTTATTAGGACAAATACCTTTAGTTCAAAGTATACGTGAAGCGGGCGATGCTGGTCGTCCAGCAGTATTACAAGAGACAACACCACAAGCATTAGCATTTAGAGAAATGGCTCAAAACATAGCGCAACAAATTGCTATTTTAAATGCTAATAAGGTAAAGGAGAAAGCTAATTCTGTTTAAATTGAATGACTAAATGTACAGTGTTGGATGTTTTTTTTGTAACTTAGTATTATGAATAAAAAAGAAACTGGGCTTAGTTTTGTTATTGATAAGTTGACAAATAGCATAGAAAATGTTATATCAGGCGATAGTTTTGCTACTGAAGTTTCTATTATTACACCAAGTGATTTAAAGAAAATTACAAAAAAGGAGGGTTGGGATTTTAGTTGGAAAGAAGAATATAAAAATCCTATAAAGGAACTGTATAAGTTGACCATCGTCAGTAGCCCTAATGTCATACAAGGTGTAATCAGTATCGAGATTAAATCAGATCATGTTTACATGCACCTAATTGAAAGTGCTCCATTTAATAAAGGGAAAACTAAAATATATTCAGGCGTTGCTGGAAACTTAGTTGCTTTTGCTTGTAAGCTATCATTCCAAAGAGGTTTTGAAGGAAATATTTCTTTTTTATCCAAGAGTCAATTAATAGAACATTACGAAAAAACGCTTCAAGCAAAACATTTTGGTGGAAGAGTGATGATTATTGAAAATATAGCAGCCTTAAGATTGATTAATAAATATTTTAAAAATGAGTAAATGAAAACTAAAAAAAATGAATTAAATGTAGATGTAATAGGAGGACTTGGCGAATTATCGCTTGAAGAAGAGAAAGCATTAAAAGATTATTTTGCAAAGAAAAAGGTAAAAACAAACTTAAATAAAAAGCAAACTAATAAAGCTTCTTCAAAAGTTGCTGCATAATTTTGCGTTAATAATATAGCCTTAGCTTTTAGAGAAATTTCTCAAAACATAGCGCAACAAATTGCTATTTTAAATGCTAATAAGGTAAAGGAGACAGTAGCTACGGCTTAGTTTAAATTATAAAAATTAAAAAGCTCCTTCAAATTTTTGAAGGAGCTTTTTTGTTTAAAACAAATTTAATTTTTGCAACAATTCTTGTCTGCTATTTTCACTAACTGGAATTTCTTTACCGTTTACTAAAACCTCTTTAGGATTTACTTTTTCAATATGTTTAAGGTTCACTAAAAAGGAACGGTGCGTTCTAAAGAAATGGAATAAGGATAATTTTTCTTCCACTACTTTTAAGGTATAGCTTAAAATGTATTTAGTTTGTTTGGTGTAAATGATGCTGTAATTATCACAAGCTTCGGCATACAATACATCGGCGTAATTTACTTTTACCAAGCTGTGTTTGTCTTTAATAAAAAAATGATCGTTCACTAAAAATGAATCAGAGAAAGATACTTGAGTATTTTCTTTTTGCAAATTGAAACTGTGCCAAGCTAAATTTATTTGGGTTTGTATATCGCCAGCTTTAAATGGTTTTACAATAAAGCCAAATGGATTAGTCAATTTTACGCGTTCTAATGTTTTGGCATCCGTATTTGATGAAATAAAAATAAATGGTTTTTTGTAATGTTGATTGTTGTAATGCGCGATGTCAATCCCATCTGGCCCATCTCCTAAATTAATATCTAATAAAATTAAATCTGGATTTTCTTTTTGCAATAGTTCTTTGGCATCGCTAAAGTTATCGGCAATGCCAGCACTTTTAAACCCTGCATCTAATACATATTGTTCAATATGGTCAGCAATTAAAGGTTCGTCTTCTACGATTGCTATTTTTAAATTAGATGTCATATAACTTAAAGCTATTAATTTTTAATTGTATACTCGTGCCTTTATTAGAAGTATCTTCTATGATTTCGGCGCGTAATTTACGTGATAAGGATTTAATTAATTTAGTGCCAAACGAAGTGCCAGATTCATTTACTGCTGCTTGTTTTCCTACTCCATTATCAGTCACTATTAATACAAGAGCGTCTTGTTGTTTATTGAGAGTGATGGTAATCTCTGGTTTTTCAATCGATAAAAAAGCATATTTGCAGGCATTGGTAATTAATTCGGCCGTTATTAAACCAATGGGAATAGCAGATTCTAAATCCATATTCAGGTCATCTACTTTGCATGTTAACTGAATTGGTGTGGTTGTGACAGACGAGGAAAAGTTCTTCAAAATATCAAAGGCTAACTCTTGTAAGTAGGTGTTAATTTTTATTCCTCTGATATTATCAGATTGATATAATCGTTGATGAATCAATGAAATAGCATTAATACGACTTAGGCTATCTTCGATCACTCGCATTGATTTTTCGTCTGTTAAATCTCTTGCTTGTAAATCTAAAATGGAAGACACCATTTGTAAATTATTTTTGACGCGATGGTGAATTTCGCTCATCATCACTTCTTTTTGTTCTAAATTCGCCTGTATGGCGGTGTTTTTTTGCTCTAGTAAACTATTTACTTTTTGTTTATTTCTAACAACTATCATTGTAAATACTAAAGAAATTAAAATCACAATGATGACGACGATAAATAGTAAACGTTGTTTTGTATTGGCTTCATCATCAATTTTTTTCTTTAGCTCTATTTCTGTTACTTTTTGTTGGTTCTTTTCTACGTCAAATTTGGCCTGCATTTCGGCAATAGCATCGTTCTTATCTTGATTAAATAATGTGTCTTTTAATGAAGCGTAATTTTGAAAACTGGCATAAGCATTTTTGTAATCACCCATCGAAAATAAAATATCGGCCATGGTTTCATGGCAAAATAATTCTCTTTCAACAGAACCAACTTCTTTACTAATAGCAATACTTTTTTCGGAATAAGTTTTGGCGATTTCATATTCTTTTAATTCTTTATAGCAGGTTGCTAACGAATTGTAATTGGTAATTAAATGGTATTTGTTATTTGATTTTAAAGAATATTGTTCCGCTAGTTTATAATAACTAATAGCTTTATTATACTCTTTTTTTGCGTAATATATTTTTGCTAAGGAGTTGTAGGCAGGTCCAAATCCTGGTTCGTAATTTATTTCTTGATAAATTTTTAGTGCTTCGTTGTAGTTGATTTCTGCCAAATCCATTTTTTTGACATAGGTGTATGAAACGCCTTGGTTAATATAAACACCCGCTAAATCTTTTTTATTGGTGGTTTTTTTATAAAGTTCGATCGATTTATCATAGTATTTTAAAGCATTGTCGTATTGGTATTGCAGGTAATAAGCAATTCCCATTTGAGAATAGCAATGGGCTAATTCACTAACTTCTTTTAATTCTTCAAATAATTTGATGGCTTCAATAAATTGTTTAATAGCAATATCTGATTTGCCATTTACATAGTTACAGATGGCTAGGTTTTTGGTGGCGGCCGCAATGCCTTTTTTAAAATTTGCTTGTTGTGCCAAATTTAAGGCTTCTTGAGCTAAATAGCTGGAGCTATCTACATCTACTTTACTTAAATTTTCTGAACGCTTATTTAGCGCATTGATTTTAGCCGTGTCAGTTTGAGACAAAGCCTGTTGGGTTATAAAAATGAAGAAGAAAAAGATTAGTTTGTTCATAGCCGCATTAAAAATACACTCATTTACTCAAAAAAGGAAGGTATTCGCCCTATTTTTTTTACGTTCCTAGGTTAATGGCGCAATTTTATGCTAATCAAAAATTTAAACCATGAAAAAAATATTTACAACATTAATGATTTTAGGGGCAAGTCTCTCTAGTTTTTCTCAAAAGTTGGATACCGTTTACCGTAATGCTGGCTATGGCCAGATGGAGCATGTAGGACTATTTAAAGAGTCTAATGGCGACATTATAATGGCTGGAGCATACGCCGGCAGTATTAATGATGTGGATCCAGGAGCTGCCACTATTGTATTACCTAATGCTAATAGTTTTGGTTTTTATTTGATTAAGTATAGTGCTTTAGGTAATTATATAAATCATTTAAGTGTTCAAGGCACAGCTAATGTTATTGCGCAAGATGCCGCTCGAGATGCTTCTGGAAATTATTATATAGTAGGAGATATAAATGGCACCGCAGATTTTGATCCATCTGCTTCAGTATTTAACGTTAGCTCTGGCACGGCTAATCGAAAAGCCTTTATTGCAAAATATGATCAAAATTTTAATTTTTTATCGGTCAATACTTTTACTGCTACTAATTATAGTTCTTTTGAATCTATTAAAATTGATGCGGCGGGTAAAATTTATTTAGGTGGATATTTCTGGGGAACTCAAGATTTTGATTTTGGAGCTGGTATTGCAAACGAAACCTCTGCAACCACTGGATCTAATATGTTTGTGATGTATGATTCTAATTTGAATTTATTAAATCGATTTGTGAATTTTGGAAGATTTAGAACATTATGTGAAGTTGATAATAGTGGAAATATTTATTTGGCCGGAACTTTTGATTCAAATACTGATTTTGACCCCTCGGTATCTACTTATACATTGAATACTGCTGGCGGTTATGATGTGTATGTTGCTAAATATAATTCATCAATGGCTTTACAATGGGTTGGCCAAATTGGGAACACAAATAGTGAATCTGTGAAACAATTAAAATTAGACGCCTTTGGAAATCCTATCATTGTAGGTAAATTTTCAGGTACCGTTGATTTTGATATAAGTTCAACATCTGCTTATACACTAGCAGCAGTTGCAACTGACGAATTTCTAGTTAGAATTTCTTCTATAGGTACATTTAATTGGGCAAGACATTACCAATTAAGTAATCTAAGTATTAATGCTTATGGTGATTATGTAAATGTAGATGCTAATAATAATATTTATTATACAGGAGCGTTTAATGGCACAAAAAATTTTAATAATGGAGGCACTGCTTTTAATATGGTTGCAACAGGAGATGTAGATGGGTTTGTTGAAAAGTTAGACAACACGGGCGCTCAACAATGGTGTTTTAGATTTGGAGGTAGTACGCCAGGATTTAATTATACAGGAGGGCATTGTATCTCAGTCGAAAATTCAGGACAAATTAATTTAATTGGGTCTATGAGAGTAGTCAATGATTTTGATCCTTCGCCTTATGATTCAACATCAACTGCTCCCTTTGGAAGTTTTTATAATAGTTTTATTGCTAAATATAATCAGTTAAAAACATTAACCGTTGCAACACCATCGTTATGTGCAGGTAATACTTTAACGGTACCATATTCTATTAACGGAACATGTAACATTGGAAATATTTTTACAGCACAACTTTCAGATGCAACTGGTAGTTTTGCTTCTCCTATTTCTATTGGAACAATCAGCGCAACTTCATCTGGAACTATTACTGCTACCGTGCCTTCTACGGTTGCGTATGGCACAAATTATAGAGTTCGTGTTGTATCATCAAATCCAGTTCAAAAAGGAGAAAGAAATAATTCTAATATTTTAATTAATAATGCTCCTTCAGTATTATCATCACCAAGTAGTAAAACAGTCTGTATAAATGCGAATACCTCTTTTACATCTACAGTTTCATCTAATTCTACGACTGTACAATGGTATTTTAATTCATCTCCAGTTAGTACCGCAACAATGGCAACTATAGCTCTTCCTACAGTTCAAGTATTAAATGCAGGAAATTATTATTTAACAGTAACTAATGGATGTGGTTCAACTAATTCAAACACGGTTACTTTAACTGTAAATAATCCTTCAGTTACTGTATCTGGATTACTTGCGGTTTGTGCCGGACAATCAACCACATTAACAGCGGCAGGAGTAGTTAATTATTCATGGAATACTGGCTCTAACTCACCTTCTATTACTGCTACACCTGCTTCAAATACTAATTACACTGTTACAGGTATAGATGCACAAGGATGTATAGATACAGAAACTTTAACGGTTGTTTTAAATGCGTTACCTACAGTATCTGTGTCTACCAGCAATGCTATTATTTGCACTGGAGAAACTAGCACTTTAACCGCTACTGGAGCAAATACTTATTTATGGAACACAACTTCTAGTGGTTCAGCTATTGTTGTTAATCCAACTACTAATACAGTTTATACTGTAACAGGAACAGATGCAAACGGATGTTCAAATTCATCAACTATAACTCAATCTGTCTCTTTATGTACTGGTATTACTCAGTTAGTAAATGAATCATCAGTTTCTGTATTCCCAAATCCATTTACGGATGTAATTACTATTAAAAATACTTTTAAGAATTCTACTATTGTGATTGTTGATGTTTTAGGCAAAGTAGTTTTCGAAAAACAAATTGTATCTTCAGAAACAAGCATTGATTTAAGCGAATTAAAAACTGGTTTTTATCAATTAATGGTGAATGGAGAAAGTAATTCTTATACTCAAAAAATAATTAAACAATAAATAGAAAATATGATCAAGAAAATTATTCTATCGCTATCGATTATCTCGGCAGGTGTATTTAGTGAGATTAAGTCACAAACAATTCCCACTTATCCTAGTGTGGATGATGCTTTGGCGAAAGCTAAAAGTTCTGATTTTTTGAGAGGGCTTTTGAAATTAGATTATAATGCTGATGTTACAAAATGTACATTCTCTAAGAAGTACTATAGTAATACCGAAGAGAAAGAAGTAGATGCTTATTTTGGAAAATACACTAGCGACAGATGCGCTGAACTTTTTCCAATTTCAATGCCCTATGATAGATGCATAACCTATATAACCGTTACAACATCAAAAGATGCTAATGGCACTGTTTATCAAGTGCCAGTTGGCGTGAAGTATTCTCGTTTAAAAAATGATGTGTTAACCAACCAATGGGAATATTACAATGTGGAGTTGGGAAGTCCTAGAGTTATTGGTGGAGTTGCCAATGATAGTAAAGCAAAAATTGCATTGTTGGTGGGAGGTATAAAAAAATTTCCACTAAAAAATGGGCAGCTTTACGGAGGTGATGATGAAACGGGATTTAATGGAAGCGTAGAAGCCTTAAAGCATTTTTCACGAATTGATTCTATTTACTGTAAAGGTGAAAAAATAGATAATGCCAAAGAACAGACTTGGTTTTTTGAAATTAAAGGGCAGGAATATAATTCTAACACGGGAGATATTATTGATGACGCAACTTTAACCGATAATTATATTGTAAACGTTGCATTACAAGTGAAATTAGAAAATGCTAAATGGAATATTATTGATTTAATGATTAGAGATAATCATGGAAATGATAGATCTAATACAAAATATAATGGCCCTTTATTAGCGTGTTTTGGACAAGTAAACTTTGATAAAATTTATAAAAACACAGCATTCTATCAATTTGCACCAGATTCAGAAGGTGCATTAAAATTGAAGGCAAGGCAATTACAAAAGGCTATTGAAAAATTGAGCTACAATCAAGAGCAAGATTTAAAATTATTAGTGCAATTTTTTGATCCTGAAAATAATCCTGAAAAGATGGCTTTAGATTTATTTAAAATATTGAAGGAAGCCAAAGATAAGCAATGTACAATACACGAAATTAATGTGTATGGAAGTTATTACGGTAAGCCTAGCTCTGGAACAACAGAAAATTTTATAAAAATAAATGCTGAATTTAAAAGAGAATCGTGTTTAACAAAACCTGAATTAAAAGAGCAATATAAAGCGGCTGGAATGAATGCCAAGTTGATGAAGCAAACTGGCGGCGACTTATATTCAAGGGGATTGTTTCAAAATAATAGTATTAAATTGGTAATTAGAGATAATACCTTATTCTTGGTTTCTGTGCCAACCTTGAGCGAAGCGATTCCTTTTTAATTATATTTTTGGAAAAGATGGTGCAAAAAATTTAGCAGAAGAAATGAATTTACCTTTGTTAGGACAAATACCTTTAGTGCAAAGTATACGTGAAGCGGGCGATGCTGGTCGTCCGGCAGTATTACAAGAGACTACACCACAAGCCTTAGCTTTTAGAGAAATGGCTCAAAACATAGCGCAACAAATTGCTATTTTAAATGCTAATAAGGTAAAGGAGAAAGTAGCTACGGCTTAGTTTAAATAATAAAAATTAAAAAGCTCCTTCAAATTTTTGAGGGAGCTTTTTTTAGTAAAACCGGTTTTCGGCTTGTATTGTTTGGAGTTTGAAACACTGACTACCTAAATGTTTGTTTAATTATACTATGATGCTATGCATTTGCAAATAAAAAATAGAAAAATTGTCTGCCGAATTTTGCGAATGCTTTGATGTCAGTCCAAATAATAAAAGACGTGTGTTGGTTGCTCCAAAGTTATTAACACATACAAAAGCTCTAGGGCCAATGGGAAATAGTAAGTTCATGATTTTATTTCAAACTTTACTATACTTTTATTGTGGAGTGTAAGTATACACTACGTTATACATACTGGATGTAGGATCTATATCCGTCCAGATAATTTTAGTAGCTGAGAGTTGATCTAACCTGTATCTACTGCTTCCACCATGAGCATTAAAATCGTTTAAAGTCCATGTTTCTCCAAAATTATAATTGCAGTTGACAGTATTAAAACCTGAAATTGTTTGGCTAGTGCCATTTATAAAATAAGTGACCGTTTCATTTATGGTACAAGGATTGCCTGGGCAAGAAGTTAGTTTCCAAACTTTTGAGGAATCATTTGTCAACCAAGCTAAACTATCATTAAAATTTCCTTGTAAAAAAAGCACTTCCGGAAAGTCATATATATAATTATAGTCAAAAAGATTATTCCCAAAAAATGTTGACTTAATACCCGCCTTAAACTGCCCGCCGAGATTTAGTTTATAATCAGGATTTTGAGTTGTGTCGACATACATTTTCAAACCATAATCGCACCCGATTGTAGATTTAAGAAAATCGGAACCATAGGGTTTTGATTCAATTTCGACATTTACCATTAGTTCGGAATTTACTTTCCATTTAAACTTTGATTTTAATGGTTTAGTTGAATTTCCAGCTGGCGCACTGATATTTATAGAAGACCAAGATCCACTTTCATATTTTGCACCAATTGTGTACAAAGTGTTGTCGGTAAAATCAAGTTCAAACTTCCCATCTAATATAAAGGATGGTGATATTTTCAACTTGTTTTTAATAATTATTGGAACTGGAACTCCCATAATTGGAACTACAATTCTAATAGGCTGAATTTCATATGATTTAATATATTTTAAAATTTTGTTAGGAATTGTTATACTTCCTCCGAAGGTGTATGTCAGTCCCGATTTTTCTAAAACTTGAGTTTTAACTTCAACTTTTGTTGGTATTGTAGAACCTTCGGGTCTAATATATTCAAATGAAAAATCTTTTATTTCAAAAACAATAGATCCAGAACCTTTTAGTTGATCGTAAGTAGTAGCGTTATTACCATCAGCGTCGTATAATACTTCATTTATTAAATTTATTTTAAATTCATTACTTGCTATTCTGCCTACAGTGTCGGAGGGTGTAATATCTTTATTATAGTGAATTTCCGCTTGTTTGAATAAATCTTCTAAAGATGCGTCTGTTGTTTGGAGTTGAATAGTACCACCACTATTAGTTTTATTAGAAACTTTTCTCAAAAATCCATATGGTGCAAGGGCCGAAATATCAGAAACTAAAATGGTTCCAACTTGTGCATTTATGGCTACTGTTGAAGAAGAGCTAAAAACTAAACTTAAACTGTCAATTGCAGTAAGTGCACCTATTTGCGTATTATCTAAAACAACAACATTGTCATTTAATTTATTTTCTAAAGGAACTGTCGTATTAATGATTGGTATTAATTCATCGGTTTTATCTTTTTTGCAGGAAGAAAAGCAAAGAATAACTATTGATAAAAAAATAAGTTTTTTCATTGTTAAAATTGTTGTTTAATCTATTTTATATCCCATTCGTTTGTGTGTCCAAATTTATTAATCTTTTTTCACTTAATAAAATATCGAACCTGTTAAATTTTCAGAGGTTTATGTTTCCGTTTTATAAGTTGGTTTTCCCAACTCACTTATAACCGACATGAATCATCGTTTATTTTTCCATTGTTTGGCAAATAAGCGAAACCTCGTATCTTTAATTACTATTTAAATTTATTCATTAAAATTCAAATAGCAAAATAATTTTAAAAGTGATGTTTATAAAATGTTTTTGCCGATAGTCTACACTTATAGCCAAATTTATTACTATGAATAAACATCTAAAGATGCGCAGTAAATTCAGCATGATGATAGGTGCCTTTATGTAAAACCTCATTTTTGTTTATATCCCACTTAAAAATAATTAAAAGCGTATTTATTTTAGTTGTTGCCATCCTTATCTTTGCATAAATAATTAGTTATGCAAGTATTTAAGTTTGGTGGCGCATCCGTTAAAGATGCCGAGGGTGTAAAAAATGTAGCAGAAGTTTTAAAACAATTTCCTAACCAAAAAATAGCAGTGGTGGTTTCTGCTATGGGAAAAACGACTAACTCTTTAGAACGATTAGCAAAAGCTTTTTTTTATAAAACAGAAAATGCAGAAATTATTTTAGAAGAAATTAAAAAATACCATTTAGATATTTGCCATCACTTATTTGCAAATTCATTTCATCCCATTTTTATTGAACTCGAAAATACTTTTGTGGAATTGTATTGGGCTATTGAAGATGAGCCAACTCATAGTTTTGATTTTGAATATGATCAAATAGTCAGTATGGGCGAAGTTATTTCTACAAAAATTATTTCTGCTTATTTAAATCATGTGGGATTGCAAAACAAATGGGTTGATGCCCGAGGCTTTATTCAAACTGATAATACGTACCGCGAAGGAAAAGTAGATTTTGAATTAACAGAAACATTAATAAAAAGAGATTTGCTTCCTGTTTTTAATTCGTTTAATAGTATTGTTACCCAAGGTTTTATTGGAGGCACTTCCGAAAATTTTACAACTACGCTTGGTCGCGAAGGTTCTGATTACACGGCATCTATTTTAGCGTATTGTTTAAACGCTGATAACGTTACTATTTGGAAAGATGTGCCAGGCGTTTTAAATGCTGATCCAAAATGGTTTTCGCATACAAAAAAAATTGACCAATTATCTTATCACGATGCCATTGAGTTAACGTATTATGGCGCAACGGTTATCCACCCAAAAACAATTAAACCGCTTCAGAATAAGAATATACCTTTATATGTAAAGTCCTTTTTAAAGCCAAAAGAAGAAGGAACCATTATTAAAGACGGAGAAAAACGTTTAAATATTCCTTCTTATATTTTTAAAATCGACCAAGTTTTAATTTCTATCCAACCAAAAGATTTTTCGTTTATTGCCGAAGACAATTTAAGTGATATTTTCGACCTGTTTTCGAAACATGGAGTTAAAATTAACTTAATGCAACTGTCAGCTATTAGTTTTTCGGTGTGTTGCGATCATGATATTATTAAGATTGAAGCATTAGTTAATGACTTACAAACGCAGTTTAAAGTATTGTATAATTCAGGATTGGAGTTGATGACAGTTCGTTATTACACTCAAGAAACCATTGATACCTTAACGCTTAATAAAGTTATTTTATTAGAACAACGCAGCCGTTATACAGTTCAAATGGTGATGAAAAACGAAATTGCCGAATAAATTATTTATATTTATTTAATCTTAATTCTTTAATATGGCAACAACAGAAAACATAGGCGCTCCTCCAGGTACATTAATTTATACTGGTGAGGCCAGAACGGATAGGATTAAAATTACATTAATTGAGTACAATGAGGCTGAGTTTTTTGAGGACGTGTATTATGACCTTGACGATTGCTTATCGCATGTAAAACCCAACATGGTAAAATGGATTAATGTGGAGGGTGTTCATGAAACCTCATTAGTAGAGGCCATTGGAAAACTATACAACATACATCCATTAACTTTAGAAGATGTAGTTCATGTTGATCAACGACCAAAATTTGAAGATTTTGAACATTATGTAGTGGCTATCATGAAAATGATTACTTATAATAAAGAAGTGGAATCGGAGCAGCTAGCTATTATTTTATGTGAAAACACCGTTATCTCTTTTCAGGAACCGCATCTTGGCGATGCTTTTGATATTATACGAACTAGGTTGCGTCAAGGAAAAGGAAGAGTAAGAAAATTGGGCGCAGATTATTTAGCCTATGCTTTAATGGATGCGGTAGTAGATTGTTATTTTACAGCCATTGAAAAAATAGGTGATAAAATTGAAGAAATTGAAGAAGATATTATTAGTAATTCAAATAAAAAATCTTTGTTGCAGTTATATCATTTAAAACGCGAGATGATTTATTTGCGCAAACAAGTTTGGCCAATGCGCGATTTGATTAATAATATGATTCGTTCAGAAACGACCTTAATAAATGCGTCTAGCGATATGTATTTGCGCGATTTAAGCGATCATGTTACTCGTATTATAGATACTGTTGAAACCTATCGCGATTTGCTTTCAGGCATCATGGATATTTATTTAAGTTCAAATGCAAACAGAATGAATGAGGTGATGAAAGTATTAACGATTATGTCGTCTATATTTATTCCGGTAACTTTTATTGCTGGTGTTTACGGTATGAATTTCGATAATATGCCCGAATTACATTCGCGTAGTGGTTACTTTGTAACCTGGGGAGTAATGCTTAGTTTAATAATAGGTTTGTTGATTTATTTTAAACGTAAGAAGTGGATGTAAGATTGTTCGGCAAGTTACGCTAGTTTTTTGCAGATTTTTTTATTTAACTCACGTTATAATAAACTCTTAACCCAACGCCATGTTGTAATTTAAAATTTGGTGTATAACCTAAATTAATCCGATCATATGATGGCGTGTATAATAGTTGTATGGTGTATCTTGGATTTATAGTTAAATGTAATCCAATTCCACCAAAAGCGCCAACGCCAGCTCCAATTAAATATTTAGCGCTGTAAAAGTTATACGGCGGTTGATTGTATGCCGACATTAAATCGATAGTAAAATTATTAGCACCTCCATTTAAATCACTATTTAAAAAAGCTTGATTTTTTTGTGCTTTAGATAAAGTCACATTTAACCCACCTTCAACCATTAAATTCAATTTTTCATGTTTACCAATAATCCGTTGATAACCCAATTGAAACATTAAACGTTGTTCAGCTCCTGTAATAGTAAACTGATAAATTTTAGCTTGATTTACTAATCCAGTTCCACTCCCACTTCCTAAACTATTGCCAGTAGTTCCAATCGTAAACTTGCCATTTACAATTAATTTACTAGCGTTTATATTTAATGTGATGCCAGCTTTTTTGTTAATTTGGTAGCGCATATTCAGGCCCAGTAAATAGGTAGTAGTATACCTTAAATTAAATGGCATATCTGTTTCTCTAAAATACCAATCGGTAGAGGCAACATTTAGTAATTGAGCAATTAAATCGGTTCCTCCATTACCACCACCATAAACATTTACCAGTTGCTCTCTTAAAATACTATTGGCAAAGGTATTGCGCTGCCCGTTTTGATCAAAACCATAACCATCATATATATATGCCGTGCTTCTGTTTGCCCAATAGGCTCCTACATACAAACCCAAGTGAAATCCTTTGCCAACAACATAATTAGATGACTGATTAGCTGTGTCTTGAACGTTTGGTTCATATTCCTGAGCATTTATCATATTCGATTTTAGAAATAAAATCACTAATAGAATAGAATATGATACATTTAATTTGAAATTCATTATTCAAAAATACAATAATTGGATTCATAAAAAAAGGATTCATATTAAATATGAATCCTTTTGTAAAATTAAATTTAATTAGTTCATTGATTTCTCAATGGATACCATTAATTGCTTACGAGCTAGAAATATTCTGCTCTTAATGGTTCCAAGCGGTAATTGCATTTCTTGAGCAATCTCTTCGTATTTAAATCCGCTGTAATATCTTGTAAAAGGTATTTTGTATTGATCTTCTAAATTTTCAATTTTATTTAAAATATCTTTTGTGGCTAATCTCGATTCAGTAACATCTTGATGATTGTTTTTGAATGCACGGTTCATCGCCAAATCTGCATTAGTTTGAATAATATCTCTCGTTTTCACAGCACGTCTATATGAGTTGATAAAGGTGTTTTTCATAATGGTAAATAACCAAGCTTTTAAATTTGTGCTGTCTTCAAATTTTTCGCGATAAGTGATTGCTTTTACATAAGTATCTTGAACTAAGTCTAAGGCATCATCATTGTTACGGGTTAAACTTAATGCAAAGTTTTTTAAAGATTGCTTTTCGTTTAAAATGCGGGTATTAAATTCAATTGCTGTCATGGCTTATATATTAATATTGTTTAACTATTATTTTAAATTGTTAAACAAATGTATTAAATGTTTAATTATATCTTCATATGGTTAAACAAAATAATTGTAAAATTATTTAAATTGCTGATAATCAATGTATTAATTTTTTATCTTTTCTCCGTTAATCGCATCATTTTTAAAAAATTTGAATGATTCTTTCGATATATTTTTAGAAAATTTCGAAATATTATTCCCAAAATGTCGTTTTACAAACAAAGTCGTAAGTATTAATAAATTGTGAATAGATAGAATTCAAGCTGTAATGCTGAAGCACAGTATTTAGTTAACTTCGAGAAAAATTATAGAACCATGTTGCAAGAACTAAGTGAACAAGAAGGGTTAAGAAGAGAGAAATTAGCCGAACTAAAAAAATTAGGCATCGATCCATATCCTGCAGAGGAATTTAAAATAAATGTAACCGCTCATGATATCAAGGAAAACTATGAGCGTGATAAATTAAATTACAAAGACATTAGCATTGCTGGTCGTATCATGAGTTTGCGTGATATGGGTAAAGCAGCGTTTGCGGTTATACAAGATAGTACAGATCGGATACAAATTTATGTTCGTAGAGATGATATTTGTCCTAATGAAGATGATAAAGTATTATACGATATTGTTTGGAAAAAATTAATTGACTTAGGTGACATTATTGGAATTCAAGGTTACGTGTTTACTACTAAAACTGGTGAAACATCAATTCATGTCACTTCCTTTAAATTATTAAGTAAATCTTTAAAACCGTTACCTGTTGTAAAAACAGATGCGGATGGAAATGCGTTTGATGAAGTTTCAGATCCCGAATTTCGTTACCGCCAACGTTATGTTGATTTAATTATTAATCCAAAAGTTAAAAAAACATTTGAGCAACGTACAAAAATTATTTCTTCTATCCGTAATTTCTTAAATGATCATGGTGCTTTAGAAGTTGATACTCCTGTATTGCAATCTATACCTGGTGGTGCAGCGGCTCGTCCGTTTTTAACGCATCACAATGCATTGGATATGCCTTTGTATCTGCGTATTGCTAACGAATTATATTTAAAACGTTTAATCGTTGGTGGTTTTGATTGGGTATATGAATTCAGTCGTAACTTCCGTAATGAAGGAATGGACAGAACACACAATCCAGAATTTACGGTATTAGAATTTTACGCTGCGTACCGTGATTATTTTTGGATGATGAATACCACCGAAAAATTATTAGAAAAAATTGCCATGGATTTACATGGTACAACTGAATTAACAGTAGGCGACAAAACTATTAATTTTGCCCCACCATTTAAACGCGTTACCATTTATGATGCTATTAAAGAACATACAGGGCACGATGTTAGTAAAATGGACGAATCCGAATTAAGAGCAGTATGCAAAACGTTACATTTAGAAATAGATGAAACGATGGGTAAAGCAAAATTAATTGATACTTTGTTTGGAGAAAAATGTGAAAGCAATTACATTCAACCAACGTTTATTACTGATTATCCAGTTGAGATGAGTCCGTTGACTAAAAAGCACAGAACAGAAGCTGGATTAGTAGAGCGTTTTGAGTTAATGATTAATGGTAAAGAAATTGCCAATGCGTATTCCGAATTAAACGACCCTATCGATCAGCGCGAACGTTTTGAAGATCAAGTTAAATTAATGGAGCGTGGCGACGATGAAGCGATGTTTATTGATTACGATTTTTTACGTGCTTTAGAATATGGTATGCCACCAACAGCAGGTATTGGTTTTGGAATTGATCGTTTGTGTATGTTGTTAACCAATCAACCATCTATACAAGATGTATTATTGTTTCCGCAAATGAGACCAGAAGTACAACATGTAACGACAGAAGAAATATAAAAATAAATTTATGCGTAAAATACTTTATTATAGTTTGCTAGTAATTGCTTTAGGATTTTTTTCATGCGAAGAACATCCTAAAGTGGTTGAGCAAAAAAAGCCTCGTATCTTCCCTGAATACAGTGAAGCGTTGGATGAGATTATTCGTAGTAAAGATGGCGTTATAAGAGGCGTTGATTTAAATAGTAAGGCTGATGTTATTACTAAAACAGAAACGAAAGAGCCTTCTGAAGTAGCCCACGATTATTTATATTTTGAATATACCATTGATAGCATAACAAATTATTCCGTAGCTTACAATTTGCAAAAAGATAGTTTGGATGAAGTAGAAGTGCAAATCAATTGTAGCGACTTAGATTTAAGTTCTCATTTATTTAACGACTTAAAAACCTACTACGAAAAAAAATTGCCTAACCCAACAGAAGATAAAGGTTTTGTAGTTTACAATTGTTTTGAAGGTCAACGTAAGCCTTTTGTAGTGTCTTTAACGGATAATAGTTCGCCAAACATGGGTATTATTAATTTGGTTATTTATAAGGATAAGTAATCAATACTGATACATTAACTTTACAATTCGTAAACTCTTGTTATTGGGATCTCTGATAATGTATGAGTTTACTTTTTTTGCTGCATCAGTTACGTAGCTTATTTCCTTGAGCAGTTGCCCGTTTTTAAATTGTTTCTCAGTCAGTAAGCAGTCATTAGCGTCATATTCATAAGTACGAATCTGCTCCATATTGCCATTACTATTGCTTTTATAAGAAGCCTTAGTTAATTGTCCTTTGGCATTATATTCAAAATTACTGTTTTGTGTAATCCAAGCAACGGTGTATTGTTCGTTAATAGATACTGGTTTATTAGCATCATTCAGCGTATAAATAATTTCTTTGTAAGGTCTGCCTTCATCGTTCATGCAGATTTTTTTGTATTGATTTTTTCCAGTAGATAAATAGTTGAATGTTTCTTCGCTAATAATGAACTGCCCACCTAATTTAAACTCTGTTTTATTTTCTGATACATTGGTTTCTTTACAACGTTTTTCTTTTTCTACTTTCCCTCCCGAAGAATAATCATAATAGTTACTTTCATAATAAGTGCCATCATTATAGCGTTTCAACTTCAATAAATTATTGCCGGTATAAAAGTAGTTGGTAGAAACCGTATCATAAACATATTCATTTTTGGTATAAGAGTGCCCGTTACTTATTTTTCTACCTCTGCGATAAACAGGTTCTGAATGATATTCTTTTTGAATCACTTTAATGATAGAGGTATTATAAAAGCGAGTTAAAAAACCATTGGTGTTAAATTCGTAATAAGTTAATAATCCTTTATCTTCAGCTACTTGTAAATCTTTTTTATCAATAATATCAAAAGTGATAGATTTTATTTTTTGAGATTTGATATACTCCGTATTAAATGGCAATTGATTTTCAAAGGCTGTTTCAGCAGTTGGAATCAATGTCTGAGCTATAAGCGACGAGTGATAAGTGACAAGTGATAAGATGTAAAACACGATTAGTATTTTACACTTTACATTCCATTTATTATGTAGTTCCTTCTTCAATTTGCTTTAGAGCTTCAGCAACAGTTTCGGTTGGTAATAAGCAGCTGTTGTTTTTACAAACATAAATCAATGTTTGTCCTTCAACATATCTGTTTTTTAGCAATGGTAAATCTGATGTTTTATCGCTTAAAGCAAATATCACATTTGGAGGGCTTTGTTTATAGAGTGCTACTAAATTTTCATTAACACTTTTACCAACAATTACCACTTCGATTTGAGGTTTCAAATATTGGAGTAATAGGCACGCCCAATTACTATATCCTGGCCCATAACTTTCAATCTCTTTTATTACTGATTTTAAAAGCTTTTCAGAGATCTGACGATAGTTAGTGTTATCAAAATAAATAGATAATTTATATAAATTAATCGCCATTTGTGAGCTGGAAGCAGGAATTACGTTGTCGCTCCATTCGGCTTTTCGAACCACTAATTTTTCCTGACTTGAATCAGTAAAGTAATACGTATTTTGTTTATCGTCGTAAAAATGTTTTAAAGTGTAATCCGACAATACTTTAGCTTTCAATAACCAGTTTTCATTTGCAGTAATTAAATACACTGATAAAAAGGCATCAATTACAAAGGCATAATCTTCTAAAAAGCCAGAAATAGAAGTGTTATTATTAATGACGCGAAGTAATTGCCCATTTTCTTTACAATAATTTTTGACTAAATAATTAGCATTGGCTAGTGCGAGTGTTTTAAAATCTTCTTCTTTAAAAACTAAATAAGCATCTGCTAGTGCCTTACACATTAAGCCATTCCAAGAGGCTAATACTTTATTATCTAATCCTGGTTTTACTCTTTTTTCTCTAACATCCAATAAAATGGCGTTACAAGCTTTGATTTTTTGTTGAAGTTCAGAAATAGATACATTGTGTTTTAATGCAATGATTGATTCTTCTGTGTCACGCATCAATACATAGTTTTCATCTTCCCAATAGCCGACGTCATTCACACAGTAGTAGTCTGCAAATAATTCAAAATCATTTTTTAGTAATCTATGTAATTCTTCTTTTTGCCACACATAGTATTTTCCTTCTATACCTTCGCTATCGGCATCTAAAGCTGAGTAAAAACCAAAATCAGGATTAGTTAATTCACGTTTTACGAAGTCTATGGTTTCGTAAACTATTTTTTTGTACAATTCATTTTTAGTTTGTTTGTAGGCTTCACTGTATAAACTAACCAATTGCGCATTGTCGTACAACATTTTCTCGAAGTGTGGCACTTTCCATAATACATCGGTGCTATATCTCGCAAAACCGCCACCTAATTGGTCGTAAATCCCTCCCAAAGCCATTTTAGTTAAGGTTACATCCAAATGTTTTTTGACATTCAAATCATTTTCATAAAAATGATAGTTCAATAAAAACTGATAATTATTTGGTAAAGGAAATTTTGGCGCACGGTTTGGTCCGCCATGCTCTGTGTCAAATGATTGTTTCCATTTATAAACTGAATTGGTAAGCGTTAACAGGTCAAAACTAGTTCCATCATATACTTTTGGAATTTCTAATTGCTCCAATCCATCTGTTAAATGTGCCGCATATTCGTATGCTTTATCAGGGTTAGTAGCAAATAAATCTGCTAAATTGCCCAACACATTTATCCATTGTTTTTTAGGAAAATAGGTTCCTCCATAAATAGGTCTTCCATCTGGTAAAGCAAAACAATTCAAAGGCCAACCTCCTTGTCCTGTCATTAATTGCACTGCTCCCATATACACCATGTCAATATCGGGACGTTCCTCTCTATCAACTTTTATATTGATAAAGTTTTCGTTCATAATCGTTGCTACTTGTTCATCTTCAAAGCTTTCATGTTCCATCACATGGCACCAATGGCAAGCGCTGTAACCAATACTTACTAAAATGAGTTTGTTTTCCTTTTTAGCCAACGCTAAAGTTTCATCATTCCAGGCATACCAATTCACAGGGTTGTTGGCATGTTGGAGTAGGTAAGGACTGCTTTCTTTTATTAGACTGTTTGGCATTGGTTTGTGTTTATTTATTTTTGATTACGAATTAAATACGAATTACATACGAATATACGAATCAAAGCTGGTTAGGCTTTGCATACCCAGATTCGTATATTCGTAAAAATTCGTAATTATTATTTTAAAACTTATACCAGAAAAGGATTATTCATTCTCTCAAAACCAATAGTGGTAGGCATTCCATGTCCGCTATATACTTTCATGTCATCACCTAATGGTATTAATTTTTCTTTGATAGATTTTATCAAAGTGTCGTGATCTCCCATCGGTAAATCAGAACGGCCAATACTTCCATAAAACAACACGTCTCCACCAATTATGAATTTATCCTCTAAATTATAATAAGATATGCTTCCTGGTGAATGCCCTGGTGTATGCAATGTTTGTAAAGACGAATTGCCAAAACTAATCAAGTCACCTTCTTTGATAAATTCTTTGGGCATCGGACTTTGAATAGTTGGTATACCATACATATTTGCTGTTGCAACCTGCTTTTCAATAAAATAAACATCATCTTTATGCACTTCTGGTAGTAAGCCAAAAGTATCAAATACATATTTGTTACCATTAATATGGTCGATATGAGAGTGCGTTAAGATTAAACGTTTCACATTTAAGTTATTTTGTGATATAAAATCGTTTAGTTTTTTGTTTTCGCTAGCAGTGCTATTTCCTGGGTCTAATATGATACATTCATTGGTTTCATCCCATAAAACATAGGTGTTTTCCTGAAAAGGACCGAAGGCGAAATAGTGTACGTTTATCATAGTATTTTAAAGAATTATTCGCTAAATTTAGGGCTTATTATTCAATTTAATGAAGCGGTTACTTTCTTTATTTTTTCTAGTGGTATGTATTAAAACTACGTATTCACAATTCTATTATGGTTCTCAATTAGAATTTGGAAAAAACCGTCTGCAATATCAGTCATTTAATTGGACCTATTTTGACTTTGAACGTTTTAGAGTGTATTTATATGAAGGAGGCCAAGAAATTGCGAGATACGCAGCAACTTCAGTAGATAGACAATTGCCTATTATGGAAAAGCGTTTGGATTTTCAATTGGATGATAAAATTGACATCATTGTTTACAATAACCAAAACGATTTTAAACAAAGTAACATTGGCTTAGCATCTGAAGAAAATGGAAACATTGGAGGTGTTACTCGAATTATTGGAGATAAAATTTTCATTTATTTTACGGGTTCTCATGCCGATTTGGATAAACAAATTCGCGCAGCTTTAGCTGAGTTGATGGTTGATCAAATGATGTATGGTGGCAGAGCGAGAGACATTGTTAGAAACTCAACATTATTGGCCTTGCCTGATTGGTTTAAAAACGGATTGATTGCCTATTTATCAGAAGGTTGGAACTCCTCCATTGATAATCGAGTAATGGATGCCATACAGAATGATAAATTTTTGAAGTTTAATCAATTAACTGGTAAAGAAGCAATCATGGCTGGTCACGCTATGTGGTATTATGTTGCTGAGGAATATGGTGAAGCTGTGATTCCTAATTTGTTATATATGACTAAAGTGAGTCGTAATCCTAATAACGCTTTTTTATATGTGCTAGGAACATCCGTTCAATATATGACTAGTGAGTTCACTAATAAAATGGCGAAACGTTATTTTGATTATAAAGATAGTACCCGCAAAAATCCTGTCACTGAATCTGTTCTTAAAAAACAAAAAAAATCACGTCACTATTATCAATTAAAGGTGAGTCCTGATGGACAAAAAATAAGTTATGCAACTAATGAATTAGGACAGTATAAAGTTTTCATCAATACGATTGGCGAGAAAAAAGTTAAACGTTTAATTAAATTAAATCCAAAATTAGAGCGTTTAGAAGATAATACCTATCCTTTAATTGCCTGGCACCCAAATAACACAGTGGTGTCGATGATATACGAACGTAAAAATGTTTTGAAACTTCATACTTACGATGCAGAAAGTAAAGAAACAAATAAGAGAAATGTTACTGGCTTTGAAAAAGTAAACAGTTATGCGTTTTCACATGATGGCAAACGTATTGTAATGAGTGCCGTTAAAAAAGGTAAAGGTCAATCTGATATTTTTATCTTCACCTTAAATTCTGGCGGAGTAGAGCAAATTACCAATGATGCATGGGACGATAACAATCCTGTGTTTGTAGATAACTCAAAAGGTATTTTATTTCAATCCAACAGAGCACATGATTCTATCAAAGGAAATGAAGATGCAAAATTGTACTTAAAGTTTTCTAAAAACAGCGATATATTTTATTATAATGCAGCTACTAAATCTAATTTATTATATAGAGTAACTAACACACCTGATGTAAATGAAACTAGTCCGCAAGAATATAGCAAGGGAGTTATTGCTTATTTAGGAGAAGCTAATGGCGTTTATAATAGATACGTTGGTGAGTTAGATAGTTCCATTGCTTTTGTAGATACAACGGAGCATTACCGTTATTTTTATAATTCAAAAGCCATTACTAATTACCAAAAAAATATTCAAGAATATCATATCAATGCGCGTTATAATAGATACGCCGAAATTATTATCGATAATTTTAAAGAAAGATTAATGGTGTCTCCATTAACTCCTCCAAATGATATTAAGCCTATAAAGCTTAATAGCACTTGGTTTAAAGCTGTTCCTCGAACAAATTTGGCTGACCCAGATAAAATAATTATTACAAACCCTGTTCGACGTGATGAGAATTTAGGTCAAAAAGTGGCTGATACAACAGCAAAAAAATCAGAAGGTATTGATTTTGAAAATTATGATATTAAGGGAGAAAAGAAAAAAGATCCTTTTGTTGTAAATACGAAACCTATTGACAAAGACTCTCCTGGACTTGGGGTTAAAAATCCTCAAGAAGCAGGAGGTAATTCTTCTAACGAATTGCGATTCCCTATACAGCAAAATTACTATACTAGTTTTAAAACTGATCAAGTTGTTACGCAATTAGATAATTCGTTTTTAGGAACCAATTACCAGCGTTTTACTGGTGGTGGAAGTCCAGTATATCTGAATCCTGGATTAAATGCATTATTTAAAATTGGACTAAGCGATTTATTTGAAGATAAACATATAGTTGCTGGATTTCGTATTGCTGGTTCTTTAGACAATGAATATTTATTAAGCTGGGAAAATAGAATTAAAAATGTAGATAGGCAATTAGTCTTACACCGACAGTCATTTTTAAAAGTTAATGGTTACGCTGGTATTGCCAAAATATTAACGCATGATGCTCGTTATACTTGGAAAATTCCATTTAGCGAAGTGTCTGCCACTAAATTGTCTATTATGTATCGTAATGATAGAACTGTCTTTGCGTCCGTTAGCGATGAGAGTTTACCCACACCAAATGCTTATGATAATTATGGTGGAGCCAAAGTGGAATATATTTTTGACAATACCAGAAAAAGAGGATTGAATTTATATAACGGTACTCGTTTTAAAATGTGGGCAGAGTATTGGAGACTAGTAAAAGAAGAACAGCATGATTTATTAACCATGGGCTTTGATTTCCGTAATTATAAAAAAATTCACAGAGATTTAATTTGGGCTAATCGTGTTGCTGGCGCTACTTCTTTTGGTAAAGACAGATTAGTGTATTATTTAGGGGGTGTAGATAACTGGTTAAACCCTCAGTTTGATAATAGCATTAATATTGTAAAACCAGAACAATATCAGTTTCAAACTTTAGCTACTAACTTGAGAGGCTTTAAACAAAATATTCGTAATGGAAATAATTTTGTAGTATGGAATAGTGAAGTACGTTGGCCAATATTTAAATATTTATTGAACCGACCAATTCGTTCAGACTTTGTTCAAAATTTCCAAATTATTGGCTTCGGAGATTTAGGAATGGCTTGGTATGATTTAAATCCTTATAGTGATGAAAATGTATTAAACAAAAATGTGTATGTTGGTAATCCTGTCACTCTAACTATTTTTAATCAAAAAGAGCCAATTGTTGGAGGTTATGGTTTCGGATTACGTTCGCGTTTATTAGGTTATTTTATTCGTGTTGATTTTGCTTGGGGGGTAGATGATAAAAAAGTGCAAAAAGGAATGACCTATTTATCTTTAACTACTGATTTTTAGTAATCATGCAAAACAAAAAGCCAATGACTATACAAATTCTATTAATTTTATTAGCTGTAGGATTAGCAGCTGGATTTTTAAGCGGCATGGTTGGCATCGGCGGGGGCATCATCATTGTGCCAGTATTAGTTTATTTTCTTGGGTTTACCCAGCATCAAGCACAAGGCACCACCTTATTTATGTTTTTGTTGCCAATAGGAATTTTAGGAGTAATGAATTATCATAAACAAGGCTATGTAGATTATAAAACAGGATTGATTATCTGTACTACTTTTATTTTTGGAAGCTACTTTGGTAGTAAATTATCTATTTCTTTAGACCAAAAAACAGTGAAACAAATTTTTGGTGCCATCATTATTTTGTTAGGCGCTAAAATGTTGTTTTGGAAATAGTCTACTTCCCTTTTCTAATCGAAAACAACCTACCCACTGCAGAGGTCTTTCCATCATCTGTAAAAACACCATGCTCAGAGCCTTTTACATCTTCAATCGAATAAAAAGCATTAGGTGTAAGTGTATTAATCAAATTAATAACTTCTGCTTTATCGGTTCGCTTCACAATTGTAAAAATTAGTTTTACTGGCCCCATGGCTCCTTGACCATCTACTATAGTAATTCCTTGATGCCTAACTTTTAATGCTTCTGTTAACGTAGTAATATCTTCATTACTAATAATGCGAATAATTTGAGCGCCCATTGCTAAACGCTCTTCAATATACATTCCTAAATAAGTACCTGCACTAAATCCAGCTGCCCAAGCTATAAAACAAGCTACATTATCTAAATGACTAAATACTTGCCTCATGGCCACTAACCAAATTAAGACTTCAAAAAAGCCTAGAATAGGTACTATTTTTTTAAATCCTTTCGATATGAAAATGTGACGCAGCGTTGCCATGGTCACATCACCTAAACGCGATATGAAAATAAGAATTGGTAGTATAATCCAGCTGAAATAATCGAATTCCACGATGTGTGTTTAATTTCCAATAAAAGTACTTGTACTTTATTGATGTAAAATACGTTATGCGTTTAATTATTAATAATCTGTTGTTTAAACAATAGCATTATTTGGCTAAAATTAACAAGCAATAAAGCGGAAATTTAGAGTATCGAAAATTTGCAAGAACATACTGTACAAGAAGCTCTCAAAAAGAAGAAAAGTATTTGGAGATTTTTAAAACGTTTGATTTTAACGTTGGTAATTTCCGTTGTTTCAATTGTTGGGATTAGTGTGTCGTTAGTATTTATTTATGAGGAGGAAGTGGTTAGCTTAATTATTAAAGAACTTAACAAGCATTTAAAAACAGAAATTCGAATTGATCCAAAAAACATTGATTTAACCATTATTCAATCCTTTCCTAATTGTGCTATTGAATTTAAAGAGTTGACAGCTATGGATGCCGAAGGCTTTAAAACTAGCGATACCTTATTGCAAGCTAAAAGTTTATCTCTGGCGTTTAACATCAAAGACATATTTAATAAGAATTATACCATTAAGAAAATCTCCTTAAAGGATGCAAATTGTCATTTAAAGGTTGATAAAAAAGGTAATGCCAATTATTTGGTTTGGAAATCAGATACTACAAGTACTGAAAGTACAAGTTTAAAATTTGCTTTAGAAAACATCAGTTTATCAAATGTTGAACTAACTTACAAGAATAATAAACACAAAATCAAATTAAACACTTCCATCAAAGAACTTCATTTTAAAGGAAAATTCAATGATGATCAATATACGCTCATATCTGATGGAAATGCATATGTTGATTTGTTTCAGGTTGAGAATGTGAAGTATTTAAATAATAAAAAGTTAAAATTTGATATCGTGTTTGACGTCAATGGCTCAAACTATGCCATTCAAAAATCGGAAACCTCTATTAATGAAACGCAAATTGTAAGTAATGGCGCCTTTGTTATTAAAGATAGCTTACAATCGTTAGATATTAATTTTAATGGAAAGAACTTAGATATTTCAACAACCTTGTCTTTGCTACCAGAAAAGTTTCAGAATCAAATTCACGATTATGAAAGTGATGGTGAGTTCTACGCGTCGGGCGAATGTCATTACAAAAGCGGAACTCCGATTATTATTAAATCAGATTTTGGAATTAAAAAAGCAACCATCACTTATAAAGAAAAAAATACCACTTTAAATAATGTAAACTTAATTGGTAACATTATTTTGAATGAAAATAGAAGTACGTTAACTCTTAAAAATATTTCAGCGAATTTAAATAATAACACTTTTACAGGAGATATGGAGTTAACCAACTTTAAAGATCCATATTTGAAATTAAAGTTAGCTGCAAATACTAAACTTGAAGAGTTGATTGCGTTTTATCCGATTGATACTTTGGAAAATTTGAGCGGAGCGGTTAATGTAAATGCAGAAATTGAAGGATTGATTAGCGAAATGAAATCAAATGCATATAGTCCAAGTATTAAAGCTAATGGTAATGCAGTAATTACTGATTTAAAAGCAACGTTTAAACAAACAGATAAAGTAATTAATATTCCTGAAGGTAAATTGGAATTAAATAACAGGCATTTAAATGTTTACAATTTAAAATTAATTAAAGGTAACTCTGATGTGATGCTAGTGGGAGAATTACCTAATTTTTTAAGCTACCTTTTTGACTCTAAAGAGCCATTAACAATTGTAGCTCAGGTAACCAGTGATAAAATAGAATTAGAAGATTTTTTATTTGGCGCAGGAAAATCGAGCGAAACATCTTCCATTAATATTCCTGCTAATTTGGATATTAATGTTTCTGTTAATGTTCAACATTTGACTTTTTCAAAATTTGTAGCGGATAACATCAAAGGTATCATGTTATTGAGGAATCAAAAAGTTGCCTTGAAAGATTTGAGTTTAAATGTAACAGATGGAGAAGTAAAATTGAATGCCTTTGCTGATGCAAGTGAAGAAAACATTAAAGTATCTGGAGATTGTGAATTGAATAAACTCAACGTTCAAAAATTATTTACACAATTAAATAATTTCGGACAAACCACCATTCAAGATGCAAATCTAAAAGGCTATGTAACTACGCGTATTGATTTTATAGGCTCCTGGGATAAGAAGTTGAATGTGGATTTAGGAAGCATTAATGTTACTAGCAGTATTTTAATAGAACGTGGAGAATTAATAGGCTTTAAACCCTTAGAGAGTTTAGCAAAGTATATTGATGTGAATGAATTGAAACATATCAAATTTTCTACTATGCAAAGTGCTGTAGAGATTAGAAATAAAGTCATTACGATTCCGAAAACTTCTATTAAATCAAATGCGATTAATTTAGAGCTTTGGGGTAAACATGGTTTTGATAATATCATTGATTATCACATTCAATTATTATTGAGTGAAATTTTGGCAAAAAAACCAAGAGCTAACAAAGATTTTGATGAAGAATTATCCTTAGTTGAAAACGATCCTGAAAACAGACGATCGGTATTTATTGTTATGACAGGCCCAATTGATAATCCTATCATTAAGTATGATAGAAAGGGTGCAAAAGAAAAAATCAAGCAAGATATTAAACAAGAAAAGCAAAATTTAAAACAACTTCTAAAAGAAGAATTTGGTTTCTTTAAAAAAGATAGCATCAAAGTAAAAGAAACGCAAAAAGCCAGCCAAAATTTCCAAATACAAGTTGGCGAAGAAAAGCCTAAAACCAACAAACCTCTTCAACCTAAAAAGAAAGAAGAAGACGAAGATGATTTTTAGCACTGAGTCATTGCGACCGCGTCTTAGCGTGAGATGCAATCTCATATTTAAGTTTCTCTCCATAAATAATTATCTAATTATTCCATTTTTTTACTACATTTAATTACCAAAACGACAACACATGCAAAATTACGCACTAGCAATACATGGAGGAGCAGGTACTATATTAAAAAGTACTATGTCTCCCGAAAAAGAATTAGCTTATAAAAACGGACTACAAGATGCTATTGAGGCAGGCGAAAGTATTTTAAAAAGTGGAGGCTCTGCATTTGATGCTGTTGAGACTGCAATTATTAAATTGGAGAACAATCCTCTTTTCAATGCAGGCAAGGGAGCAGTGTTTACTAATAATGGCACACATGAAATGGATGCTTCTATTATGAATGGAAAAGATTTAATGGCGGGAGCGATTGCAGGCGTGCAAGGTGTTAAAAATCCTATTGCTTTAGCAAGAGCGGTTATGGAGCAATCTGAACATGTTTTGTTAACGGGAAATGGTGCCATGGAATTTGCAAAAAAAGTGAATGCTCAATTTGAGAATGAAGATTATTTTTTTGTACAATTGCGTTATGATCAATTACAACAAGCCAAACAATCTAACAGTATGATTTTAGATCATACAGAAGATAAAATAGAACATGGTGAAAAAAAGTTTGGAACGGTTGGATGTGTGGCATTAGATTTAAATGGTAATCTTGCTGCCGGCACATCAACAGGCGGCATGACCAACAAAAAATTTGGTAGAGTAGGTGATAGCTCCATTATTGGCGCTGGAACTTATGCTAACAATAATACCTGTGCTATTTCTTGTACAGGTCATGGCGAATTATTTATCCGTTCGGTTGTAGCTTATGATATCTCTTGTTTGATGGAATACAAAAATTTGTCATTGAAAGAAGCTTGTGATATTGTAGTGATGGATAAGCTCGTAAAAATTGGTGGCGAAGGCGGTTTAATTGCATTAGATGCCAAAGGAAACATTGTTCTACCATTCAATTCGGAGGGAATGTATCGCGCAAGTAAAAAACAAAACGAAGATATTTTTATTGGGATTTATAAATAATTATTAGTAAAATATAAATCAATATTTCATTAAAAAAGCGACCTCATAATTGATTGTCGCTTTTTTGTTTGATAGGATTATTTTTTGTTTTCTACGAAATAGCTAAATAGCAAAGTCAGTTGGTTTTTGAATCGTTAGTTTTTTATTTTTCAAATCATAATGATCACCTAAGGCCATGACGTGAACTATTAAGTTATCAATAGATACAGGCGCTCCCATTTCCACATCACTCATACTTGTGTGACGCATGTGTGTGGCGTCAACTAACATAATTAATCCAGAACCAACTGCTTCCATATTATTCCCATTGGTAATTAATAGTCCTGCATCTTCTCCTAAACCAACTCCTAAATTTATGGGGTTACTCGCACAAGCATATAACAAACGACCAATACGTCCACGTTGCACAAAGTGTGTGTCAATAATTACGTTATTGATGAATCCTAAACCACCCGTAATTTTCACTTCACCTTTATGTAAGGCTTCGCTACTACTACCTTGGTAAATCATATTATTTGAACTAGCCGCAGCTCCGGCCGAAGTCCCTGAAATTAAAAAATCTTCGTTCTCGTATTTGCCAAGCAATAAATGATGAAATGCAGTACCTCCAAAAATAGCGGTTAAACGTAATTGGTCGCCACCAGTAAACATAACCACATTGGCGTTTCGTAGTCGCTCTAAATATTCTTCAGAGTTTGCTTCTTCACGAGTTTTAATATTTAAAACACCAACATTTGAAACTTGTAATTGGGCAAATGCTTTTACATATTCCTCGCCCACCTCCTCAGGAATACTAGAAGCGGTAGTGATAATTTCAATACGCGACTCGCTATTTTTAGCGGATTCTGTAGTGATACGTTTTAAAATGCCTTTTTCAAAAAATTTTAAACTTCTCTTTAAGTCGGTTTCACTTTCCGAAAAACTACCTCTATCTACTGAGCCACCAATGATGACTAATTTCCCTTTTGGATTCATAAACTGTATTTCATGTAAAATTATTGTAAAAGATGGACAATAATGTTATTTTTTGGATTGTTTATACCATTATTTTGAACATTAAATAGTTTATATAAAAAACAAGGCTTATATTAGTCAAAAGACATTACCATTAACAATTAATTTTACTATATATGAAGATTATCGAAACTAAAGTCATGCGCGGGCCTAACTACTGGTCAATTAAAAGAAAAAAATTAATTGTGATGAAGTTAGATTTGGAAGAGTTAGAAGAAGTTCCAACAAATAAAATTGATGGCTTTGGCGCTCGTCTTGAAGCCTTAATGCCAAGTTTAATGCAACACCGTTGTTCAGAAGGTAAAGAAGGTGGCTTATTTTCTCGTATTAAAGAAGGTACTTGGATGGGGCACGTCATTGAACATATTGCTTTAGAATTACAAACCTTAGCAGGCATGGAATGTGGTTACGGAAGAACACGAGGCACAGGCACCAAAGGAATTTATAATGTGGTATTTAATTATATGGAAGAGGCTGTTGGTTTGTATGCTGCAAAAACTGCTGTTAAAATTGCGGAAAATTTAATTAAAGGAGAAGCTTATGATATAGATGCGGAAATTCGTCACATGCGTGAATTACGCGAAAGCGTACGTTTCGGACCAAGTACGGGTTCTATTGTAGATGAGGCGATTGCAAGAGATATTCCTTTTATTCGTATTAATTCAGAATCCTTAGTGCAATTAGGATATGGAAAAAATCAAGTTCGTTTTAGAGCAACCATGACAGATAGAACAAGTTCCATCGCCGTTGATTTAGCAAGCAACAAAGATGAAACCAAACGTATGTTAAAGGATGCGGCTATTCCAGTAGCAAAAGGTGTTTGTATTTCTAATCCAGATGATTTAGAAGATGCTGTAAAAAGTGTTGGTTTTCCATTAGTGTTTAAGCCTTTAGACGGTAATCATGGTAAAGGTGCTTCTATTAATGTTAAAACGTTAGAGGAAGCAGTAGAAGCTTTTGCTCATGCAAAAAAATATTCTCGTAAAATTATTATTGAAAAATTTATTACTGGTTATGATTTTAGAGTTTTAGTAATCAATAACCGTTTCATTGCTGCAGCTTTGCGTGAGCCTGCTCATGTGATTGGTGATGGAAAATCAACGATAAAACAATTAATTGATAAAGAAAATTTAGATCCTCGTCGTGGTTACGGACATGAAAATGTGTTAACGGAGATTTCTATTGACAGAGAAACGCTTGAACAGTTAGCGAAGAAAGAATATAATTTGGAAACTGTTTTAAATAAAGATGAACATTGTTATTTAAAAGGGACTGCTAATTTAAGCACTGGGGGTACTTCTACAGACATTACAGATATTGTCCATCCTCATAATATTTTTATTTGCGAACGTATTTCTCGTGTCATTGGTTTAGATATTTGCGGAATTGATATCATGGCTTCTAATTTAAGTGAGCCGTTAGAAGTAACAGGAGGTGTTGTTTTAGAAGTAAATGCAGCTCCGGGCTTCCGTATGCATCTAGCACCAGCAAAAGGCTTGCCGCGTAATGTGGCAGCACCAGTTATTGATATGTTATACCCAACAGGTAAATCATGTCGTATTCCTATTATTGCTATTACGGGAACAAACGGTAAAACAACGACTACACGTTTAATTTCTCATATCGTAAAAAATAACGGATTCAAGGTTGGATTCACCACTAGTGATGGTATTTACGTTGGTAACTCCATGTTAACCAAAGGTGATACTACTGGACCAGTAAGTGCTGAATTTATTTTAAAAGATCCTACGGTTGAGTTTGCTATTTTAGAAACTGCTCGTGGTGGTATTTTACGTTCTGGTTTAGGGTTTAGCAGATGCGATGTAGCTGTTGTGACTAACATTCAAGAAGATCACATGGGACTTTCTGATATTAATACACTAAAAGATATGGCACGCGTAAAAGGCGTTGTGGCTGAGAGTGTAAAACGTGATGGTTATGTGGTTTTAAATGCCGATAATGAATACTGTGCTGGCATTTCAAAGGAAGTGAGTTGTAACGTGGCTTACTTTAGTATGGACGAAAATAATAAAGTTATTATTGATCATTGCAAAAAAGGGGGTATTGCTGCCATTTACGAAAACGGCTTTATTACTATTAAAAAAGGAGATTGGAAATTCAGAGTTCAAAAAGTAACAAGTGTGCCTTTAACCTTTGGCGGACGAGTTTCTTTTATGATTCAAAATGTATTGGCAGCCACTTTAGCAACATATGTATATGGTTTTGCAACAGAAGATATTGCAACTAGTCTAGAAACGTTTATTCCTTCGGCAGCGCAAACGCCTGGTCGTATGAATATTTTTGATTTCAAAGAATACAAAGTGATGATTGACTTTGCGCATAACGCAGATGGCTTTAGAGGCATTAAAGAATTTTTATCAACTATTGAATCTACTTCTAAAATAGGTATCATTACAGGTACTGGCGACAGACGTGATGATGATATCAGAGATATGGGACGCATCTCAGCAGAGATGTTTGATCATATTATTATTCGTCAAGATAAATTTTTACGTGGACGTCAAGCAGAAGAGATTGTAAAATTATTAGTCGAAGGAATTCAACAAGTAAACCCAATGACTTCATACGAATATGTGCCTAAAGAAATTGAAGCCTTGAATCATGCCTTTAGTATTGCAAAACCAGGTTCTTTCATTGTAGCATTAAGCGACGTGATTGATAATGCCATTGAAGTGGTGCATTCTTATTTAGATAAGGAAAGAGAAGGGAAATAAGATTTTAATGTTGAGTTATTAGTGTTTAATAAAAGATAGGATAAAGTCCTATTAAAAACTAAACACTAATAACTCAAAACAAATTATTATAATTTCTCATACTCACTCCTTACAAAATCCGCTAACTCTTTTACATAAGCAGGAGAGAAATCAAATTTAATTCCTGCCGCTTCGTATAATTGAGGAATAGTTTTCATGTAACCAAGAGATAATGCTTTTTTATAATTTGCTAAAGCTTGTTTTGGATTTTGTTTGTAGCTGCGCCACATAGCAATCGCACCTAATTGTGCCATTCCATATTCAATATAATAAAATGGTACTTCGTATAAATGCAATTGTGCTTGCCATGAGCGTTGTAAATTTGATTCTAATCCTTTATAATCCACCACGCCCGTTCCAAAGTCTTTGCTTATTTGCATCCAATACGTATAACGTTCTTCTAAGGTATGTTTTGGATTGGTATAAATCCAATGTTGAAATTTATCAATAGAAGCAATCCAAGGCAATCCTTTTAGGACATCATTTAATTGTTCTTTCTTCGCACGTTTATAATCATCTGGGTTTGGAAAGAATGGTTCCCAATGTTCCATGCTAATTAACTCCATACTCATACTTGCTAGTTCGGCAACTTCGCTTGGTGTACTTTTAAATTCAGTTAACTCTAAATCTGCCGCTAAAAATGCGTGAACTGCATGTCCACCTTCGTGCACCATCGTTACCATATCGCGGAGCAAACCAACGGCATTCATAAAAATAAATGGCACGTCGGTTTCCATTAAAGGATAATTGTAACCACCTGGCGCTTTACCAATGCGCGATTCTAAATCTAAACGTTTGATGTTTTGCATAATGGTAATACACTCGCCAAAATAAGGATCGATGGTATTAAAACATTCAATAGTCTTTGCAGCTAAATCTTCGCCAGTTGTAAAAGGTTTAAAAGGTTCTTTACCTTCGGCATCTACTTCTTTATCCCAAGGTCTGTAAGTATCTAATTTTAAAGCATCTTTACGAGCTTGCTCATTTTGTTTCACTAAAGGAACAATATGTTGTTGTATCGCATCTTGAAAGTTATAGCAATCTTGTACGCTATAATCAAAACGACCTAACTCTTCGTGTTTATAATCTCTGTAATTTTTAAATCCTGTATTTAAAGCAACTTGATGACGCAATGCAATTAACTCATCATACAATTTATTTAATTCAGTTTCATCTTCTGCACGACGTGCTTGTATTTGATGGTAGATGCTTTCACGTAAAGCTCTATCGTTACTTTTAAAATAAGTAGCTGCTTTTTGTAAGGTAATTTCTTCTTTATTATAAGTAATGGTTTGCGCGGCAGAGATGTTTCCATACTCTTGTTCTTTCTGCCGTAATTCTGTTTGCAATTCAATATTTTCTTCGCGGTATAATTCAATGCTTTTTTTTACGCCACGAACGTACACGAAGTAAGTGTCTTTTTCTAACTCGTCGATAAAAGGACAGTCGATTAGTTTTTTATTTAAGTCGTTGTTGTAAGGAGAAATATATGGTTCAATAGACGTCACAAAATAATTAAAGGATTCTTGCAATTCTTCATTTTGTGTATTGCAAGTCATTTTGATGTAACGCCAAGCACCATCTTCGTTTAACACAGCATCTAATTCACTGTGATCTTTCATCCATTGTTTTAATTCGGCAACCGAATTAATTTTTCTATTTTTTAATTCTTCAAAAAAAGGTTCTAATCTTTCCCAGTTGCTTACTCTAAAATCTTCAGATAAATAATGTCTGTTCATTGGTTGTGTTTTAATAATAGTTTGAAATTAAAGTTTTAATGTCATAAAAAGACGAAGTAGTTTTTGATTTTATTAAAAGTTTTGATTGAAAAGCGGCCTATTAAAATTAAGCGCAAAAATCAAGTGGTATCAAATGCGTGGGTATGTGCGAAGATGATTTGGGCTGTTGGCGAAGCGCTTCAAATCATCAGTTTGATACTGCGCAGATTTTAGCTAAATTTTAATAAGTCTTGACTTTTTTGTAACTTTTTGTGTCAAGACAAAAAGTTAGTTAATCATCTTTGTATGGCAGGCAGAGAAAGTAAATAAAGCTTTTTAGAAATATAAAAACATCCTTCGTCCTGCGGACACCTCCTTCAAAGGAGGAAATTTTACTAATGGGCAATTACCTTAAATTAAAAAAGCCCTCTCTTTCGAAAGGGCTTTCAATATATATCAGTAAACTGATTAAGCTACACCAGTTTTTCTAACACCAGCTGTTTTTTTAACACCTGTACTTGTTTTTGTTTTGGTAGTATCTTTAGTAGCTGTTTTTTTAGCTGCTGCTTTTTTCTCAGTTGCTGCTTTTACAATTTTCTTTTCTGCAGAGTCTTCCGTAGTTTCTGCTTCTTTCACTTTTAAGTTACCTGTAGTTTGTAAACCATTATACCAAGTAAATAATTTACGCATATTACTAGTGTAAACACGCTCTTTATCATACTCAGGTAAAACTGCTTCAAAATACGCTGTAATTTCTTTATCATCAGCTTTTGCATCCACACAAGCACCACCTTTTTCTTTATCAAAAATTGATTTCATGATTTCAGAAACTGGTTTGTCTTCGCCAGTTGTAAACATACTAATATCTTCTAAAGAGCTAACTTTAGCTGTAGAGCTAATAGAGGTACGTTTTTTATCTGCTAAACCTTCTACTATAATTCCGTTTTTAGATTGTGCAACTACTTTATATAATCCTGGTTGTCCGCTTATGGAAATTATTCCTGTTAAATCAATCATCGTTCTGTTTTAAAAAATTAGATAACAAAAATAGCATTTTTTTAATATTTACACTACAAAAAAATAGTCTATTGAATACTTTTTTGCTGTAATTTCTGATTTTTTCGATGTTTTACGATTTTGTAGATTACATACCAAATTAAACCGCCTAATAGCCACATTGGCCATAGTTGCGTCATCCCAATTAAAAACCATAAAAAGCCCATGCCTCCGTTTGAAAGTGCGTCCACCATTTTACCACCAAAATGAAAACCAGCTGTTGCTCTTTTCTCATAATAGGTAATGATTAAAGTACTATAACCAACTTGGTTATTCAAATAACGCAAACGTCCTTCGGTAGATTCGATATCTTCTCTGATTAAAGAAATTTCTTTTTCAATTTTTAAAATATCAGTCATGTTATTTGCCTTGGCTAACAATTCCTGATATTTTCCTTCTAATTGTTTTTTGTTTTTTAAGCGCGCATCAATATCTACAAAATCTGCGGTTACATCTTCAATGTCTATGCGTTTCGAATCAAATTCTCCAACTTGTAAACCTATGTTATTGATGATATTATCGAAATTTGAATTAGGCATTCTTATCGTTAAAATCTCTGTGGGATTAATTCGGTAATCTTCTATTTTTTCGTTAGAGATATAACCTTTGTGTTTTGATATTATCTTTTGTAAAAAAGCTCTGGTGTCTCTGATGTTTTTGACTTCAAAACTGATGTCACCGTTTTTGACGAGTTTTCGTTCGGTGATATTTTTTGGCCCCTCTGCCACTGATTTTTCGACTGGTGGTGCTGTTAACTCAACTGTTGTTGCCTCTAATTCCATTCCACCGCCACCAACACCTTCGTTTAAAGCAGAGGCTTTATCTCTCGCACTAAAGTTTTCTGATTTGTTACTACACGCTACAAAGCAGCTTACTAAACTTGCAATGATTATTGACTTTAAAATTTGCATATTGTTTATTTTTTAATTTTAATACTACTTTGTTTAGATAGACGAATTGAATTTATTCCATAAAATTTTGGATAAGAAATCCCTAAACATTAATACCATTTAGTGAAAAAGGTAAATTTCTCAATGAAATCAGTTGTTTTGAAGCGTTTTTAAACTAAAACTTACGTCTTATAACAAAAAAATAAATACAACGAACAATTTTTTTTCACTTTTTTTTATAATTTCTTTAATTGCTTGATACATAAGGAAATTAACCACTTATCAGCTATGGCTGTTAATTTCTCAATGTTAAAAAAACAGGCTGAATGTTAATTTCATTTTCTCAAAATACAATCATTTTTAATCAGATTTGTAGAACGAAGATTTAAACTAACACGCTTGTTATTTGTTAAATGATAAGATATAATATAAAGACCGATTTATGACAGAACCAATACTAGCAGAAAACAAAGATCGCTTTGTTATTTTCCCAATCAAACACAACGATATTTGGGAATATTATAAAAAATCAGAAGCAAGTTTCTGGACAGCCGAAGAAATTGACTTATCTAATGACCTTGGTGATTGGAATAATAAGTTAAATGATAACGAACGTCATTTTGTGAAACATGTTTTAGCGTTTTTTGCTGCAAGTGATGGAATTGTAAACGAAAACTTAGCGATTAACTTCTTAAACGAAGTACAATATCCTGAGGCTCGTTTCTTTTATGGTTTCCAAGTGATGATGGAAAACATTCACTCTGAAACTTACTCTTTATTAATTGATACGTATATTAAAGATCCAGTTGAAAAGGATAAATTATTACACGCGGTTGAAACAGTGCCATGTGTTGGTAAAAAAGCAGATTGGGCTTTAACTTGGATTAATAATGGAAGTTTTGCGGAGCGTTTAATTGCTTTTGCAGCAGTTGAAGGGATTTTCTTCTCTGGTTCTTTCTGTTCTATTTTCTGGTTAAAGAAACGTGGCTTGATGCCAGGTTTAAGTTTTAGTAACGAGTTAATTTCTCGTGACGAAGGTTTACACTGTGATTTTGCATGTATGTTATATTCTGATCACGTAAAAAATAAATTACCAAAAGAAACAGTCACTAAAATTATTACGGATGCAGTAGTGATTGAAAAAGAATTTGTGTCAGATGCTATTCCAGTGCGTTTAATTGGAATGAATTCTGACTTAATGTGCCAATATATTGAGTTTTGCGCCGATAGATTATTATTAGCATTAGACTGCGATAAATACTTTAATGCATCAAATCCTTTTGATTTTATGGAAATGATTTCGTTGCAAGGTAAAACTAATTTCTTCGAAAAACGTGTTGCGGAATACCAAAAATCTGGTGTGATGAACAATAAAGAGGAAAATAATGTGTTTAATCTAGATGAAGATTTTTAGGTAAGAAATTCATAGGTTAAAATTTCCAATTCGTATCTCATTGAAAATCATTGAACAAGGGCTAAATCTTGTAATGGAATCCTAGACTCCAGAAACACGTTTATTAAATGTTAAATTTTAGCGTTGCCCCTTGAAGGCGCACCAAATAAGAAAAAAATTAATTAACCACTACTTTGTTAATATCAAGTGGTGGCTAAAGTAAAAAAAGACGATTATAGTTATAACTTGTTGTAACCAAAACGATACTCAAAAACTAAGTAAAACCAATTAAAAACTAAAGGCAATGTTTGTAATAAAAAGAGATGGCACTCAAGAGTCTGTGAAGTTTGACAAAATCACAGCACGCGTTCAAAAATTAAGCTATGGCTTAGATCCTGCATTTGTAGATCCAATTCAAGTAGCAAAAAAAGTAATTGATGGTGTGTATGATGGCGTTAGCACTGTTGATTTAGATAACTTAGCAGCTGAAACTGCTGCATCTTTAACTACGAAGCATCCTGATTATGCTCAGTTAGCATCGCGTATTGCGGTAAGTAACTTGCACAAAAACACAATTAAATCGTTTAGTAAAACGATTGATATATTATATAATTATGTTGATCCAAAAACAAATCAAAAAGCGTCGTTAATTGCAGATGACGTTTATGAGATTGTGATAAAAAATGCACAGTTGTTAGATTCTTCTATTATATACGATAGAGATTTTGGTTACGATTATTTTGGTTTTAAAACTTTAGAGCGTTCTTATTTATTAAGAACTCATGGTAAAGTTACTGAGCGCCCTCAACATATGTTAATGCGTGTATCAATTGGAATACACAAAGAAGATATTACCGCTGCTATTGAAACTTATAATTTAATGAGTGAGCGCTGGTTTACACATGCTACTCCCACTTTATTTAATGCTGGTACACCAAAACCACAAATGAGTTCTTGCTTTTTATTACAAGCTAAAGATGATAGTATTGATGGAATTTACGATACATTAAAACAATGTGCTCGTATTTCTCAGTCGGCTGGTGGTATTGGTTTAGCTATTCATAAAGTACGTGCTACTGGTTCTTATATTAAAGGAACAAATGGTACATCAAATGGCATTTTACCAATGTTAAAAGTATTCAACGAAACTGCACGATACGTTGACCAAGGTGGTGGAAAACGTAAAGGTTCTATCGCTATTTACTTAGAGCCATGGCATGCTGATATTTATGAGTTTTTAGATATCCGTAAAAACCATGGTAAAGAAGAAATGCGTGCTCGTGATTTATTTACAGCATTGTGGATTCCTGATTTATTTATGAAACGCGTAGAAGCTGAAGGAATGTGGAGTTTAATGTGCCCTAACGAATGTCCTGGATTATATACATCTCACGGTGCAGAGTTTGAAGCATTATATACTAAATACGAAGAAGAAGGAAAGTACCGTAAACAAATTCCTGCACGTGAATTATGGGCTGCTATTATCGATTCTCAAATCGAAACTGGTAATCCTTATATGTTATATAAAGATGCTTGTAACTTAAAATCAAATCAATCACATTTAGGTACGATTCAATCTAGTAATTTATGTACTGAAATTGTTGAATACACAAGTCCTGATGAAGTAGCAGTTTGTAATTTAGCATCTATTGCATTACCTCGTTTTGTTGACGAAAAAACAGGAACGTTTGATCACCAACGTTTATTTGATGTAACGTATATCATCACAAAAAATTTAAATAAAGTAATTGACCGCAACTACTACCCAATTCCAGAGGCACGTAACTCAAATATGCGTCACCGTCCAATTGGATTAGGTGTGCAAGGGTTAGCAGATGCCTTTATTTTAATGCGTTATCCTTTTGAAAGCGAAGAAGCTAAAAAATTAAATGCGGAGATTTTTGAAACTATTTATTATGCTTCAATGACTGCATCAAAAGATTTAGCAATTAAAGATGGTTACTACGAATCTTATCCAGGTTCTCCATTATCAAAAGGTATTATGCAATTTGATATGTGGGGCGTAACACCAAGCCCGCGTTGGGAATGGAATATTTTAAAAGAAGAAGTTGCAAAATACGGCGTACGTAACTCTTTATTATTAGCACCAATGCCAACGGCTTCTACATCTCAAATACTAGGTAATAACGAATGTTTTGAACCATACACCTCAAATATTTATAGTCGTCGTGTATTATCGGGTGAGTTTGCAGTAGTTAACAAACATTTATTGCGCGACTTAGTAAAGTTAGGCATGTGGAATGATGCGTTGAAAAACAAAATCATTGGAGCTAACGGTTCAGTGCAAAACATTCCTGAAATTCCTCAAAATATAAAAGATATTTACAAAACGGTTTGGGAAATTAAACAACGTACTATAATTGATATGGCTGCTGACCGTGGAGCGTTCATTTGCCAATCTCAATCCTTAAACTTGTTTATACAAGACGCTAACTTTGCTAAATTATCTTCAGCACATTTTTATGCTTGGAAAAAAGGATTAAAAACAGGCATGTATTATTTACGTACAAAAGCTGCGGCTGATGCTATTAAGTTTACGGTTGACCAAGCAGCTTTAGCTGTGCCTGTATTAGGTAACGAAGATGCCTTATTAGTAGAGCGTGGACAAACACATATCTTAAGCTTTGAAGAACAACAAGCACAATTATCTTGCAGTTTAGATAACCCAGAAGGATGTGAAGCTTGTGGATCGTAGTTTCGACTCAGCTCAACTACCGAAAGAAAATAACCCTTAAGACCCCTGAGCGCAGCCGAAGGGAACCCTGAAAAAAGGCTTCTCTAAAATTTTAGAGAAGCCTTTTTTATTTACTATTATCGATTTGCATGAAGAATTTTGATAATGAAATATCAAAATATTTACAAATAGCATCAAGTGTACTAATCGTTAAATTGTTTTTGCCAGTTTCAATTCGTGCAATATGAATGTTTGTATCGTTATAAAAATCTTCTTGCGTAACATTATGAAGTAATCGAAGTTCTTTTAACTGAACTGCAATTGACTTAAGAAGCTTTTTATTTTTAATTTGACTCATTTACAAGTCAAATTGACAAATATGTCAGTAAATATATAATGACATATTTGTCATTATTTAGCTTATTTAATTATATTTGATATAAAAATTTAACCTTAAAAAATTAGATTATGAACGAACTTGGATTACTAGCAATTAAAGGGAAAAGATATTCAGAAGCTGAATCAATATTTAATCAGGAAATACAATCATCTCCAAATCCTTCAACTTATTTAGGTTTAGGTGTATGTAAAATAAATTTAATACTAGATTTGTCAAGAACTGTAGACGAAGTTTTTTATTGTTTTAATAAATCAGTTTTACTTGCAGATAGCGATGCCAAAGAGAATTTAGAAAATGATATTTTAGCAATTTGTTTCAGTGTAATTAGCCAACTAAAGGATTTAGATAATAGTTTAGAAAAAGAAAAAGCTGCCCAAAATAAAAAAGTTGCTTTCGGTGCAGCATTAGCTATTGGTTCAGCTATGATTGGTTCAAGTCATAAATCGAATGCGTTTACTCAAATAAGTTCATTGGCTACTGCTGGGGCTGGAGTTGGAATTGCATTAGATGGTCTTTCAAAATTAGGAACTATACCTGAAATTCAGAACAAAATTAATGCTATCATATTAGAAATAAGTGTTAATCTAAAATTATATAAAAATTATTTACTTTATTTTAAATCTGTAGCAGAAACTCAAAAAGTTGCTTACATGAATTATTCTTTTGAATCGCAAGATCTTAAGAGGATGTCTTATCTAGCTAATAATACAAAAGCTCTAGCATTAGGAAAAGATTTTAGTGAAAATGAAGCAAAGAAGAAAGAGTGGCAAGAATTAATGAGCAAATACAATATTAAAATTTTAGATACTGGTAAAATAAAAATAGAATTGAAAAAAAATCCAATTGAATAATAAACTAATCTCGTCCTTGTTTATAACGAGGACGTTTTAGATTGCGTTATTAAATCCTCGCTAATTTATTTAGAGAGGCTTTTTATAATGCTATAATCTGTAGCAACCTCTTGCTATAAAATTACTTTACTTTGTTCGGTAAACAAGACCCGAAAGGTTTCTAAAACCTTTCGGGTCTAACTAACAAGTAAACAAATGGAAAAATTTGAGCATTTAGAATATGGAAAAATATACCATATTTATAATAGAGGTATAAATAAAGGTGATGTGTTTTTTGAAACCAAAAACTATGAGTATTTCATGAATCTTTACGCAAAACATATAGATCCAGTTTCCGATACATATGCTTGGTGTTTAATGAAAAATCATTTTCATTTTTTAGTTAGGATAAAAGATGAAACGGCAAAAACGCCGCATCAAAGTTTTTCTAATTTATTTAATGCTTACACAAAAGCTATCAATAAAAGATACAATAGGCACAGTAGTCTTTTCCAAAGGCCTTTTAAAAGAAAATTAGTAGATAACGAAGCGTATCTTAAAAATTTAATTCTTTATATTCATAACAATCCAGTTAATCATGGTGTTTGCGAAAGCGCTTTGGATTATGCTTGGAGTTCTTATTTAACCTGCGTTTCGGATAAAGCTAACAATTTGAAAAAAGCTGAGGTCATTGATTTATTTGAAGATTTGGAGAATTTTAAAAATCTACATAAATTAAATGTAAATATAACAGACTTAGAATTTTAGTATCTGTGCAAAGACTCGAAATATTTTCTATACCTTACAGCTCTAACGATGCTTTCCGAAAGTTTTCTATTTCAAATAATTTCCCTATCTTAATATCTGATAACCCTAGTTCCTATGAAAAAACCTTTCGGCTTTATATTTTTAGTATTTGCTTATTTAAATATCTTTTCGCAAAATACAACAGTTCAATTAAGCCCCGATGTAAATGATGAGTTTGCTTATCCTGAAGTCATTGGAATGAATAGTCAATCTTTTTTTGTGATCTCCTCAAAATCAGAAAACGAATTTTATATCGAAAGCTTTACTAATAAAGAGTTAAGGCGTATTTACAAAACACAAGTTGAAATGCCTAAAATAGATGGTAAAACAAACACGTTTGAAACTATTCTATATTTCAATTCGCATATATATTTATTTAGCTCTCATCATGATAAAAAACTAAAAAAGTACACCGTTTATATTAATGAAGTAAAACCAAATGGAGAACTGTCGTTAAACCACACCATTATCGATGAAGTTTCGTTTACTGATAAAAATTATTATTGTAAATACACTATTCAATTATCTATAGATAGTAATCGTGTTTTATTGTTTAGAGAAACATCGGAATCTGATTTAACAAAAGGAAAGATAACGTATAAAGCCATTAGTAAAGGTTTAAGATCCGTTTTTGAAAAAGATGTAGAACTGGCTCAACCACTTAATAAAACAGCTATTTCTAATGTGATGATGGATGTTGAGCAAAATATCTATTTTACAGAAAAGCAATATTATAAGATTGAAAATGAATCGGGAGACTTTACTAAACTATTTGTGGTAAGTTATAAATCAGAGAAAGATACGTTGTATAAAACAGAAATTGCTATTAATGAAAAACGTTTTTTGGATGTGAATTTGCAATTAAATGCACAAGGTAATTTACTATGTTCGGGCAATTACAGTATCGATAAAAACACATTGACTAATTGGGAAGAAAACCACAGCCTGAAAGGTTTGTTTTACAGTATTCTTGAACTAGAACAATTAAAAATAGTATCCCAAGGACAGCATCATTTGCAGAAGCTGATGCCTGATGAGAAATTCTATCATTACTATTTGACTAATACATTTCTGTTGAATGATAACATCCTATTAGTGTGTGAATTTCAAAATTCTATTTGCGACAATGGTGTTTGTAATACTAAATTTGGAGATTTAATGACCGCAGATTTTTCCTTAAAAGAAAAGCAAATTGTAACGTTAAGAAAAATCGATACTAATACAAAAGGCGAAAAATCAATCTGCAAAGGTGGCACTGAGTCGTTTATTCCTTTTCAATCCAGCAAGGCAGTACATTTATTATACAATTGTAATAAACAGTTTGAAATAATCGCAGATGGAACCGTTACTACAAAATTAATTTTCGATAGTTCCTCAAACTCCGATTTGGCTTTTATGAAATATAGTTTTCAAATGAATAAAGAAACTGTTCTTGTTTTAACTTACTCCAAAAAAGTAGGGCATCGTTTTGCGAAGTTTACTTTTAAAGATTAGTTTAGGTATCGTAATTTGCGATACCTAAAACTTGATGTTCCAATTTGGAATATCAAAATAATATAATCTTGAGGTCGCAATTTGTGACTTCAAGATTTCAAAATGCTACAATCCTTAGCAAAATTGAATTACAAAATTACTGTTCTTTGTTATCTAATTTATAGAGAGCTTAGTTATGGCAAAGAAAGAGAGTAGTTTAGTTGTACCCGATGAGGTAGTAATGAACAAAATTTACGTGATTCGTAATCAAAAAGTGATGCTAGACAAGGATTTAGCGGAGTTGTATCAGGGAGAGACTGGGAGGTTAAATGAGAAGGTAAAACGTAACCTAAAGCCTTTTCCAGAGGATTTCATGTTCCAGTTAAATGAATCAGAATTTAAAAGTTTGATATCGCAAATTGCGATATCAAACAGGGGTGGAACAAGAAAATTACCTTTTGTATTTAATGAACAAGGTGTCGCCATGCTTTCCGGTATACTGAACAGTGATAGAGCCATTGCCGTAAACATACAGATCATGCGAATTTTCACAAAAGTCCGTCAAATGCTCACTGATAATACCGAGTTGAGGTTAGATATCGAAAAAATCAAAAAGAAACTCGACAATCAAGATAAGAACATGGAAATTGTGTTCAGGTATTTAGATAAACTCCTAGAAAAGAAAGAATCACGCCAAGGCGTGACAGAGCCAAGAGCCAAAATTGGCTATAAAATGTCTTCAAAAAAATAGAAAAGAAATTCTATATTTATAGCTCCAAATTTACAAAAAACCACTACTATGAACGAAGCTATCAGAAAACTAGAACCCACAGCCATGTGGAATAACTTTGCAGATTTAAATGCTGTACCTCGCCCTTCAAAAAAAGAAGAACGCGTGATTGATTTTGCAAAAGCTTTTGGCGAAAAATTAGGCTTACCAACCATTGTTGATGAAGTTGGAAATGTGATTATTAAAAAACCTGCTACAAAAGGTATGGAAGACAGAGTAACCGTTGTGTTGCAAAGTCACTTAGATATGGTTCACCAAAAAAATGCCGCTACTAATTTTGATTTTAATACGCAAGGTATCGAAATGCTAGTAGATGGCGATTGGGTAAAAGCAAACGGAACAACATTAGGAGCTGATAATGGTATTGGCGTTGCTTCAATTATGGCTTTGTTAGAATCAACAACTATTCCTCATCCAGCTTTGGAAGCGTTGTTTACCATTGATGAAGAAACGGGAATGACAGGCGCCTTAGCGTTGAAAGGTGGTTTATTGGATGCGCAAATCATGCTTAATTTAGATACCGAAGATGATGACGAATTAACGATTGGTTGTGCTGGCGGCGTAGATGTTACCGCTAATGGTAAATATGCACAAGAAACACCGAAAAATAAAACTGCTTTAAAGGTTACTGTAAAAGGCTTAACAGGTGGTCATTCGGGAATGGATATTCACCGTGGACGAGGAAATGCTAATAAAATCATGAACCGTTTATTATGGTCATTAACTAACGATTTAAAAATTGAAATTGCTTCGGTTGATGGTGGTAGTTTAAGAAATGCCATCCCTCGTGAATCTGTTTCGATTGTAATGGCTACAGATGTAGCTGCTTTGAAAAAACAAATTCAAGAATTCGAAAAAACAATTAAAGAAGAACATTCTACTACTGATTCAAAATTAATTATTACAATCGAAGAGACTGAGACTCCTGCACAAGTTTTTAATGCTGATTTTCAATATAAATTATTACGTTCTATTTATGCTTGTCCTTATGGTATTTACAGGATGAGTCCAGATATTGCAGGATTGGTTCAAACATCTAATAACGTAGCCCGAGTAATAGTAAAAGATGGTACTTATCAAATACAATGTTTAACACGTAGTTCGGTTGACTCTGAGAAATTAGATTTACAGTTTGCTATTACTTCAGCATTTCAATTATTAGGAGCAGAAATCACTGCAGCTGGTTCTTATCCGGGTTGGACACCAAAACCATCATCGCCAATTGTAAAATTGATGAGCGATTTATATAAAGAACGTTATAACGAAGAAGCGAAAGTAAGTGCTTGCCATGCTGGTTTAGAGTGCGGTATTTTAGGAACTAATTACCCTAACATGCAAATGATTTCATTTGGACCAAATATTCGTGGAGCACATTCGCCAGACGAAACAGTTCAAATTAGTTCGGTGCAAAAATACTGGGGCTTTTTACTAGAAACACTAGTAAGAATACCGAAAAAATAATTTTAAAGAGGAGTTTTTAACTCCTCTTTTTTTATGGATTCGTTTGAAGATTTTTGTATAAGAGTCGTTTTGCTATGGGCAAAAAAGTTTCTTCTCTAGGAAGTGCTGCTTTAGCTTTAAACAAGTAAACAGCAGGGTTTGGAAGTGCAGGGTTTTGATGAATGATATCTAATTTTAATTTGTCTACTGGTTTTGATAAAGATAAAGTGTAAGTAGAAAAATAATTGCATTGCAAGCCATATACATCTTGTTGCAATAAATTTATTTTGGAGAAAGAGTAGGTGTAAACCGATACTTGCTTTGATTGATAAGGATGCAGCATAAAGTAACCTTCTTTTTTATAAAGAGGTAAAATACCAATATGATCAACAAAAATATGTTGTTCTGCAAAATCAAAAATATTTTTTCCTTTGCTTAACTCATCTGCAAACAGCGGTTCACAAAAGGCAATGATTTGTTTGAGTTCATTGAGTGATTCATCATCAATGGTTGATTGATATTTTAAAGTCATGTTTGCGAAATCAATTCCGCTTAAATTTTTCTTGAAATTATTTTCTAAAGAAATGGCATTGTTTTTTAATAGCACCAGTTTTTTGTAATGAGCAATCAATTCGGCAAAATCAGGATAGAGTTTTTGTTCTTGAAAATGTGCTTCTACTTCTTGTAAATAACCTAAAATGCGATATTTTTTATACTCAAAGTCCATGAGACCTTCAGTTAACCAATTTTCAGATAATGTTCCCATGCTTTTTATACGACTCTTTATAAAATTGGTTACTTACTTTTTATAAACTTATATTTATGTAAATTCGAGTAAGAATAAATGATATGATAGACATTACTAAAGTGCCTTTTAATAAGTTTTTGGGAATTTCGCTTGCCAATAATCCAGAGTATTTGTTGCAGTTAGATGCTAGAGAAGAATATACTAATCATTTAGGAACGGTTCATGCGGCAGCTTTATTTACCTTGGCAGAAGGTTCTGGCGCTCAGTTGTTATTAAAATCATTTCCAGAAGAAATAATAGATAATGTGATTCCTGTTCTAAGAAAAGTAGAAGTAAGTTATAAAAAGCCTGCAATGGGAGTCATTGTATCAACAGCAAGTTTAAAAGACACAACGATTGATTTAGTGACAGAACAATTACTCTCTAAAAAAAGAGTGTCTATTGTTACTCCTGTGGATTTATTTGATGAATCAAAAACTAAAGTTTTTTCGGCTAATTTCGAATGGTTTGTGGTTCTTAAAAATTAAGATTTTGTAGTTGAGAACAAACACGCTCTAATAAAATGGTGATAGTACGTTTTACGACTTCTTTTTTATTTTCATGGTAATAGTTCATTTCGTCTTCAGTAAATAAAGCAATCGTAATTCCAGTCAATAATTGTTTTAATTGTAAGTTCCCTTTGACGATTTCGTGAATACGCTCCGTTTTTTTATTATCGGTTAAATTTTTCACAACAATCTTATTTTCCGCTAAATGTTGATTGATTAAGGTTAATATTAAGTCATTTTGAAATTTAAGAATAGGACGTATCGTATTAGTTTGGAATGTTTCCAAATCAGTAGATTTAGAGTTATCTACATTTATTACTGAGCGTAAATTTTTAAGTTGTTCTGAGCGATTGTTCATACCACTAAGATACCAATTATAATTTAAAATAACGGTTAATAGTTAGTTATAAAACACCTATGAATTTGAACTAATAAATGTAATTTTACATCATGGTTTTTGAGCAACTCAAACAAAAAAAATATCCTTCCAATTCTAAATTTGATGAAATTTATCCAAAGTTGTATCAAGAACATTCAGCGCGCCACTTTACACCAGTTAATATCGCCATTAAAGCTGCTAAGTTATTAGTAGATAAACCAACCGATAAAATATTAGATATTGGTTCGGGTGTTGGTAAATTTTGCTGCATTGGATCAGCTGTAACTGATGCGCATTTTTATGGTGTTGAAAAACGAAAAACATTGACTAATCTTTCTAATAAAATTAAAAGAAATTATAAATTAAAAAATGCTCATTTTATTAATAATGATTTTACTGCATTAGATTTCAAAAAATTTAATGGCATTTATTTTTTTAATTCATTTCACGAACATTTTGATGAAACTTGTATTTTAGACGAAACCTCTAAAGTGTCATTATCTGAATACAAAAAATATCATGAGGATTTAATGATGAAACTCAATGAATGCAATAAAGGAACTAAATTGGTAACGTATTATACGTTTAAAAATAAAATCCCATCCTCCTATCAGTTTATTGATGCTAATGAAACTGGATTACTAAAATTTTATATTAAGAAGTAATCGCCTCATTTATATATTAACTATATTTGATCGATTTAAGCATTAAATGCCCTCAAATTTTATTAAAAATATTTTATTCAAAAAAATATAATAAAGTAAAATAGGTTTTAGATTTAAATGACTAAGTAATTTTTGTTTGTTACATAAGCCGCCGGTTAATTATTAATCGGCGGTTTTTGTTTTAAATAACTATTATAAAATATCATTTATAAATTGAGTGTAATACTTTCAAAATTGTATATTTACCACAATGAAAGTTCTATTAACGACCCTTAATGCCAAATACATTCACACGAATTTAGCCATTCGCTTATTGTATGAATTAAATCATGAAAAACATGAGGGTTTGGCATGGAAAGAATTTAATATTAAAGAAAATCGGGACGAAGTAGCTGAAAAGTGCGCTGTTTATGATGTTTTAGCTTTTAGCTGTTATATTTGGAATATTACCCAAACGCTAGATGTTTGCAAAAAAATAAAACAACTGAATCCAAATACTAAAATTTTATTAGGCGGACCCGAAGTAAGTTACGAATACGAAGATATCATCGCTTTAGATTGTGTGGATTATATTATTTTAGGAGAAGGCGAAACAGCGTTTGAAGAATTCTTGGAGTTTTATCCAAATCCTGAATTAGTTTCAAGTTTAGTTTGGAAAAATGGAACAGAGGTAAAGACAAACAAAATGGCTCCTATGTTTGATTTAAAGCGATTTGAAAACAGCATGCCGTATCGTTTTGATAACCCTGAAGAATTAGCCAATAAAGTATTGTATATTGAAACTTCGCGTGGTTGTCCTTATAAGTGTGAATTCTGTTTAGCAAGTTTAGATAATAAAGTTCGTTATTTGCCTGATGCCAGTATTAAAGCAACGTTGTTGCATATGATGGAACATGGTAAAGTGGTAAAGTTTTTAGATAGAACATTTAATATTAAGAAAGACTTTACGATTGATATTTTTAAATTTATTTTAGAAAATCATCGGCCGCAAAATGTGTTTCAATTTGAAATTACCGCTGATATTTTACATCCTGATATTATTCAGTTTATTCATGATAAAGTACCTGATAATTTATTTCGTTTTGAAATTGGCATCCAAACCGTTAATCAAAAAGCGAATTTAGAAGTTAAGCGTAAACAAAGCTTCGAAAAAACCACAAGTATCATTAAGCAATTAGATTATAAAGTTGAAATGCACTTGGATTTGATTGTTGGTATGGCCTTAGATTATTGGGAAGATACAAAATATAGTTTTGAAGAAGTATTTAAACTATTTGCTCCCGAAATGCAACTAGGTTTTTTAAAATTCTTGAAAGGCACTCCAGTTAGAGATAAAGCTGAACAATACGGATTTAAATATGATCCAAACCCTCCGTATCAAATTATAGAAAGTAATTATTTATCAAAAGAACAATTACATCAAATAGTTGAATTAGAACATGCACTTGAAATATATTGGAATGGAAAAAAAGCAACCAATACATTAAGATACGTAACACATCATTATAGTATTTTTGAATTTTTATTAGGTTTAGGTCATTATTTTGGTACTCAAAAAGATTTTCATAAATATGCGTTAAATGATGTGTTTGAAATTATTACAGCCTATTCAAAACAAGCATTTCCAAACGATGTCGTTCTGCAGCAATTAATAGCAGTAGATTATTATTTACACTTTAAAGTAAAGCCAAAGAGTTTATTTTTAGAAGAAATTGATTTTACTGAGAAAAATAAATTAATTGATGAATTGAAATTAAATCACCATAAATACCGTTACGTGGTATTGCCATTAGACTTTGATTTTAAAGCTTTTTCCAATGAGCAAACTATTGTGAATGAGAATAAGCATTTGATTATTCAATACAATGGAACTTCTAAAGCGGAAATTATTAACGCCTATTAACTCTCTAAATTTTCTTACAATGAATTTTGCTCATACCATAGAAACACGAAAAAATTCATTAAAAAAATTATTGACTAATGTTATTAAGTATGAAGATGAAATCATCAAAGCGCTGTATGATGATTTTAAAAAGCCAGCTTTTGAAGCAGTAGCAACCGAAACATCCTATATTATTTCTGATCTTAAAGATACTATTGCTAACATTGATAGCTATTGTAAACCTAAAAAAGTAAATTTTAACTTATTAAATTTTCCTTCTAACGATTATATTATTTCTGAACCTTATGGTAAGGTTTTAATAATTGCTCCTTGGAATTATCCTTTTCAGTTAGCTATTTGTCCTTTAGTTGCCGCTTTTGCTGCTGGCAATACAGTTGTTTTAAAACCATCTGAATTAACACCTCACACATCTGCTATTATTGCAAAAATAATTTCCGAATCGTTTGATAAAAATCATGTGAGTGTTGAGCAAGGTGGACAAGAAAAATCAACTGAATTATTAAGCCAACGTTGGGATTATATTTTTTTTACTGGCAGCGTTGCCGTTGGTAAAATTGTAGCCAAGGCAGCAGCCCTAAATTTAACACCAGTAACATTAGAACTTGGTGGTAAAAGTCCTTGTATTGTCGATCAAACAGCAAAAATGGCTTTAACAGTAAAAAGAATTGTTTGGGGCAAATTTATTAACGCAGGGCAAACCTGTATTGCACCCGATTTTATTTTGGTACATCAAAGTGTAAAAGCAAATTTAGTATCCGAACTAAAAAATGAAATCATTAAAGCTTACGGTACTGATATAAAAAACTCGCCTGATTTAGCACGTATTATTAATTTAAAAAACTGAGAACGTTTAGTTGGTTATATTCAATCAGACAAAGTTATTTTTGGTGGTGAGACAGAAAAAGAAACGTTATTTATTGCTCCAACGTTAATTGATGAACCTGAACTTAAAAGCGATGTCATGCAGAATGAGATATTTGGTCCCTTATTACCAATTGTTTCTTATCAAAACGAAAACGAATTGAAAGCAATTATTGAAAGCTACGAAAAACCATTGTCTCTTTATGTATTTACTGAGCGTACTGATTTCGCTAACGAAATAATGAATCAATTTTCTTTTGGCGGTGGTTGTATAAACGATACCATTATGCATATTGCTAATAAACGTTTGCCTTTTGGTGGCGTAGGTCACAGTGGTATGGGCGCTTATCATGGCAAATATAGCTTTGATACATTCTCACACAAAAAATCAATTTCAAAAAAAGGCACATGGTTAGATGTGCCTTTAAGGTATGCACCTTATAAAGAGAAGGTAACTACTCTACGAAAACTATTTAAGTGGTTGTAAGTTAATTTTATTAAACTTATTCTTTTACCACTTTAAATTGTTGGTTCTTTGTTGAGTTTGATAAATTGATAAAGTAGATACCTGCCGCATAGTTAGAAAAATTTATTTCGGTAGTTGTTGGTTTCAATTTATCACTTAGCAAAATTTTGCCCTCTACATTTGTCACTTCAATAGTTTTCCAATTATTAATCAGGTCATTTTTAATGTATAGTTTTGTTTTTACGGGGTTTGGGTAAATGCTAAAGCCAGTTTCAAACTCATTAATACCCAAACTAATATACGGTAATATTGGAGACATATTAGAACATGAACTTTGAATTAATTCAACACTATAGTTTCCAGATTGACTTGGAGCATAATAATAATTTGTTGCACCACTAATGGAGTTTCCATTAAAATACCATTGATAAGCATATCCTTGTTGTGTAAATAAAGTGTCATTTACAGCAGTGATTGTAGGAGAAGGAATAATTGTAACATTAAACGTTTTACTATCAATTTGTCCTGTTAATAAATCTGTTACTTTTAAAGTATATGTGGTAATTGAGTTGGATTTAATATAAACTGAATTCGTATTATAATTTGTGGGTAGCCACTCATATTTTAAACTATCAGAGCCTCCTTTATAATTTGCTTGAATATTGATTGAATCGCCTTGACATAAAACTTGATTATTGATGCTGCTTAAAACTAAGTTCTTTTTTAGAATAGTAAATTCATTACCAATAGTTCCATCCACTTTTAAGTATTTTCCATCTAATCTGTTTTTTTTCACGTCCATTACAAACGATCCATAAGCATTGGAGCCTCCATCAGTATATGCCATAACTGGATGATTTAAAGCTGGAGCCGTTTCGCTACTGCCTGAATTCCCACACACAACATAAACCGTTCCTTCATCATTATTATTTAAAGTGTCTTTGATATAGGCGTTTCCTTGTGTAAAGTTTCCATTGGTTCCGTTTTTCATCATAGTAGGTATATCAAAAGATGGCGAAAAACCATAATGCCCACTAATTAAATAACTTCTCTCAAAAACATGACTATGTCCACACACAACTAAATCAATATCAAAGTTCTCTAACTCGGGTATTATTTTCTCTCTCATTTTTGTCATTGCTAGCTCATAAATATCATCCGAATTATGTGAACCTTTTGAGTAAGGAGGTTGATGAAAATAGGCGATTGTAAATAATTTATCGTTTTGTTGTAAATCTTGTATTAACCAAGCTTTCATTTGATTAATGCCATTATTAGTATTAGCAATATCATACACCTCGGAGTTCAATGATAAAAAGTGAATATTACCATAATCAAATGAATAAAACACTTCTAATTGTGAAGGGTAACCTCCAGCCTCTGCTTGTTTTGGAACATCAACAATGTCGTAGTATGGACCTACATGGTTTTGTAGTGGTAAGTTACTATAAGGTATTCCTAAAAAACTACTTTGAGCCCATATTTCATTATAATCATGATTTCCAGGAGTTGGCCAAAATGGTAGCCATGAAAAAATATCGCTAAAGCCATTGTAAGCAAATACTTTACTTTGATATTCGGTGTCTTTCCCATCGTCATACACATTGTCTCCTAACCACATCCAAACATCTGTATGTTTAGTTCCAGCATAATTTACATATGAATTTTTTACATTAATTTGTCCTGCATTCCCTTTACCAAAATCGCCAATTGCCCATATTCTCACTGGGGTTTCTGCACCAGGTAATGGATTAGTTTTAAAACGATGATTGCCGGTTTGCCCAGCTAAAATCCCACTATTATTGCCTACGGCATAAAAGTATGTTGTATTTGGAGTTAAACCTGTTAAGGTTAAAGTATGATCAGTTACATTATTGTTTATGCTAGACACTTGATTCAAATTTGTTGAATCGGTGCCAAACCAAACTTTAGTACTAGTGTTTTGATTTGTTCTCCATTTAAAAATAATACTATTGTGAGTTGGGGTTTGCATGTATGGTCCACGGATAACTCCCTGACTTTTTAAACTTGCGCTAACAATAATTAAGAATAAACATATAAGGCTTGTTTTCATTGTATGTATTTGAAATGTTATACAGATAAATTTAGGGCAAGTGATGTTTTTTAAATGTTAACGAAACATCATTTAATTATTTACAGCATTAAATTAAATTGCTACAATTTGTAGCAATCAATTGCTATTTAATAGGCTTAACTTTATAGTTTAAAATAACGACCATGGAAAACAGAATCATTAATTACTTTAAAGGAAGAGGGGCACAATTTAATCCTCATAGTCGTTTTCAAAAAAGTCAATATGTGCAAGAGCATGTGGAGGGTTTAGACGAAGAGTTTTTACAAAAAGAAAAAACAGAGATTATTTATACCTATCCTAAAACGATTATCAATAAGGTAGAGAGTACCGATATTGGTTTAGGGTATTCTTTAAACCCATATCAAGGTTGCGAACATGGTTGTATTTATTGTTATGCTCGTAACTCCCATGAATTTTGGGGTTATAGCGCTGGCTTAGATTTTGAGAGAAAAATAGTTGTTAAAAAAAATGCCGTTGAATTATTAGAATCACATTTCAGCCAAAAAAACTGGAAGCCAAAACCGATTATGCTATCTGGTAATACCGATTGTTATCAGCCTATTGAAAGAGAAACAGAAATAACCAGAAATATTTTAAAAACCTGTTTAAAATACAAACACCCCATTTCTATTATTACTAAAAATTCACTAATAACAAGAGACATTGATGTATTAACTGAGTTAGCAGAACATAATTTGGTGCATGTAATGATTTCGATAACTGGAACTGACGAAAAAATGCGTCAGTTATTAGAGCCAAGAACAGCCACTTATAAAAACAGAATAGCGGTTTTAGAGGCTTTATCTAAACATGGCATTCCTTGTGGCGTTATGGTAGCGCCTATTATTCCTGGTATTAATAACCATGAAATACCAAATGTGTTGGAGGCAGCTGCTGCTGCCGGAGCAACAAGTGCGGGTATTACTATTGTTCGCTTAAACGGCTCTGTAGAGCACATTTTTAAGGATTGGTTGGTGAAAAATTTTCCTGATAGAGCAGACAAAGTGTGGCACCAAATTATGGATTGCCATGGAGGAAAAGTAAGTGATACCCGTAAAAGTGTGCGAATGAAAGGGGAAGGAAAAATTGCTGAATCCATCATGCAATTGTTTAAAATTTCGAGAGATAAATTTATGCCACCCGAATCTAAATTTGAATTTAATTGTGCTGATTTTAATTACAAAGCAGGCGATAAGCAATTGAGTTTATTTTAAAAGCAGTTTTTAACCACATAGAGATAGAGTACCACAAAAATATTTAGAGGCAATTTTAATGTAACCAAATCAGCTAAATTTTTATGTATTTGTTTATCTTTACTACCTAATTATTTGAAAATATTTTTATCGCCTCAAACAGAACGATTATGATATTAACTTCTATTTAAAAATTTTATGGACAAGATTAAAAAGCAACAGAATGGCAGCATGAAATTATTTGAAGAAAAAGTGGTTCGTTCGCAATGGGATGAAAATTCAGAAAAATGGTATATTTCAATTATTGATGTAATTGGGGTTTTAACAGATAGTCCAAACCCAAGAAATTACTGGAAAGTTCTCAAACATAGATTAATAAAAGAAGGTAACCAGTCGGTTACAAATTGTAACCAACTGAAATTACAATCTTCAGATGGCAAATTTTACAAAAGTGATGTAGCAGATACGGAGCAACTTTTTAGAATAATTCAATCTGTACCATCTCCTAAGGCAGAACCATTTAAACTTTGGCTGGCACAAATTGCATCTGAAAGATTAGACGAAATGCAAGATCCTGAATTAACTATTGACAGGGCATTAGAACAGTATTTGCAGCTTGGCTATTCTGAAAATTGGATTAACCAACGTCTTAAAAGTATTGAAGTAAGAAAAGAATTAACAGATGAATGGAAAAATATAGGATTAAAAGAAAGTTTGCATTTTGCAACTCTTACTGATATTATTACCAAGGCTTGGGCGGATAAAACCACTAAAGAATATAAAATTTTGAAGGGGTTAAAAAAAGAAAATCTACGCGATAATATGACTAATACAGAGTTAATTTTAAATATGCTTGCAGAAGCTTCTACAAAAGACATTTCACAAGCCGTAAATCCAAAAACGTTTGATGAAAGTAAAATTATTGCAAAACAAGGAGGTAATGTTGCTAAAGTTGCATTAAAAGAATTAGAAGCAAAAACAGGAAAAAAGGTGGTAACAAGTGACAAGTTTCTCCCCGAAAAAATTAAAAATAAAAAGCTGAAATGAGTAAATTATTAAAGCCACTTGAAACAATTTCTAATATAAATTTCTCAATTCAAAAGTCAGAAAGAGAAGATTATGAAAAGTGCGAATTCGTTAATTGTACGTTTACAGATATTTCCAATTTTAATTTCATCAATTGCTCTTTTAAGAATTGTAATTTAAGTAATTGTAAAATTAATAATGCAAAATTGCAAGGCGTTGAGTTTGTAGATTGCAAATTATTAGGACTTAATTTTTTTCAAGCCAAAGATTTTGCTTTTGAAGTTTACTTTGAAAAATGTTTGTTGGATTACGCTTCTTTTGATAGCAAAAAAATGAATAAAAGCGAATTTAAGTCTTGCAAAATGCATGAAGTAAATTTCACCAATGCCGATTTATCTAAATCAACCTTTACAGATTGTGATTTGTATGAAGCTGTTTTTGCTAAAACAAATCTCTCAGGAATTGATTTTACTAGCTCCAGCAATTTCGCCATCGATCCTGAAATTAATAACATTAGAAAAGCTAAATTTTTATCACAAGATTTATTTAGACTTTTAACCAGGCATGATATTATCATCGAGTAATTTTTGATTATATTTAGTAAAATTTATAAAGCCATGAATTATTTTAAAATAGCTGTATTTTTTTTAATTACTTTTTCTTGTCAACCATTATCGGCGCAAATCACTGAAAAAAATTACAAAATATACTCCATAAAATTGGCGAAAGAGGTTAGTATAAATGACATTGTAGAAGACCTGAAGTATTACGATGTGCTATTTTATGGCGAAGAGCATAACGATTCCGTTACACATTTTTTAGAGCATAAAATATTAGAAAGTCTGTTTGCTAAATATTCAAACACAGTTACTTTATCTATGGAAATGTTTGAACGAGATGTGCAGCCGATTATGAATGAATATTTGACGTCTGATGTGAGAGAGAAAAATTTTAAAAAAGATGCTCGTGTTTGGTCTAATTACAAAGATTACCGACCAATGATTGAATTTAGTAAATTAAATAAATTAGATGTGATTTGCGCTAATGCGGCAGGTCGTTATTCTAATTTAGCAGGACGTAAAGGACAAAAAGGACTGATGGAATTACCCCAAGAATCAAAAAAATATTTCGCCCCCTTACCTTACGATACAGCTTCTGGAAAATACCATGAAAAACTTGTAGGTCTTTTTGATCAAGGAAGTTCTAAAAAGAAAAAGCAACCATCCATGGGCGAATCTTTTAGTTTAGTGATGGCACAATCTCTTTGGGATGCAACAATGGCTTATTCTATACATGAGTATTTTGAGAAAAATCCTTCAAAAAAAGTATTTCAAGTTAACGGCCGATTTCATAGCGACGAACATTTTGCCGTAGTGACTCAATTAAAAAAGTATAATCCAAAGTTAAGAGTACTAGTTATTTCTTCGGGTTCAGATGATTCGTTTCCGAATATTGATTGGAATAAATTTGAAAATCAAGGAGATTTTATTATCATTACTGATCCTAAAGTGCCTAAAACCTATAAAGACTAATACTTATGTTAAAATCAATTTTCTCACTAGCTTTTTTAAGCTTATCAATAATAGCTGTTTCACAAACTAAAGACATCAACTTTGAGCATGGCACTTTTGCAGAAATTAAAGCCAAAGCTAAAAAAGAAAACAAACTTATTTTTGTGGATGCTTATACTACTTGGTGTGGGCCCTGCAAGCAAATGGCTAAAACTGTATTTACAAACGATGCAGTAGCCGATTTTTATAATTTTAGTTTTATAAATGCTAAAATTGATATGGAAAAAGGGGAAGGTATTGAAATAGCAAAACAATATGAGGTAAAATGTTATCCTAATTTATTATTTATTGATGGAGATGGAAATTTAGTTCATCGCATCGCTGGATTTATGTCTGCTAAAGAATTTATAAATCTAGGTAAAGAGACACAGTATCCTGAAAAATGTTTTTCGTACTACACTAAAAATTTTGATGCCAATAAAACCAATGCTGATTTCTTAGCCAAGTATATTGTGGCAAGGGAAAGTACCTGTTTGGAATCTCAAGATATAGTGAAAGATTATTTTGCTCAACAAAAAGAAGAAAACTTAACGAGTAAAGCCAATTGGGATATGATTGTGTATCATATTAATGATATGGACTCTAAAGTGTTTGATTTTGTGATTGCTAATAAACAAAAGTATATTGATTTATATACTGAAAAAGCTGTAAACGGAAAGATAGATGGAGTTAGTGAAAGTACTTTGGGTTCTATTATTAGAATGAAGACTTTTGATGCTAAAAAGTATAATGATGCAAAAACTAAAATAGAATCGCTTAAAACACCAAATACCAAATTAATTTTTATAGAGGCGGATATGAAATTAGCCCAACATAATGGAGACTGGATGGATTATGCTAAGCTTGCTATGGCCCATGTAGACAACTATTATTTAAAGGATGCAAATATGTTAAACTCTATAGCTTGGAATTTTTACGAAAAAGTAGAAGATAAAGAGGCTCTATCAAAGGCTGAAGGATGGGCAAAAACCGCCTGTGAATTAGATAAAAATTATGCTAATTTAGATACATACGCTGCTGTTTTATATAAGGTAGGTAAAAAAGATTTGGCTTTGCAAACGGCAAATAAAGCCATTGATGTTGCTAAAAAAGAAAAGTATACTGAAGAAGATTATAAAGGAACGACTGAATTGATTGAAAAGATTAAAGCAGTTAAGTAGAATCCACATACTCCCAAAACGCATCAAACTTTTGCAAATGTTTTACCCAAGGTAATTCTGTTTTAGCAGATTTTAATTGAATCAATAGTTGAATGTTTTTTTTTTGCTTTTGTTGCCAGGCTTTACTATTAGGATTTATATGAAACAGAATTGCTAATTGCTTAGCATATTCGATATCTTCCGGCTTCCATGTTTTATCTATACCTAAACTTTCTTTTAATTGCTTAAAGCAAACAGTAATTGCTTTTTGTCTATCGTCATTAAAAAATGAGTTAATATGACTAGTAATTTTTTGACTTACCACTTCTGAATCATAATTCGGGTAACTAGTTTCAGAGAGTGTTAATGCTAGATTACTTTTGGTATATTTTTTAAGAGTTGCAATCGCACTTTTATAATTTGGGTTAATTAGTTTTTGTTTTTCTTCTTCTAATGCTAATTCGCGCAACTCTTCATTTTCTGGTCTGAAACCTAATTTGTAGTAAAACCAAAAAGCCCCCGTTTTAATCGCTTCCGGATTATGTAGTCCAAATTGATATGGTTTTACCACAAATCGTGTAGCTCCAAAATGCTGATAATATACTCTTAGTAATTCGCAAATAATTAAACCAGATTCCCCACCTCTAAACGATTCTAAAATATTAATACCAAACTGAATACGTTCTCCAAATATCCAACCACCACCATAAGAAGCAGGGATATTATTTTTAAAAACTAAATAACCAATATAAGATTCTAAAGAGTAACGTTTGTCAATAGTACTTCCAAATAAAGCGATCGAAATACCTTTATCCAATTGAAACAGAGTAATATCATCTTTATTGGCATTGGTAAATGGTTCGGTTTCTCTGTACAAATAGAATAAGGTCATTTTTGCCGCATCAATGATGCGTTCTTTGTCTTTGTCACTCAGCTTTACAGGAGTTGGCAATTTTTGCTGAATGATGTCTTGGAGATTAATTTTTTTATCTAAAGGTTTTGTATGATAATAAATAGGCAGCGCGGCGCCTCTTAAAAAACTAACAGAATACTCTGTATCAGAAACTTTCCATTGAATAAAAATTCCTAATTGATTATAAATAATGGCTTGTGTTTTAACGTCTAAATTGGATTGTTGAATCAGCTGCAATAACCATTCTAAATCTGTTTGTGTTTTTGAAGAGTGAAATTGTGCAATCCGATGCTTCAAGTCTTTTTCTCCCTCGAATATTTTTGAATATTCAACTAAAGGCAGTAATAATTTTAAAATAGACTTTTGTGTCTCTGTATTTGAAGACGCACTATGTATAGAAATTTGATTCGGAAATTTTTGAGTAATGTAGGAGATTTTTGCATAAGAAAAATTACATTCAATGGCTGTGTGTAAAAGTCCAGTACCAATGAGTTTATTTTGCAATGACACATTTTTTTCTAATTGTAACACTAATTTTTGCATGGTTGAGTTTACAGCATCCAGTAGTGCTTTACTCGAAGGATAAGCCATCATAGCCATTAATAGCTGATGGAATTGCTGAAAGGCCTGTTGTTTAAAAGAATTGAAACTTACTAGTTCATTTAATAGTTGAGTTTTTTCTTTATCAAAAGAACTATCAAATTGAAAAACAAGTGATTTCAATTTTAATAGTTTTTCAGTAAAATCTGTTTCAGTAATGAATGCCATAAACGGAATGTGTTTAATAAAGTTACAAATTTTATTTTAATTTGTTAGATGCTGAAATAAGTTCAGCATGACTTTAAGGTTGATATTTAAACTTCAATAAAGTTGGTTGATGCGCTTGACCTTCATTTGAAATCAAAACATCTCCATGAGGATAAAAAGATAATCCTTCTGCTTTATTAAATAAAGTGTGGTTCAACTGTTCAATATGTTCTAAATTACCATTGATATTAAAAACAAATAAACAATGGTCGTTAGCGGAAAGAACATATAGCTGCTTTGTGACCGGGTGAATAGCAATTTCAGATGTATTAAACTTTAAACCTATTTCTACAACTTTCCCGTTTTTAGTTGTTCGTTTAGGAAGTTTGATTTCATACATTTTTGCAAATAGATTAATATCAAGGGTATTGAAATTAAACAGAGGCTTTTGATTGAGTGTTTTGGTTTTTAAATTAAACTCATAAATACAACGTAAGTCTTTATTTAATGGATCTTTATTGATTTTTCCTTTTGCGCCAATTAGTAAGCGATTATTGATGGAATCGTAACAAAGTCCCTCGTTATTAAGTGCAGGAACTCTTGTAGCGTATGTTTTTACACTTATTTTTTTTGTTGTATAGTTTTTCAATTCAAATAGTACACCATCGCTTCTTAGTACATACAATAGTTCACCTACTTTCGTTATTCCTTCATAATCGCCATTTAAACCAAATATATATTGTTGTTTAATCTTATGATTTTTGGTATCGTATAAAAATAAAATCCCATTTTCATCCTGTATGCAGGCAATGGTTGTTGAATCGATGATTGCTAAGCCTGAAATTTCTTGAAGGGAAGCAGGAAGAATATCCTTTACTATAGGTTTTGAGAAGTCGTATGATATTTTTTTTGTTTGATAAAAGTTACTTATTAAAGGAATTAAAACACAAATTAGTATTGTTAATCCTTTAAACATAAATCTTATATAAAAAATGAAACAATTGTAAAGCTTGCGAAAACCACACTAGCAATACCATTAGTAGTGCCAAAAGCTATATTTACTCTTGATAAATCATTTGGTTTAACAATAGTGTGCTGGTATATAACTAATCCAGTAAATAAGGAAGTTCCAATCCAATATAAAAAATTAAAATGTCCGATAAAACCTGCTGCAATAACAAATACAATGGAAAATACATGCAACACTTCCGAAAAACGCAAAGCGCCTTTTGTTCCTAATAATACGGGGATTGAATTTAGTTTATGTTCTCTGTCAAAGGCTTCATCTTGCAAGGCATAAATAATATCAAACCCACTTACCCAGCAAAAAACAGTAAAAGAAAACAATAATGGCAACCATGCAAAATGTCCAGTCACAGCCAAATAAGCTCCAATAGGAGCAAGACCTAATCCGCAACCTAATACTAAATGACATAAAGGTGTGAAGCGTTTGGTATAGCTATAAAATAAAACAACAAATAAGGCTACAGGTGATAAGTAAAAACAAATCGTATTGATAAAATAGGTGGCGGTAACAAATAGTAAGCAATTTATGATGATAAAGAATAAGGCATTTTTTGGATTGATAATTCCAGCAGGAATTTCTCTGATGGCTGTCCGTGGATTTAAAACATCAAATTTTCTATCAATAAAACGATTAAAAGCCATTGCTGAATTACGCGCAGTAATCATGCAAGCTAGCACCAATAAAAATGATTTTAATGAAAACGTAAACCCTTCTTGCAGAGCCAATGCAAATCCTATGCAAGCAAATGGCAACGCAAAAACTGTGTGACTAAATTTTACGAGAGATAAATAATTTTTTATACTAGACATTTAACCTCTGGTAATTAGAACCATTAAAAAAATAACTGGGAACGATGATAAAATCATTCCGATGTAGCCAATGCTAAATGCACTTTTTGTGATTTCAAATTTCGTATTCAAATACACATTAATAGTAGAAAAAGTAAAACCAATAATAGCTGCTAATAATGAAAACATTAAAAATTGAGGCTTTAATAATATGAAACAACTTAATGTTCCAAATAGTAAAGACACAAGACCCGATAGTTTAAATAAGTTCATGCTATAAAACGTTATTGGTTTGTTCTTTTATTTTTTCTAATTCATCTTTCATCAATACTACTAGTTTTTGCATTTCAGCATCGTTAGCCTTTGAACCAATGGTATTTACTTCTCTGCCAATTTCTTGGCCGATAAAATTTAATTTTCGTCCGCCAGCTGGCTCTTTCATCGTCTTAATGAAATAATCTAAATGTGTCTTTAAACGGACTTTCTCCTCGTTAATATCTAATTTCTCGATGTAGTAAATTAACTCTTGCTCAAAGCGATTGTTATCCACTTTTTCTTTTCCAACAACTTCTTCTAAATTTTTTTTGATGCGATCTCTGATATTTTGAATACGAGCCGCATCATGTTCCTTAATTTTGTCTAATGAATCAGCAATAATTCCTAAACGCGTTTCAAAATCTTTTTCAATTGATTTTCCTTCGTCTAACCTAAAATTATTTAAGCCTTCTACGGCTAAAAAAATCACACTTTGTATGTCTTTCCAATCTTGTTCGTTTGGTTCTTTACGTTCTGATTTTAAAACATCTGGCATTTTTAAAACATGTGCCATTAAATTGGTGCTTGGCTCATTTAATTCAGTAGCTAATTGTTTTAATTGAATATAATATGATTTTGCTAAATCGGTATTAATTTGAACGGGAGTTTCTTCTATTTTAGATTCTACATAAACAGATAAATCTACTTTGCCACGTTCTAATAATTTAGTGATTTCACTTTTTAATTCATGTTCTTTATCGCGGTATGTTGAAGATAAACGTAAACTTAAATCCAAGTTCTTACTATTAAGTGAACGAACTTCTACATTAACGGTTTTGTTTTCAAATTCTTTTGTGGCTTTCCCGAAGCCTGTCATTGATTTTAGCATGCTATAAAAATAGTGAATTAAAGGCAAATTTTGGAACCAAATTGAAATTAATGTTTTACCTTTAAACTCCTTAAAACAGAGCGTATTACAATACACGAAACATACATGCAACGCTGCCTTGAACTCGCCGTCAAAGGTTTAGGCAATGTAGCGCCAAATCCTATGGTAGGTTGCGTTATTGTTTGTGATGGTGAGATTGTAGCAGAAGGTTATCATGAATTTTATGGCGGCCCACACGCCGAACCAAATGCCATTAAGCAAGTAAGTGATGCTATTCTTAAAAAAAGTACGTTATATGTGACTTTAGAGCCTTGTTCGCACCATGGAAAAACTCCTCCTTGTGCGGATTTAATTATTAATAAAGGCGTTAAAAAAGTGGTGATTGGAAATTTAGATTCTAATCCTTTAGTATCTGGTAGAGGTATTCAAAAATTAAAAGAGGCGGGAATTGAAGTAGAATATAGAGTTTTAGATAAAGAATGTAAAGAATTAAATAAACGCTTCTTTACATTTCACGAAAAAAAACGACCTTATATTATTTTAAAATGGGCTCAAACTCAAGATGGATTTATCAGTCGCATACCTCTGCCAAATAATAAAGAAGATAATTGGATTACTGGGAAAGAAAGCAAAGACTTAGTTCATCAATGGAGAGGAGAAGAATCAGCCATTTTAATTGGATATAATACGGCATTAGTTGATAATCCTTTATTGACAACACGTTTAGTAGAAGGTAAAAATCCTGTGCGTTTGATTATTGACAAAAACTTGGATTTGCCTCATAATCTAAATATTTTTAATAACGATTCTAAAACAATAGTATTTAATAGTATAAAAAGTAGCGATGATGACAACATTCGTTATGTGAGAATAGATTTTCAAAATATTACTCAAGAAATTTTAAACGAATGTTACGTTCTAAATATTTCGAGTGTTATTATTGAAGGAGGAACAAAAACGATTAATGAGTTTATTCAAAAAAATACCTGGGACGAAGCGCGTCTATTTGTAAATCCAAATAAAGTTTTTAAGCAAGGCATAGCTGCACCTGTTATATCATTTAACCAATCTGCACCAACCCAAATAGGAGACGATTTACTTTATACAATAACTAATTTATGATTTTTCTAATTCTTTCTATCATTGTTTCTACTTTGTTTGGAATTTCTTTTAAAGTGATAGCCGTAAAAAATATTAATGGGTTTCAAGCGATTATTGTTAATTATGTAATAGCTGGTTCTTTAGGTTTTTTGACAACGAAGTCAAGTGTAACACCTCTGAATGTAGTTCATGAATCTTTTTTTACTATCGCCATTTTTTTAGGAATTGTTTTTATTAGTAGTTTATTCGTAATTTCTGAAACTACTGCTAAACAAGGTATTTCGGTGGCACAGGTCGCTAATCGTATGTCGGTTGTTGTGCCAATTAGTATTGCTATTTTGTTTTATGGTGATGGTATTTCTGTTTCAAAAATCATTGGCATTGTGTTAGCTATTATGGCCGTTTATTTGGTTTCACACAAAGAAACACAAGGCAAAGTAACAGATAAATTTTGGTGGTTATTTCCTTTAATTATTTTTTTATGTAGTGGTATTATTGATTCTTCCATTAATTATGCACAACGTAATTTATTGAATGATTTAAATTTTGACGCTTTCCTGTCTACTATTTTTGCAACTGCTTTTATATTTGGCTTTATAGTGTTGTTGTATCAGTTAATTATTAAAAAAGAAAAATTTCAATGGCAGGCTATTCCTGCTGGAATGATATTAGGGACGATTAATTTTGGAACGATGTATTTCATTATTTCTGCTTTAAATACTAATGTGTTAGAACCTTCTGTACTATTCCCGATTAATAACTTGAGTATTTTAACCTTATCAACTGTTGTTTCGGTTATTGTTTTTAAAGAAAAGCTGTCTTCAAAAAACTGGATTGGTATTGGATTAAGTTTATTAGCGATTTTAATTTTAGGATTATTACCTCAGTTGATGAAATAAAATTCATGCTATTTTCTGATACATATTTAACTATTGAAAATGAAGCCAATGTTATTTTTAAAGATAAAGGCAGTAAGTTTTTAGCCTTCGCTTTTCCAGTTGAAAATGATACTCAAATTAAAGATGCACTGCTGCAATTAAAGAAAGAACATCCTAATGCTAATCATCATTGTTATGCTTATCGTTTAGGTGCCGATAAATTAAATTACAGAGCAAATGATGATGGAGAGCCAAATAATACTGCAGGAAAGCCAATTCTCGGACAAATGCAATCCAACGACTTAACTAATGTGTTAATTGTGGTGGTTCGTTATTTTGGAGGCACCTTATTAGGTGTAAGTGGATTGATTAATGCTTATAAAAGTTCAGCAGCAGAGGTGATTAAAGAATGCAACATCATTGAAAAATTTATTTCATTTAATTATACCATTAGCTTCGCCTTTGAACATTTAAACGATGTTATGAAATTATTGAAGCAAACAGATTGCAAAATTATCGCTCAGCAATTTGATAATGATTGTGAAATTAGTTTTAGTATTCGTAAAGCGAATTCAGAAGCTTGTGAAGAGAAATTAAAGAAGTTAAATGGACTTAAATTAACTTATCAATAACTGTCTAATTTCGTATCTTTATCGCATGCAAATTTCTAACCGACAATTATTTTTAAATCATGTTGCTCAGGTATCTCCTAAGCCAATGGACTTAGAAATAGTGAAAGCAAAAGGTGTCCATTTATTTGATGTGAATGGAAAATCCTATATTGATTTTATTTCTGGAATTTCGGTTAGTAATGTAGGGCATTGTCACCCTAATGTTGTAAAAGCTATTCAACAACAAAGCGAAACTTATATGCACTTAATGGTGTATGGAGAATATGTGCAAGCTCCACAAATACAATTAGCAAAAGCGTTAACCGATTTATTGCCACCAAATTTAAATTCTGTTTTCTACACTAATTCAGGAACCGAAGCAGCCGAAGGTGCTTTAAAATTAGCTAAACGCGTTACTCAAAAAACGGAAATAATTTGTTTTAGGGACTCTTATCATGGCAGCACACATGGTGCGCTTAGCGTTATGGGTAACGAAGAATTTAAACAAGCTTTCAGACCTTTATTACCTGATGTAAGAATACTAGAATATAATTCTATTGAAGACGTTAATCAATATATCACCTCTAAAACTGCAGCTGTTATTTTAGAACCTGTGCAAAGCGAAACAGGTTATACTATAGCAAGTAATGAGTTTTTACAAGCTATCAGAAAAAAATGTAACGAGCATTGCGCCTTGATGATTTTAGATGAAATTCAAAATGGATTCGGACGTAGTGGAACATTTTTTGCATTTGAGCAAACAGGTGTTGTACCAGATATTTTATTGTTGGCAAAAGGAATGGGTGGCGGTTTACCTATTGGTTGTTTTATTAGTTCTCAAAAATTGCTGAATGAATTTACTCACAATCCTGTGCTAGGAAACATTAATACCTTTGGCGGAAATGCGGTTTGTTGTGCAGCATCATTAGCTTGTGTACAAACTATTCAATCAGAAAAATTAATGGATGATATAGAGCGCAAATCAACTTTAATTCGTTCCTTATTAATTCATCCTGCCATCAAAAACATAAAAGGAAAAGGTTTTATGCTTTCTATTGATTTTGAAGACACTGAATTGAATTTTAGAATTATTGAAACCTGCGTAAAAAATGGTTTAATTGTAGATTGGTTTTTATTTAATACTCATAGCATGAGAATAGCCCCTCCTTTAATTATTTCAGATGACGAAATAAAAAAAGCATGTCAAATTATTTTACAATCAATTGACCAAACTATTTTGGTAAAATAATTTTGTTTACTATTGATGGTTAGGGCTTAAATTTAAAGATATTAAAGAGTTGTGATTTACTATTAATTTTCAGTTTTCGATAAATTGCTTTAATATGAAATCTAACCGTATCAATGGATATATCATAACGATCTGCAATCATCTTATAGCTTAACCCATCCAAAATACCTTGCACAATTTCTGATTCTCGAGCAGACAGCGCTTCATAAACATTACTTGATTTTTGAAAAAAGCTAAATACTTTTCTTGCAATTTTCGGAGTCATGTAGGCCCCTTGATTTTCAATACTACTAAATACTTCATGAAAGTTCATTACAAAACTTTGCTTATCAATATATCCAACAGCACCAGATTGAATAGCTTTAAAAATAGTATCAGTGTCGTCTTTAATAGAGTTTATAACAATAGAAACATTTGGATGAATATCAAGTATTTTTTCAATAGCATCAAGACCATTCATTTCGGGCATCATAATATCTAAAAGAATAATATTGGCTTCAACAGGGTTATTTAAGTAATCTACTGGATTATTAAAAATTAATTCGCAAGAAATTCCTTCTATTTGATTAACATGATCTTTTATTAAACTTGCTAAGTTTTCGTCGTCTTCTATTATAATTACATTTTTCATTTTACAGGAATTTTTATTTGAATTGCTAAGCCATTTTTATTATTATTTATAGAAAATAAACACTGACCATTATTACGTTTTACTCTCTTTTTTATATTTTTAATTCCATTCCCTTTGTTTAATAGCTCGTCTAAATTACTCACAATACCATCATCTTTCAAATCTAAATACAACATTTTATTTTCAGATTTAATCTCAATAAAAAATAAATTACATTTAGAATATTTAATACTATTATTTACTATTTCGTAAATACATAGTTTTATATCTCTATACAATTCACTAGATAGTGTTAAGTTTTTATTGTTTTTAAAATCAATATTAATTTTAATAGTAGTATTGTGAAATGAACTAAATAAAAACTCACGTATTTCGTCTTGTAAATTTACTAAATTAAATTTTTGTCGCGACATGGAATCAATAAATACTCTTAAGCTATATAATGCTTCGTTTAATCCTGATTTTAATACTTCTCTTTCGGTATCCAATTGCTTTTTACTTTGAATCATCAATGAAAGTCTCGTTAAAATAGTTCCAGCTTCATCATGCAAATCCATCGCAATTCGAGATTTTGTATCATTTTCAATTTTTATAGATCTTGAGTAAAAATAGATTATGATTATGATTAATATAAAAAATAATGACCATCTTAAAATCAGCATAAAAGGGCGATTATAAATCTTAACAAAAGCGGTAACATGATACGTTTTTACTTTTGAAATTTGCCCATAGGGATCAATCATTCTTACATTAAGTGTATAATCGCCATAAGGTAAATTTGATAAACGAATTACTCTCTTACTTTCAAGCGAAATCCATTTATCATTATTGAGTTGATATTCAAATTTATAACTCCAGCTATCTATGTTATCATTATTGGCTAAAAATATGTTTAAATCTTCTTCGCCCGTTTTGAACAAAAAATTGCCATCATTTTTTTCAAATTTTATACTGTATTTATTTAAATCCTTTTGCCCTGATAACTCGACTGCCGAAATAAAAAAATCGGATACGTAAATAATGGAGTCTAATGCATTAACTTCTAAAACATCATAAGAATTTAATGCTCCAAATATTATTTTGTCATCACTTAATTTTATGGCTGATCTTTTGCTGTACTCAGAATTAGTTAATCCATGTGCTTTTGAAACGAAATTTATTTTATTTTTTTCTAAATCAAAAACAGTAATTCCAGCATTGGTAGATGCAAATACTTTATTATCATTAAAAAAAAGCGTGTTTACTTTTAAATTACTTATATCAACCAAATTATCATATACTTTAATTGATTTTAAAGTTTGCAAATCTCTCACAAAAAGCCCATCATCCGTTGCAAGCCATAGTTGCTTTTTTTCAGGAATTATAATAAAATCATTTGTTTTTTTAGCAAACGGCTGCTTGTAATAAACAGAAGATAATGATTGATGATTGATTGAAAGTTTAAAACAAGATAATCCTTTATTACTTGCTACCCATAAATAACCTGATTGTTCATCTCGTATTATTTTAGAAACCATATAACCTATGTTTAAGGGGAAACTACAGCTTGTATTTTTTAAGGGATTATAAATTATAATTTTTTGAAATCCTCCTAATATAATTTGTGAATCGTTTAATAAAGAAATATGATCATAAAAGTCATTTTTCAATATATGAGAAGTAACAACTTGTTCCCTTTTATTACTTTTTAGTGAGTAAGATACTAATCCATTCCCCTCGGTAGCGCAGTACATTTTTGAATTTAAAATAACGCCAGCATTTGATTGAACTTCGTCGGAGCTAAACAACTCCAATTTATCGTTTTTATACTTTAATATACCAGGAAATCCTAAAAAATAAAAAACGCTATCGTTTTCCTTAACCATACTAGTTCTTAGTCTCACATAATCTTCATGAAAAAAAGAATTATCTGCTAATACTGAACTAACTTCAAACTTTGTAACGATTTTTATTAAACCTTGATTAGTACCTACAAAGGTGCAATTATCATTATTTCGTAATATATTTTTAACACTTGCATTCAGCGATCGTTCAAAAACTAGCGCAATAAAATCATTTTTACTTTGATAATATGGTCTTTTATTATTATGAATATACATAACCTTTCCATTCTTGTCTTCGTTATAATAAGTAACATTGCTTAAATGAGCAAGGAGCGGGTGAAGTTGAATGTTCAGATTTTTATCTATCACATATACTTTGTTGCCCGAATGATAAATTAATCCATATACAGATGATACATAAAGCTTACTACTTTGTTTCATTTGCTCTACTTTGAGCTTGCTCAAAATTTTTAAATTACCAGGATTCATCTCCAATAAATCCGACTCCAATGTTTTTAAATAAATTTTATTATTGTAAAAGACAACTGTTCCTTTTTCAGAAGGTCCAACATTAATTTCAGAGATCAGGCGATTATTTACTTTGTACTGCAAATTGCCATTTGCAAATAAAAATACAGATTTGTTGCCGGAGACAGCCATGGAAAGTATGCCATCATTAAATACTTTCGAAAGTTTAAAATCAATAGGATTAAGTTTAATTAACCCGTACCGATAAGATAAAAGATAAATAAGCCCATTTGCTTTGTACAGCTCATCCACATTGTCATCTTTAAAAAACAAAGAATCTGTAGTTGAAGAAAAATTAACGAAACTAAAATTATCAAAGCGACTAATACCTTTTTTTGAAGCTAACCAAATAATTTCTTTTTCATCACTAATAATATCATTGATCATATTATCAGCAACACCTTTTTCAACCGAAAACAGCGTATAGGCAGCTCCTAATTTTTGCGAGATTGATATGAATTGCAATACAAGAAAAAGACATATCAGCCCATACTTAGAATAACGAGTTGCTAGCCTTGCAATACATCCTGTAAATAATTGAATCACCTAAATTTTATTTATACAATTCTACGTAGAATATGTAAATAAAAAAAGTGCTAAAATACATTATTATGTAGGCTAAATTAATTGCTTTCATCTGTTTCAATGATTTACTTTGCTTATATGAGCCTTCAAAGATTTGCAACATCAAGCTACATTCAATTTCAGTATAAAGAGCACTTGGCTCAGTTGAAATTAACCGATGATGTAATTGTAAGTTATTTGGTTACTTTAAATCCAGTAACTATTTCGGAAATCGAAAATAAAATTGAAGAAAAGCTAAACTATCTTCATTTACCAAAAGCAGAGATAAAAAAAATATTTTTTACCTGTGTTGAATTAATTCAAAACCAATTTTTATATGGCATTTCGGATGAAGTAACATCGGAAAGCACTTATTTTATCATTTCAAAAAATGGTAATTCCATCAAAGTAATTACAGCAAATCTTATCCAAAACTCGCAAGTAAATTCTTTAAAAAATAAAATTGCTACCATAAATTCTTTTAATGATAAGGAAGAATTAAAATCATACTACCTTAATCAACTTGTAAATAATACATTTGGAGAAAAAGGCGGCGCTGGTTTAGGTTTTATTACACTAGCCTTAAAAAGCATGAATGTATTACAAACTCAATTTAAACAAATAGATGAGGATTATTCGCTATTTTTATTAAATATTAATTTTGATGTAAAATCGAATAATGCCATTTTTTGTCCGCGCTTTGAAGGATTTAATATTTGATTGTAAATCCGTCATAAAACAATTTATCGGTTAGCAAAAATACTTTTTTTATATCCAAATTTAATTTAAAGTAAGTTTACAAATCTGTAATTGCAACTAATAATTTTTCAATTTTCAATTTCATTTCTTTTGGCGAGCAATCGTAATTGTTAAATAAAACCGCAAATGCTAATTCTTTCCCTGATTTTGTTTTCACATAACCACAATAGCCTCTTGCGCGATTAATATAACCGGTTTTCGCACGCATGTTATTTTCAGCAAAAGTACCTTTACATAAACTAGTCATGCTGCCATTTTTACCTGCAATAGGTAAGGAAGCATTAAATGCAGGATACATTAAGCTATCTCTGTAAATTTTTGATAATACCGTTGCCTGAATTTTAGTGGTAATTGTATTTGCTCTTGATAAACCGCTTCCATCAGCCATGTGCAGGCCTGATACATCAATGCCTCTGCCTTCCCAGTAGTTTTTTACAGCATCAACGCCGTTAGATGTGGTTCCTTGCTTTTTTGATTTAGCTGCTCCAATAGTATTTAATAAGCTTTCCGCATAATGGTTATTACTTTTAATATTTGTATAGTAAACTATTTTTTCAAGCTTTGGTGATTGATGCGTATACACTAATTGCTCGTTGCCTTTTAAAGTGGTTTGTTCAATAGTTAAAAGTTTAACATCAGCAGTAGCTAAATTATTTTTTTGTAATTCTGATTGTAATTGATTTTCAAAGTATAATGCTGGTTCTGGCATTTCGGCTTCTACTTCATAATGTGTTTTGTTTGGAGGAATCGTGCCCGTTACTTTTCTGCTGCAGCCATTAGGGTCGCCAAATACAAAAGCATCATCTTCAGTTCCGGCTGATATAACATTAGATTGAATGGTCATTTTTTTTGCAAAGTAATTAGGTGATATACTTTCCAATTCGGCGGATGTATTTAATGCGCCACTATTATAAAGTATCGAAAATTTATTATCACGGTAAGAAAGTCCATTTGCTCCAGCGCCAAAATAATTCCCAATATCGCCCCAAATCCAAGTGCTTGGTATAGTATTATTAAAATAGGAGATGTCAGCTGTAATAGAACCATTTATTTTTTTGATATTTTTTGCTTTGATTTTCTCAAGGATTGGATTGAAAAAATCGCCATCACTATTATAAAAATAAGAGGAGTTAAAAGAAGGGTCGCCGCTACCTTTGATTAGTAAATTATTAGTAGACGTTCCAGAAGCGGAATCTGTTTTTGTGAATGTGTAAAAATTAGTTTTATAGGTATAATCTTTCCCTAAAATCCCCAAAGCTGCCGAGGTAGTCATGATTTTCATCGTACTAGCTGGTATTAAAGCTATTTCCGAATTATATTCTTTTACAGTTTTTCCTGTTTGTGCCTCTAAAACACAAAAACTGTAAGTAGCATGTATTAGGTCTTTGTCTTTTTTAAAGGATTCTAACACCGCTTCTATATTAGATTGCGTATATGATAAAATTGGAAATAGTAGCAGTGAAAAAAAGGAAGTTGGTTTTATCATTATAATTTGCTAAATTTCTATAAAATTAATTCCTTAACTTAAATAAAACTTTATACCTTCATTTTTGTTTTTAACTTTATGCAACTCAAAACGCTAAACATGGTTTATGCCCAATACTTCGTTCGCTTTTAAACAGTTTATTGTCAAGCAAGATAGGTGTGCTATGAAAGTAGGTACTGATGCAGTTTTGCTTGGGGCTTGGGTTTTGCCAAATGGCAGCAAACGCATTTTAGATATTGGAACCGGTACAGGAGTTATTGCCTTAATGCTTGCTCAAAAAACACAAGCTCATATTGATGCGATTGATATTGATGAAGAGGCTTTTTTACAGGCCAAACAAAACGCATTAGATAGTAAGTTTGCTCGTCAAATTACAGTTACTCAAACCTCTTTACAGCACTATTCTAATGCCGCCACTCAAAAATATAATTTAATTGTTACCAATCCGCCTTATTTTGAGCAGTCACTTAAATCCTCTGACGAACAGCGCTCTCATGCCCGACATGCCGACGTATTACCGTTTGAAGAATTATTGGATGGTGTATTAAAGTTATTAGATGAAAAAGGGAAATTCTGCCTCATTTTACCAACTTTAGAAGCGATTAAGTTTAGAGCATTAGCCAAAAAAAGAGGGCTTCATTTATCTAAATTATTACGAGTAAAATCTAGAATAGATAAGGAAACCGATAAACGCCATATGATGCAATTTGAGGTAAAACCTACTGAATTTTCTGAAGATACGATTGCTATTGAGCTTGAAGAAAGACACCAATACACGGAGGACTACAAGGATTTAACCAAAGATTATTACATTAATTTTTGATAAAATAATTGTCATTTTTTTCATTTATTTTCCTATCTTTAAAACATTAAGAAATTTATCTATGCAAAAAATTGTATTAGTATGTCTCGGCTTTTTATGTTTAAACGCATCGGCTCAAGACACTGTAAAAGTAAAAACTGCTTTAACTTCAGAACAAGAAGCTGAAAACGCTTATAATGTTGGCTTAGAGTATATGGGCAAAAAAGATTACAACATGGCAATCGAACAATTTTCGAAGGCTGTTTCTTTTAAATCAAATTTTGATAAAGCCCTTTGCAGCAGAGGTTTCGCAAGATATGAATCTAAAACTTTTGATGCATCTATTGAAGATTATAATAAAGCCTTGGCAGTAAATTCTTTAAATGTAGATGCTATGTTTGGGAAAGCACAAAGTTTTTATGCCATCAATAAAAAGGATTCTTGTGTGAGTTATCTAAGTAAAACCGTATTTATAGATGAAAAATATGCAAAAGCGTATTATTTAAGCGGACAAATTAATTTTGAACAGGGAGACTATAAATATGCCGTTACTGAATACGACAGAGCTATTGCTGCTAAATCAGATTATGCTTATGCTTATAACGATAGAGCTTCTGCCAAAAAAATGTTAGGAGATGAAACAGGCGCTATTGCTGATTATGAAAAAGCAGTGTCGATTGATAATAAATTATTTTTCGCATACAATAATTTAGGTTCTTGTAAACGTAATAAAGGTGATAATGCTGGAGCTATTGAAGCTTATAACAAAGCCATTGCCTTAAAAACCGATTATTATATTGCTTTAAACAATAGAGGAACAGCAAAATTAAACATGAATGATTTTGCAGGAGCTGTTTCTGATTTTGATGCAGCTTTGAAACAAAAACCTAATTATACATTAGCCATAAATAATATGGCTTCTGTTTATATTAAGAAAAAAGATTATAAGGCAGCTACAGAATGGGCCAATAAAGCCATTCAGGCTGATGCAAAATTAGGCGCTGCTTATGTTAATAGAGGAATTGCTAAACAAATGTTGAAAGATGAAGATGGCGCTTGTGCAGATTGGAAAAAAGCAGCGGAGTTTGGCGCTGCAGAAGGAAAACGATATACATCTGGTTTCTGCGACTAATCAATCATTCAAAAGAATATTCATTCATACCAATAAAGAATATGAACACATTATATAAAATAACAGCAATATTTCTTTTCACAAGTTCTGTTGCGTTAGCCCAAAATATTGAATTCGAAAAATCTAATTTCCCTGATAAAAAGGATCAATTAAAAGAAGCGAAAAGAAGTTTAGAAGATGGAAAAGATGCGTTTTCATTAGGTAAAAAAGAGTACGATTTCGTATTAGAAGGATACGTTAGTAAAAATAAATACTATCCTGTGAGTCGTAAAGATTATCAACGTGCAGGTGATATTTATTTTAAACAAGCACAACCTTTTTTAGCAAAAGCTCAGGATTTTAATCCTAATAATGCGGAGTTAAATTATATGCTGGGTGTTATTAGTTTTAACTTAAATCCTCAGTCAGATAATGGGGCTAAATATTTGGAAAAAGCTTTATCCTTAAACGACCCTAAGTTGTCAGAAGATTTAACCTATTTTTTAGGTTGGGCTTGCCAGTTTCAACTAAAATGGGATGATGCCATTAAGTATTATCAAATGCAATTAACTATTTTAACTAAAGATGCGAAAGGAAATACCGCAGCCATTGAAGATGTAAATAAAAAAATGGCAGAGTGTAAAGTAGGAAAAAAAGAAACTGCAAATCCTCAACGTGTGTTTGTAGATAATTTAGGTACTAATATCAATACATCTTATCCTGAATATAGTGCCTTTATTTCTGCAGATGAATCAATGATGGTTTTAACAGCGCGTAGAGAAAATTCAACTGGTGGTAAATTAGATGAAGGTGATAGTTGGCCTTTTGAAGATTTGTACCAATCATTTAAAGTAAATGGAAAATGGACACCTGCACAAAATTTCGGTCCTTTAGTAAATAGTCCTGAACATGATGCAACATCTGGATTATCAAGCGATGGAACGACCATGTTTATCTTTAAATATAAAGAAAAAGATGGGGGAGATATTTATATGAGTAATTTAAATGGAAATACGTGGTCGAAGCCTGAGCATTTAAATAAAAATATTAACTCTAAATGGCACGAGTCTTCTGTGAGTTTATCTTATGATTCAAAGCGTTTATATTTTATTAGTGATAGGGAAGGCAATATGGGTGCAGGTGATATTTACTATTCTGATAAAGATGCAAAAGGAGATTGGGGTACTGCTATGAATGCTGGTCCTGATTTGAATACCAATTATGGCGAAGAAGGTGTTTTTATTCATCCTGATGGAAAAACTATTTATTTTAGTTCTAAAGGGCGTGGCACCATGGGAGGTTATGATATTTTTAAATCAACTTTTGAAAACGGTAAATGGGCTGTGCCTCAAAATTTAGGTTATCCCATTAACGGACCAGATGATGATGTGTTTTTTGTAATTAGTGGTAGTGGAAATCACGGCTACTTTGCATCTTCAAAACAAGGAGGATATGGTGATAAGGATATTTATAAAATTACATTTTTAGGTCCTGAAAAACCTCCAGTAGTAATGAACGAAGATAATTTACTAGCTAGTGTTGCTGCCCCAGTAAGCGAATTTAAAGCAGAGAAAATTGTAAGCTCAGGACCTAAAATGACGATTTTAAAAGGTGTCATTTCTGATGATAAAACAAAAATTCCTTTAGAAGCAACTATTGAATTGATTGATAATTCGTTAAATGAAGTTATTGCTACTTTTAAATCAAACAGTATTACCGGTAAATATTTAGTATCACTACCTTCGGGTAAAAATTATGGAATTGCTGTAAAAAAAGATGGCTATTTATTTCATTCCGAAAACTTTGATTTAAAAAATTCAGAGGTGTTTGAAGAAGTAGAGATTAATGTAGCTTTAAAACAAATTGATATAGGTCAATCTATTGTTCTAAAAAATATTTTCTTTGATTTTGATAAAGCAACTATTCGCATTGAATCAGCGGGTGAGTTAGATCGATTAATTAAATTATTGACAGAAAACCCAACCTTAAAAATTGAATTAGGAAGTCATACTGATAGCAAGGGTAGCGACGATTACAACCAAAAATTATCTCAATCTCGTTCTCAATCTGTAGTAACTTACTTAATTGGAAAAGGTATTGCAACGGATAGATTAGTAGCAAAAGGATATGGTGAAACAGTTGCGGTATCGACTAACGATACAGATGCTGGCAGACAAGAAAACAGAAGGACAGAATTTAAAATTTTGAGTAAATAACTCAAATGTTTCGTCGCTGCTGGGAGTATATTTCATCTATCGGTATTCAGCCCGAATACGACGATATTTTAGTAAAACGTATAACGCTTTCTAATCGCTTTAGTGTTATTGCTATTGTTGTTTTTTTATTTAGTGGCATCAACAATATAGCTCTAGGAGATTTATTTTCGGGGTTATTGATTGAATGTTTAGTAGGTGTTTGTTTTTTAGGCTTTTACTTTAATAAGTTGCAATATCATCGATTTGCCATTTCGTTTATTTTCATAACGGTTAGTGTTGCTATATTTTATTTTGATTCTTATTCTGGTATTTTATCAGGAACATACTTATATCATTTTCCATTAATTTTAGCAATCGCTTTTATTTTTGATATGAGAGAGGATAAAAAAATAATGCTCTTTCATTTTGCTTTAATCATTATTTTTTTAACCATCAATGTTGGTACTAATTATGCATTATTTAGAAGTGATATTTTAACAGATGAAAAGCAGTCTCAAATGTTTATGTTTAATTTAATATTTAGTGCGTCTGCTGTTGGATTCTTTGTATATATTTTAATTCAAAACAACTTAAAAGAAAGTTACCTATACATTCAGCGCATTGAAGAAAGACGGCAATCCGAAAAATTGGTAAAGGAGGCATTAGATGAGAAAAATATTTTAATATCAGAATTGCATCATCGTGTAAAAAATAACTTGGCTATTATTTCGGGCTTATTTAGTTTAAAAATAAATGACGATTTGCATGAAGATGCAAAAAATGTTTTAATGGAAAGTAGAAATAGAGTGCGTTCGATGGCATTAATTCATAATCGTTTGTATAAAAGCGATAATATGACTAATGTAAATTTTGAAGAATATGCTAAAGAGTTAATATCGGAAATTAGCGCTTCTTATCCAGCAGTTGCTAATTCAGTAAAAATAGATACAGATATTAAAAATGTATCCATTAATATTAACTCAGCAATACCTTGTGGTTTAATATTAAACGAATTACTTACAAACGCCTATAAGCATGCATTTAGGGATAAAACAAATGGACACATTAATGTATCTTTTGCTCGTGATAATAGCACTATCGTTATGCGAGTAAATGACAATGGAGTAGGCTTGCCTGAAGATTATAAACAGAAACAATCCTTAGGCGTAACAGTTATAGAGTCGTTAAGCGAACAGTTAGATGGCACTTATAATTTTTCAAATAATAATGGGACTTGTTTTGAGTTAAAGTTTAAGCACTCGTAATTAACATCAACTTTTAACAGTATTTTAATATAAACTGCCTCAATAAATTATTGATTTAACAGTTTCTTAGTATCTTCGTCATTACAAATAGCATATCAATAATTATGAGCACAGAACAACCTAAACCAAAGAAGAACCTTTTAAAACGAATTTTAAAATGGAGCGGAATTACAATTTTATTATTATTGATTTTAATAGTTGCTGCGCCTTTTATTTTTAAAGATAAAATTGTTCAAATTGTAAAAGAGGAAGCCAACAAAAACTTAAATGCTAAAGTTGACTTTGGCGAATTTGATTTAACCTTATTTAGCTCATTTCCTGATTTTAGGTTTAAAATTCAGAAAGTAAGCGTGATTAATATTGAACCATTTAAAGGCGATACATTAGCTTACATTAAAGAATTATCTTTTGATTTGAATATTAAAAGTGTGATTAGCGGTGATAAATATCAAATCAATTCTTTGATTATAGATGAACCAAAAATTAATGGTATTGTAATGGTAGATGGTAAAGCTAATTGGGACATTGCAAAGGCAAGTACTGACACAGCTGCCGTTGAACCTGCAGATACTAGTGCAACGAAATTTGCATTAAAATTAAAATCCCTACAAATTAAACATGCTAATATTACTTACAATGATATGCAAGGTAATATGAGCGCTGCTTTAAAAGATATGAATTATACCTTGAGTGGAGATTTTACGCAAGATAATTTTATTTTAAGTAATTTATTGGAGATTGCTGAATTATCTTACAATATGGGAGGCGTTGGCTATTTAACTAAAGCAAAAACACGTTTTAAGGCAGATTTAGATATGGATATGCCAAACATGAAATTTACATTTAAAGAAAATGAATTTGATTTAAATGAGTTAGCATTAACTTTTGATGGATTTGTTTCGATGCCTAAAGATGATATTGGAATGGATTTAAAATTTGCAGCTAAGCAAACTGAATTCAAATCTATTTTATCTTTAATACCAAGCGTATATTCTAAAGATTTTGCTAGTGTGAAAACAGAAGGTAAATTAAAGTTAGATGGTATGGCTAAAGGAACCATGCATACGAGTGCAGATGGAAAAAGCGATACTTATCCAAGCTTTGAAGTTAATTTAGGGATTGCAGATGCCATGTTTAAGTATCCTTCTTTACCAAAATCGGTAAACAATATTAATATCGATGTGCATGTAGAAAACAAAAAGGACTATTTAGATGCAACAGTGATTGATGTGAATAAATTTCATTTAGAAATGGCTGGAAATCCCATCAATATGTGGGCTCATGTTAAAACACCAATCTCTGACCCAGATTTAGCAGCCGAAATTAAAGGAGTAATCAATTTAGCCTCTGTAAAGGAATTTGTTCCTATGGAAGCGGGCGATGAAATGAGTGGTGTGGTAACAGCAGATATTGCGGCAGCAGGACGCATGAGCAGCATTGATAAAAAAGAATACGACAAATTTAAAATGAGTGGTAGTTTGGCAATTGATAAAATGAATTACAAAACAACTGCTTTGCCATACGCTGTGATGTTGAATGCTATGAAATTGAATTTCACCAATCAGTTTGTGGAGTTAGCAGCCTTTGATGCCTTAATGGGTAAATCGGATGTGAAAGCAAGCGGTAAGATTGACAATTTTATGCAATACATTTTTAAAGACTCTTTAATTGTAGGACACTTTAATGTGCAATCTAATTTAATGGATTTAAATGAATTAATGGCTTCATCAGAACCAACAACCGCAGCTCAACCAGCTGCGGCAGATACAGCAGCAATGACCGCTGCAGAAGTGCCAGGTAATATTGATTTTATTTTAAATACCAATATCACTAAGTTATTGTATGATAATTTAGTAATTGATAATATGAATGGTAATATCGAAATTAAAAAACGTAAAGTAGATATGACTAACTTAAACTTAGGATTATTAGGCGGTAAAGTATTAATGAATGGTTATTACGAAACAACAAATCCTAAAAAGCCAACAGTTGATTTAAGTTTTAAAGTAGAAAATTTTGATATTCAAAAAACATTTGCTGCATTTAATACAGTTCAAAAATTGGCACCTATTGGGCAATATGCTAAAGGTATGTTTACAGCCACTTTAGAAAACTTTAAAGCTGATTTGGATCAAACAATGTCTCCAATTTTATCAACCTTACATGGTAATGGTGTATTTAAAACAAGTAGTGTAGCGGTTGGTGGTTTCCCCGCATTTGTGAAATTAGGCGAAGCGTTGAAAATTGAGCAATTAAAAAATCTCAACATACAAAACGTAATGGCAGAGTATGAGTTTAAAGATGGCAGAGTGAATTTGCGTAATCCAGTAAAAGTAAAAATTGATAAGATTGATGCTGAAATCACTGGTTCTACTGGATTTGATCAAACCATTGATTATAATTGGAAAATGACAGTACCTACAGAAATGTTTGGCGTGCAAGCAAATAATATGGTAGCTGGTTTATTAGGACAGGCGAGTTCTGCGATTGGTACAACGGTTAGTATGCCTAAAACAGTAAAAGTAAATGTTGGTTTTGGCGGAACAGTTATGAACCCAACAGTTAAAACAGGAACAAAAGCTGGTGAAGCTGGAGCAAGCATCAAAGACCAAGCTGTAACAGCCGTAAAAGATAAAGCGAACGAAGAAGCCCAAAAAATATTAGCAGATGCACAAGCGCAAGTAGAAAAATTAAAAGCGGATGCGCAAGTAGCTTCAGATAAATTAAAAGCAGAAGGTTACGCAGCAGCAGATAAACAAGTGGAGGATGTGAAAAACCCAATTGCTAAAATAGCTGCCAAAAAAGTAGCGGAGCTTGCTAAGAAAGAAGTAGACAAACAAGCACAAAAAGTTTTGGATGAAGCAGAAGTGCGTAGCCAAAAAATATTAGAAGACGCTAAAGCAAGAAGTGCAGCAGAGGCAGCTAAGTAAAAAATAGATAGGCGCTACATTGTAGCGTCTATTTCTTTAAATTTACGATATAGATACTATTTTATTGCTCCTATATGTTGGTAGCAGTAATTTTATAAAACAACTGTGACTAAACTATTATTTATATTTTTCTGGACAATTACTTTTCAAATCATTGGTCAGACTTCCGACGTAAAATCAAGTAAACTTGAAGGTAAATGGTTATTAAAAGAATTTAATTTAACTTCTTCTGACGGTGACGCACTAGACTCATTAAAAACTACTTTTGAATTTAAACAAAACGGTTTTTATACTGTCAGGTATACTTACTATTATAAAGACAAAGATCCCAGGAAAGTTAATAGGCCAATTGTTATAAGTGGCAAATGGAAAATTATCTGGGCAAAAAAACTACTTCATCTTTATGCATCATATGAGGAATATCCTTCTCCGCATCAAATACCTGACAAAGACGCGAAAATTATTAAGTTGAATAAAAAACAATTTGTAATCTATGAGAACTTAATTTATATTAAACCTAAAAGTAAATATACTCGACAAATAGACTAGGAATAAAATGGTAATGGTGCCAAAAATAGTTGGTGTTTTTGATAAAAATAATTGTTATACTAGTCCCGTAAGTCAGAAGAGTAAATTAGCTCTGCTGGAGAGCAACTAATCAGCAATATGATTTACCACGAAAAATGAAAAGCCT
>CAITNS010000060.1 GCA_903893815.1 uncultured Bacteroidota bacterium
AATGATTACTAAAGCCGATGTAGAAACTAAATACGATTTAAGAGCATTACATAGCCGCCAAAAAAAGGATTTAAATTTATCGCGTGTTTCTGGTTCAAAATCTAAATCCGGAAAAGTTTATACAGTTAAAAAAGGCGACACTTTAGGTCGTATTGCACAACGTAACCACACAACAATTAAAGCCATCTGCAAAAAAAATGGCATTAAGCAAACTAAGGTTTTACGTTTAGGCCAAAAATTAAAAGTTTAAGTTTTTATGCATCATTTAATGAATCCCTTTCAAAGAAATTTGAAGGGGATTTTTATTATGTTTGATATAGAAACTACCCCTAACTACGCCTATGATACCATTTTTTTGGCTCGTATGTTCCAACTGCCCAAATTCGGTAGACAATTAATTTTCATTGGGCAGTTCTGTTTGTTTCAAATTATAGTAACTTAGTATCTATAAACAAACAGTTCGGTAACTCGCAGCAAAAAACAGTACATAGCCGCTAACCGTTAGGTGCAAATAGTATAGACCAGACTAGAATCAAGACATTTTGATTAATTCTATTTTTTTTGTAAATTTATACCGTGCAAAAATCGACAATCATAAATACTTTAAATGAGCTTCCTAGCAAATTTAATCTAGACGACTTCCTCGAAAAACTAATCGTAATTGAAAAAATTGACGAAGGTATGGAAGAGGCAAAAACTGGCAAAACCATAAGTCATGACAAGGTGAAAAAAATGGTAGCTAAATGGCACAAATAAGCTGGACAAAAAAATCCCTAAAAGATCTTCGGCTATAAACGATTATATTTCGCTTGACTCTTCCTTTTATGCAGCACGATTTATATCTAAATTAATAAGTCGAGTTGACCAATTAATTGAATTTCCTGAATCGGGTCGAATGGTGCCAGAAAAAAATGTTCATGAAATCCGAGAATTAATAGAAGGTAATTACCGAATTTTTTATAGACTACAGAAAGAAAAAATCACTATTCTTCGAATTCATAACGCTGCAAGAAGAATTAAATAGAACTATCGGCACCTACAAACACTTGAACAAACACTTGTCATAAGTTCAATAAAACATTAGTAATGCCTATTTTTTTTAAGGAAGTACGCTTTTGAGCAAAGGCGTATCGAGAATAAAATTATGCCCGATACGCCATGCTATTAAGCTTAAATTAATTTACTGCAACACAATTTTTCGTGTTTCGATGGTAACGCCCTGCGCATTGATGAGATTAACAAAGTAAATGCCATTGCCACCCCAAGTGCTCATATCCACATAAAATTGTTGTTGTGTAATGGCAGACTGAAATACTTGTTGCCCCAACGCATTACTTATTTTAATTTGGTGCCCCGTTAAATTAGCCAAGTTGCCATTATCAATAGTAATGTGATCGTTAGTTGGGTTTGGCCATATTTTAATAGTGTTTTGGTAAGTTACCGGATTAAAGCCTGTAAGGTTAGTATTAATTAAAAGTGTATCGGTAACTGTGATAGTTTGAAAACATACATTACCATTATACAAACCAGTAATTTCTTGTTGTGTCAAAGCACGATTCCAAATACCGATGTCATCTAATTTGCCTTCAAAAGGATGATGATAAACATTTAATGGTTCATTAGTATCCCAATAACCAATTTCAAAGTCAGAGGGATTTGCAAGTGTTGTGATCAGGTTGCTAGATGTTGAATCAATCCTAATGCCATCAATATAACTTTTTAGAATAGGTAAATCCCAGACAACAACAATGTTATGCCAACCATTTAGTAAATTTGTGTTACCAATATTATGTAATTCATTTGGGTGCAACCGCACCGAATTATCAAATCCGCCCGTATTAGTAATCATTGAACACGCATCAGTATAATCTCTTTTCGAAAAAATACATTGAGATGAGTCTCCAACAGCTTTTATCCAAGCCGAAAAGGTAAAGCCGTTATCATTTGAAGTAATATTGCCAGTTGCCCAGGTATTGCGATACAATATAAAATTAGGAGAATTAGTAATAATTATTTTATCATTAACTCCATCAAAACTATAAGCACTATTCACACTACCAAATCTATCAGTCGTCAAGGTCGCTCCATTAACTGTTCCGTTATTGGTATTAACACTTTCGTCAATGGCATTTCCATTAAAAGGCCACCAACCCACTAAACCATTTGTCGGCACATAATTAGGAACTGTTTGTGCTGAGGTTGTTACAGCAAATCCGGCAATAGCCAGAGCTGTTAAGAGTACACTTTTTTTAATCATAGTATATTTTACTTTATACTACTCTGCCCCGCAGCAGCGGTTAGTTTAAATAAATCAGCGTGAGACAGTTGCAATTACTTGTTCACGAGGGAGTCGAAGCCCTTAAGACAAAGTAAAGCAACGCTCACGCTTTACCGTGAGCGTTATGCTTAAACTTCCCCGTCTTAATTGAACTTTCGACTTTTCGTGAACAGGATGATTAGCAAACGCTAATGTGTTATGTTAACTTAGTTAGTTATCTAATAGTTTTTAAATTTTTAATGTTAAATATACGTACACTATTTTTTTAAATTAAATTACGCTTTCAAGAATCCCATTATTTTTTCTACACTATCCTTTGCATCACCATATAACATTTCTGAATTTGGTTTATAAAATAAAGGATTGTCTTCTCCAGAATATCCTGCACTCATCGAACGTTTCATGATAATTACTTTCTCTGCTTTCCAAGCTTCAATAACTGGCATACCGTAAATAGAACTTGCCGGATCATCTTGCGCACTTGGGTTAACAACATCATTTGCACCAATTACCATCACTACATCTGTATCTGGCATATCATCATTGATCTCGTCCATTTCCATTACAATATCGTAAGGCACATTAGCTTCTGCTAATAATACATTCATATGTCCTGGTAAACGACCAGCTACAGGGTGAATAGCGAAACGTACATTCTTACCTGCTTTACGTAAAAATTGTACCATATCATAAATAGGATATTGTGCTTTTGCAACTGCCATACCATAACCTGGAACAATCACTACCGATCTTGCTTCTTTTAATAAGCCCGCAACTTCTTCGTGGTTTAAAGCTGTTACTTCTCCTTCAATTGCTTTTTTCTCGCCGCCAGAGCCATTACCTGAACCGCTTGCAAATATTACTGAAAAGAAAGAACGATTCATCGCATGACACATATGCATAGAAAGGATCGCACCTGAACTACCAACTAATGCACCAGTAACAATTAATAAATCGTTACCTAACATAAAGCCCGCTGCAGCTGCTGCCCAACCCGAATACGAATTTAACATAGAAACTACTACAGGCATATCGCCACCACCAATAGCCATTACTAATACAACACCAATAAACGAAGCAATGACCGTCATAATGCCAAGGTATAACATTCCGCTTGTTCCATCAGCTTTACAATATAAAACACCAAGTATGGTACAAACAATTAGCAATACTAAATTCATTGTTTGCAGTCCTTTAAAACTCCAAGGTTTAGAAGGAACTTTTCCATCTAATTTTCCCCAAGCAACAATAGAACCGGTGAAT
>CAITNS010000061.1 GCA_903893815.1 uncultured Bacteroidota bacterium
AATGATTACTAAAGCCGATGTAGAAACTAAATACGATTTAAGAGCATTACATAGCCGCCAAAAAAAGGATTTAAATTTATCGCGTGTTTCTGGTTCAAAATCTAAATCCGGAAAAGTTTATACAGTTAAAAAAGGCGACACCTTAGGTCGTATTGCACAACGTAACCACACAACAATTAAAGCCATCTGCAAAAAGAATGGCATTAAGCAAACTAAGGTTTTACGTTTAGGCCAAAAATTAAAAGTTTAAGTTTATATATAAAGTTTTAATCCCTCTGCTCAAACAGGGGGATTTTTTTATATAATAAATTTTATCAAAAAATATTGATTAGTTTTATAACAACAAACTATCCATTTTTTGTTGGTTATTAGTAAGTTAGCTACAATTTTATGAGGACACAAATAGATTATGAGAAAAGCATCAAAAGACATCGGTTGACATTCAAAATGACAACAGAACTTTTTATGACAAGACTTCTCGATAATTCCCTCTGGCTAATTTTTTTAATAACGGCTGGACTTCTTTTTTCAAATAAAAACAATTACTCAAATAACAATGGAGTTAGATTTCTTGTTGTGTTCATTTTAATAACGCTATGGTTGTTAATCGGACTTTTACTCTTAAACAAATTAGTAGTTGTAAAAGGGATAAATCCGTTAGAAAATAGAAAATTAATCATACAAATATTGAATAATAAGTTCCCTAAATTAAAACTAGACGACTCAGGACAAAGCATTATTCGCTACGACTTAAAAACTGGTTTGTTAACTTGGGGTAAACGAATAACTGTAATCTTTCAAGACGAAAACATTTATCTAAACATTACAACAACGGGTAGATATGACATTAAGTCTCCATTTCACTCTGTGTTCCATTATTTCAAATTAAAGTCCATTGGTAAACAATTTAAAGACATAAACAACAGCAGATAAAATACACTTATCACGAAATCAATAAAATATTAGCAATGCCTATTTAATAATAGCGGATAGTATCATCAAATTTCTCAAAAACATAAAAGCGAATCCTTTCGAATTCGCTTTTATAAAATTTTATTTAAAGACTACGCTTTTAAAAATCCCATGATTTTTTCTACACTATCCTTTGCATCACCATACAACATTTCTGAGTTTGGTTTGTAAAATAAAGGATTGTCTTCTCCTGAGTAACCAGCACTCATCGAACGTTTCATGATAATCACTTTCTCTGCTTTCCATGCTTCAATTACTGGCATACCGTAAATAGAACTTGCTGGATCATCTTGCGCACTTGGGTTTACAACATCATTAGCACCAATAACCATAACCACATCGGTATTTGGCATATCATCATTAATCTCATCCATTTCCATTACAATATCATAAGGCACATTAGCTTCTGCTAATAATACGTTCATATGTCCTGGTAAACGACCAGCTACTGGATGAATAGCAAAACGTACATTCTTGCCTGCTTTACGTAAAAATTGAACCATATCATAAATAGGATATTGTGCTTTTGCAACTGCCATACCATAACCTGGAACAATCACTACCGATCTTGCTTCTTTTAATAAGCCCGCAACTTCTTCGTGGTTTAAAGCTGTTACTTCTCCTTCAATGGCTTTTTTCTCACCACCAGAACCATTACCCGAACCGCTTGCAAATATTACTGAAAAGAAAGAACGATTCATCGCGTGACACATATGCATAGAAAGAATAGCACCTGAACTACCAACTAATGCGCCTGTAACAATTAATAAATCGTTACCTAACATAAAGCCTGCTGCTGCTGCTGCCCAACCAGAATAAGAGTTTAACATCGATACTACTACTGGCATATCTCCACCACCAATAGCCATTACTAATACAACACCAATAAACGAAGCAATAGCCGTCATGATACCAAGGTATAACATTCCACTAGTTCCGTCAGCTTTACAATATAAAACACCAAGTATGGTACAAACAATTAGCAATACTAAATTCATTGTTTGCAGTCCTTTAAAACTCCAAGGTTTAGAAGGAACTTTTCCATCTAATTTTCCCCAAGCAACAATAGAACCGGTGAAT
>CAITNS010000062.1 GCA_903893815.1 uncultured Bacteroidota bacterium
AATATTTCTCAAGAGTTGGAAAATATATTATAAATTCCTTATATTTTTTATAATGTTTTTATATGGATTAGCCAAAATGAGTAAATTTGACGCTATTAAAGAGTTAGCAAAAGGCAAAGGGTTGACCGAGAATAAAGTTCAACCAAAGAAGGGTGAAGATATAAAGCATAAATTAATACCACTTCCAAAAGAGTGGGAAGAATTAATAAAAACAAAACACTATGGTCCAATATCTTCATACATAATGTCAGCTATTAAAGAGAAAATGATAAGGGAGAATTTACTGTAATGTTTATTGCTTGCTCTGTTGCTCCAAACATCTATTTTCAAGAAGTAGTAGTTATGCACTGTTATTGCTCATCTGTGGAGTAGTGTGGTTAAGTTGTTGACACAATTGTGGTCAGGTAGGCGAAGCCGTTAGCTGTCCATCAATTTGTTAATGGCTTATCCATCACGGTTTTGCGTGCTTCCGCAAAAAACCCACATTATATCTTTAATTGGCTACATTTAAGCTATAATGGGGGTTGACAAGCAACGGAACGAAAAGTTACTCTAAACCCTAAAATATGTCTCATAAAACGCTCATTTGATGAGATTGATTTGAAATGAGCAAAAAATCGTCTAAATTATGCTTTATCTAGCCATCTCATAAAACATAGTCTTATTTGGTCATGTTTGTTGCCTAAAATGAGAAAGCTTGAAATGCATTGTTATGACTTCAGTTTATCTCTTAGAGTAACTTTTCGTTCCGTTGCTTGTCAACCCCCATAACCAATAGGCATAGTCATTTCATGTTTTTCGGATTACATCATAAAAAAGATGAGTTTGTGATTTCAGAGTATTAAGCTGCTTTAGCAGAATAACTGCTTTGCAAGCGTGTTTTCAAGCCACCAGCTTGAGCTGGTGGCGTATTGACGTTAAACAATAAAAGATCTATTTAGACCTGACTTGTCTAAGTACACATTTCTTCCATAAGATGATTCGGATATAAAGGACTTGGTATTATTATTTTTTCATCAAAAGCTTCCAACTATTTCGATTTTCTAGGTTATTTCGAACATGGCATGTTGCAGCCTCAGCTATTTTTTTTCGCCATGCGCTAATATTATCCTTATTATGACTTGGAAAATTATTAGAGAAGAAATCATTCCAGCTAAAGTTTACATAAGAATTAACCCCATATTGGAATACATCTACCTGACTAATGTTAATTCTTTCTACGGAGAAAAACATATCGTGCAAGTTGCTTTCTGGGTTCTTTTCAAAATAGCTAATTATTTCAATATTTAACTTCTCCCCTCTCATTTCTCCACCGCCCCCTCTACCAGATACAGGAATCTTAATCTCTAAGTTATCCTTTGTACTTAAGTGAGCAATTGCATTATACTCCCCCTCGGGTTTTTTGTAGCTGTAATTTTTTTTGTTAATCAGTTTTAAGTTTTCACCGTGAGTTTTTTTGAAACCTGCTCTTAATTCCTCGCCATCAAATAAAGTTTCTTTAAACTGGGAGAAAAAAGTCTGCTCACCTTGATATTGGTGTAAGCCACTTCGGGGTATATCATCTTCATTAGGATATACTGCAAGTTTAGTTAAATTAATTTCGTTTGTATATTCTGTAGAACCAAATTTAACATTTAAATTATTGTCAATTTTTATATGTTCATAATACTTTTTAGTTAAATTATCCGCAATACCAGGATATTCATCATTAAAATTTTTATGAATCCATTCCTTAAAACCGTTAAAATTAAAATTTTTATTAATAAAAGCCATATTCTCTGAATTATTTGCATTATCTCTTATATAGCCAATAGCAAGGGTTTTTTGAAATCCTCGTGGAAATACCTCGCTACCAGTAAACCAATAATTATTTCTATTCTTTCCCAACTCACATATTAACTTTTCATATGGTTTGTCTTCGCTAGGGTCAAGAGTCCCATCTCGCAGCTTTAAACTCTGTGTTACAAAATCCTTGCCGTTCTTGTCCTCTGTAAAGAAGTCAGCTGCTCCCTCAATAACCTTGTCAAAGGCTTGGGTTTTAGTTAATTCTTGTTTTTTCTTAGTTGTACCCTCAGTGGGCATAGCTAAATTTCTAGCATAGGTTTTGTTTATATTAGGCATAATTCTTTCCTTAAATCAATTAAATTAAATAAGTTCTTTTTAACATATATTAATGACATGTTTAACGGGCATTTTTTATCAAGAGTGAGGCGCTTACTTAATGCCTCTATACTATACAGTTGTATATTGTTACCATACCTTATGCCACATAAATCTGTTAGTTCAATGGGGGCTTGTAAAATTAAACACTGCAGGTTTATAAATAATGGTAAACCACTTCGCGATGAGATAATTTCTAATTTATCAGTTTCATTTGTTTTTAAAATTTCAAGATAAACTTGCTTAAGCATATCATCCTTAAGTGTTTCTTCTGGTGCGTCTTGAAGTAATTTGGTAATACTATTCAGGAGGTTCGATCCAAATTTTAACTCCTCCTCCTCTATCTCTTCCCAGTTATTTGACACAGTAAACCGAAGTTTTTTGGGGTTTTTTGGGAAATCCATTTTAATTAAATCTAACTTGGAACGAACCCCAACAAATTCAGTCAAACAGTCTTGGCTGACCGTCATATAAAGCGTATTGGCAGACCCAAAACTGGTCCACCTCAAATCACACTTTTTCAAGAAATTGCTATTTTCTAGATTACTATAGCAAAAAGATGAACCGTAGAAATTACATGATTCGAACGTTTGATTAGATAAGTCAAGTCCCTGTAATTTCATCGAGCTAAAATTTCGGAGACCCTTAACATATAAAGCTAAAATAATTTCTCTAAAACATCTTGTAAACCCTTCCTTATATTTATCTTCTTCATAATGAGGCGCAAAAGGTGGCCCTGTTAATGCTTGGCTAAGCTTATCCATTAGATAATTAACCCGCTTATTAATTAAAAATTCCATTTTTTTTAAATCATTACAATCTAAGGCTCGTTTTAAACAACCTGGTCCACCAAAAAATTTTTTAATTTCTGGCTCAAGATTTATATAATCAAACTTAATAAAATCCGCTATAGCAAAATTAGCACCAAGAAATTTGGATAAAACTTTCAAGAGTTTATTTACATCGGTTTGAGTTTGAGGATTAGTTTTTAAATAATCTAAACTAAGAATAAATTCGCTAACCGCTTTATAGTATCGGGAGGAAATATCTTTATCTTTTACTGTCACAACTGATGATATACAAAAATTTGTTGAGCTATTAATCATAATTTTTGCACCCCTACTTAAGGTTACTTAAAATGAAAACATTAAACAAAATCGAATGCAGCCTTATAAAAAGTTCAATCTGTATCATGGAATTAATACAACTCTTAAAAGTCAAAAATCAGCTAATTTTAGGCATAATTAATAATTATACCTCATTTCCTAAAAATACCACCATCTACAAATTTGTCCGCACTCCAAATTCACATCAAATATCACTATTAGTATTCTAATAGTGATATTTGTTTTATGGGTTTTTAGGGCGGTTTCCGAGGTAATTTCTGAATTTAAATTTTAATCCACATCGTACGATACATTTTTGTAAAACATGTATCACAAAAATACTCAGCCACCTAATACAAATGTGGTGCACTACTACTTAAAATCTATTTTATATTGTTCTTACTGCCATGTGGGTGGTATTATGCCTGCATAGGCGTCAAGTTTCATAAACTGGCTACATGCAGATAATATGTTACTTGACAAAACAGCGGTGCATGTAAATGCATCACCAATACCTAAAAATTTATTTGTGTATGTATTATAGTTCTCCACAGATATTATGTCTGGATGTAGCTCAACCGCTTTCTTCATTAGTGCAAATGCATAATATCTTAATGCAATAGGAGAATTCTCCTCTGTCCCAAAATATGATGAAGAGCTATATTTAGCAAATATTCCACTTAAGATAAGGAGTAACTGACCTTTTTCTTTGTCAGTTCTATCTGAGAAGTTATATGCATTGAAAATATTATTGATATGAAAGTCTTTTAACTTAATTGGTTTTGCTCCATGTTCTGCATAACTACATGATTCCCCATCTTCAAATAACTTATTAAATATTATATTTAAGCCATTTTGATGCTCGTTGGTTATATATTTTAATTCAAGCCTTTTTGCAGATAAAGCATTTAAAAATGCAACTTGGTAATCGCCTAAATCAAGTAAGTTAATTAATTTAATAAATTTAGCATGCTTTTGCTCAAACTCATAATTGTTTTTAAAAACTTTAAACGTTTTAAAGACTTCTGAAATATCATTAATAACTTCTGCATTTTTGGACTGATTTTTAAAATAAAAAACATTCGACCAACCAATCGTCTCATCATTCTTGTATTGTTGTTTTTGATATAAAAATTTATCTATGTATTTATTATCAACACATAAAGCATCATTCTCATGTGTGAATATAATATAAGAATCCACCTCATCTCCCAAATCTACTAATATGTTATGTGCAGTCAGTTGTGGGCCCTGATGTAACATTGAAATGGAAACTTTTTTAAGCAATAAATATTGTGAATCTCTATTTTAGATATTATATAATAACTTATTTAAAATGGAGAAGTAACTCATGGCAAAATCAACGCATTTAACCTTAAAGGATCGTCAG
>CAITNS010000063.1 GCA_903893815.1 uncultured Bacteroidota bacterium
CTTTAAAATGAAAGGTAATATTACACTTATTAGATAATCAGAATACGATATATACAATTTTATAACTAAGAAAATGAACTATTCATCATGCCAACAAGAAAAACAAAAAAAATGAAGATGATGAATAAACCATATGACCAATAAAAAACAAAAAATGCTACATATGAAAAAAATAATCCTTACAAGTATCATCTTATTACCTCTGTTAACAAAGGCCCAAGACATACACTTTTCGCAATTTAACGAAACGCCGGTTTTATTAAATCCTGCTTTGAGTTGTACTGCTTTTGATACTAGAATCATTGCAAATTATAGAAATCAATGGGCAAGTGTTACTAGTCCTTTTCAAACTTATGGTATAAGTATTGAGAAAACAATTAAACATTTAAAACTAAAAAAAGCCTATACAGGTTTAGCACTAAGTATCTATAAAGACAAAGCTGGGGATGCAGGTTTAGGCGCTATACTAGTGAATTTAGGATTTAATGCGGTTGTTAAAACGAGTGCTTATGGTAAGTTTTCGGCTGGAATTGGTGGCGGTATAAATTACAGAACTATTGATCCATCTAAATTGCAATGGGAAAGCCAGTATAATGGTTCTACTTATGATGCGGCTATTGCATCTGGAGAAAAAACACCAACTAATTCATTTATACAAGGCGATTTAGTAGCAGGTATTGTATATCATTATGCTAAAAGTGAGCGTTACATTAGTGCTAACGACGGTACTAAATTTGATATTGGTGCATCTGTATTTCATTATAATATGCCAAAATATTCTTATGCACTTAGTGGTGATAAACAATTTGTGAAATATGCAGTGCATGGAAATTTTGATATTGGTATTCAAAATGCGGGAATTGCCATTGTTCCAAGCGCTTTATATATGCGCCAAGGACCATCACAAGAAATTAACGTAGGTTGTTTATTTAAATACATTATTCAAGATCAGTCTGTACACACTGGTATTAAAAAAGCGTGTTCAATTGCATTAGGGGCTTATTATCGTGTAGGTGATGCTATTATACCTGCCTTACAATTTCAATATGACAAATATGCTTTTTGTGTAAGTTATGATTTAAATACCTCTCAATTAACAGGAGCATCAAAAGCAAAAGGTGGATTAGAGTTTAGCTTAAAGTTTAATACAAGCCCTGGCTACGGAAAATCATTAGGTGCAAGTTTAACAAGACCTACTTATCATTAGAATATTTCAAATAAAAAAAATCCGTTAGTTAATTCTATCGGATTTTTTTATTTATAAAAGATTTATTAATTTATTGAAGTATGTTGCACTTTTTTGTAAGCGACTTCCATACCAAGAGAATAATTCTCCATCTACGAATATAATTTCTGTATCAGGTAAAATATCTTGTAGTTCTTTAATATGATTAGCTTTAAAAGGATAAGGCTCGGATGACAAAAATATCAATTCAGGATTAAGCAATTTTATCTCGTCTAAATTTAATTCAGGATAACGAGCCTGCTCATTACTTAGTTTATTTTCAAATCCAATTCGTTTAAGTATATCTCCAATAAATGTTGCCTTACCTGCCGCCATAAAAGGTTCTCTCCAAATAAAATACAGACCATTTTTGTTGAGTTGTCTCAAATTCAAAAAAGAAGGTTGAATGTTATTTTTAATCACATTAGCTACCTCTACTTTATTTACTAATGCTCCAATCTTTTCAATCATACTTAAAGAATCTTCTAAAGTATAGATATCACTCATCCAAACAGTAAACTCTTTTTGCAATTCTAAAATTTGTGATTGCTCATTTTCTTCTTTATTCCCAATTATTAAATCAGGCTGAAGGGCTCTAATTTTTTCGATGTTCAATGTTTTAGTTCCACCTACTCTTTCCATGCTTTTAAACATTTCCTGTGGATGAATACAAAATTTAGTAATACCTATCAACTCTTCTCTTAAACCTAAATCCCAAAGCAGCTCCGATTGAGAAGGCACTAAAGATATAACCCGTTTTGGATAGGATTTTAATTCAATGGTATTATTTAACTGGTCGATGAATTGCATGTGTAAATTTGAGAATAATACTTCAATTTACTAAATATGTATAAAAAAGTCGTAATAATTTTGATACATTTGGGCGTGTCCCTTCGGGTCGGGCTTTCAGCACTCGCTTCCCGCATGAAAAATGCGCGAGAGCTCAAACAAATGCCTCAATCCCTCACGCGGGTTTACGTTTAGATCGGAATTTAAATTTCAAACTTGTAATACTTCCGCGCTAGGGATGCAAACGAAAATCCTTTTATGAACGCAGTGAATAAAAATTGAAGTGACAGCCCGGTGCGGCCACCGCCGCAAGCGCCCATATAATTAAAATTAATCATGCATTCTTCGATTACCGTATATTTATAATTACATTTACCGTCGATGAATTCTTCTTTAAAAGCACATCTTTCCTTATTTGCCGCTCAGGTAATTTATGCCTTAAACTATTCTATTGCTAAAGATTTAATGCCTACTTACATCAAACCTTTGGGTTTAGTGATGATGCGAATTAGCGGAGCGTTATTATTATTTTGGGCACTATCTTTTTTTTCTAAAAAAGAACCATTGGAAAAAGGAGATTTAAAAAAAATGATGCTTTTGGCTTTGTTTGGCGTGGCCGTTAATCAAGCTTTTTTTATTTATGGTTTGAGTTTAACTAAGCCTATCAACTCCGCCATTATTATGGTGAGTAATCCTATTGCCGTGATGTTGTTTACCATTATTGTGTTTAAAGAACGTCTCACTGCTTTAAAATTAACTGGTTTAGGTTTTGGGGTTATTGGAGCCGTAACTTTGTTATTATTTAAGGCACAAGGTTCATTTGCAATTGGCAGCGAAACTGCAGCTGGCGATTTAATGACTTTAGTAAACTCTTTATCTTGGGCTGTTTTTGTAGTAATGGCAAAACCTTATATGCAAAAATACCAAACCGTTACCGTAATGAAATGGATATTTTTATTTGGCTTTATTTATATCTGTCCATTTGGTATGCCAGATTTATTGAGTGTTGATTGGAATTCTTTATCCTCAAAAACATTATTTGCGATGGCTTTTGTAGTAGTAGCTACAACCTTTTTAGCTTATTTATTAAACACATACGCTTTAAAAGCTTTAAGTTCGTCGGTAGTAAGTATGTATATTTATTTGCAGCCATTTCTAGCAACTATTATTGCCATTTGGTTAGGTAAAGACGAATTAACGCCTTTAAAAGTTGTTTCTGGAATATTAATTATTAGCGGAGTTTATTTGGCTGGTCGAAAACCAAAAGAAAACTTATAGTCTAGTAAAAAAAATTATTAATTCTGAATTATAACTTATAAATTAGACAACGTATAATTTACTAAATAACAGATCTTATGGTTCATATATTATCCCAAAAAAATTCTATTTTTAATCAGTATGTTGCCGAATTGCGTGATATTACTATTCAAAAAGACAGCATGCGTTTTCGTAGAAATTTAGAACGTATGGGCGAAATTATGAGCTACGAAATTTCTAAAACATTAGACTATCAAACTAAAGAAACAACAACTCCATTAGGAATTGCTGAAACAAGTCATTTAGTTGATCAACCTGTTATTGCAACTATTTTACGCGCAGGCCTACCAATGCATATAGGTGTACTAAATTATTTTGATAGAGCACATAATGCATTTATATCAGCTTACAGAAGACATCATAAAGATAACACCTTTGATATTCATGTGGAATATGTATCAAGTCCAAATATAGACGACAAAGTATTGATTTTATGTGACCCAATGATTGCCACAGGTGGTTCAATTGTTTTAGCTTACAAAGCAATTTTAGCGAAAGGTACTCCGAAGCATGTACATATTATTTCTGCTATTAGCAGCCGCGAAGGAGTAGACTATGTGAAAGCAAATTTAGCTACTAAAAACGTTACTATTTGGTGCGGTGCTATAGACGAAGAATTAACAGCGCATTCATACATTGTACCAGGATTGGGAGACGCTGGTGATTTAGCATTTGGCGAAAAAATATAATTTTTAAGTTCTAATTCTACTCTACAAAAATGGATAGTACCGACGTTTTACAATTCATTTCTGCTGCACTAGCCTGCACTATTTCTTTATCAAAAATTGGTATTCCTACGGTTATTGCTATTTATAAATCAAACTATCTCTTAGCATTAGTAAGTAGCTGTACTGGTGCTGTTTTTGGGTCTGTTTTATTTACCTATTTATTTGCTGGAATCTTAAAATGGTGGGATAAAGTAAAAGAAGGCATGTTTTCATCAAAGCATCCTAAAAAAATATTTACCAAATTTAATCGTAGAGTCATCCGAATTAAACATCGTTTTGGTTTAACTGGCATTGCTATCCTTACTCCTATTTTCTTATCAATACCAATTGGTGCTTTTTTAGCGGAACGTTTTTATAAAGACAAGAAAAAAGTAATTATTTATTTAAGTATCTCTGCCATTTCGTGGTGCTTTGTATTGTACTTTATCTATTTGTTTTTTTACGATACGTTAAGAGCGTGGTTGGCTTAACAATAAAATTGGAACGCGGATAAAACGGATTTAACTGATTAACACCGATTTTATTTTTTTGCGTAACAACAAATTAATCGTTTTAAAAATCCGCGAAAACCCAAATAATCCGTTCCATCAGTGTTCCTATCAAACTAAAACTTCACAAACTTCATTTGCTTTTGTTTTCCTTCAGATGAAATCTTTAAGTAATAAACTCCTGATTTTAAATTGCTTAATTCTAAAGAAGTTGTATTGGATTTATTTTCCGCCTTCAAAACAACTTCACCCATCAAATTGATTACTTCTAACGAATAATTGATTGATGAAAGATTAACATATAATACATTCGTTGCAGGATTTGGATAAACAGAAATAGTTCTTAATTCCAATTCATCAATACCAACTGTTTGCTGATGAATCACACCCACGGCATCTAAATCAAAACCTCCATTTCCCCAACCGGTTGGCCAAGGATCATTTATTTTATGGTTATTTGCATCTCTACTGCAATATTGATTTTGAATAGAGCCAACCACATCAATCACTTTTACATGAGTAATAGCTTGCTTATTTAATAAAGCATCATTGGTTAAATCAGATAAATCAAAGGGTGTTCCATACTCTGCTCTATATTTACCAGCCAAGTTATGTAATTTAGAGGCATCTGTTAAACCAAAGCCATCTGTTTGAATGGTTGTATCTGTATTACTAATAGCAGGAAATCTAAAAAAGTGAATGCCATCGCTACTCACTTCTACAAAGGCTAATTCTAAAAATAAATTATCAAACCCATTTTCGAATACAGCAAAATCAGGTCCATTTCCATCCATAATCGGGCTTGAGAATTCAAGAATAGCAACTCCGCCATCTCCTAAACTAACCACGCCATTAGTGCCTGCCTGGCCAATAGCAAAAGAACTATCTCCAACATTGGTATAACCTAAACTTTGATTGGATATATCTTGAAAGCCTCTTATAATATTACATTTATTAGCCCAAGCAACAAAAGCTGAACTATCCTTATACATGGCTGTATTTCCTTCGTGGCCAAAAGGCGGAGCAAATTGCGCATTTATAGGAGTATAGCAAAAAAGCATACTTACACAAGCGCTAACAAAAAAATGAAATTTCATTCAAACGGTTACAATGTCTTTATGAATTCTTTTCCCGGAATTCTAAACATCGATTTATTGGGAGGTCTTCTGACTTGCTTCTGTTATACGCCTTCCCATAATTAAACAGTGGCTATGTGTATAACATCATATGAAGCTTACAGCTGCGGGTACAGTCTTGGACTGATACCAACATTCCTTCTAAAACATCACACATAAACCTATTCTTTTTCATCAATACTTCTTCATAAAATTGTGACGTAACTTGAGCTATGCCACATTTTTTTTCATCGTCTTGATAAAAAAATTATTTCGTTTCTGTCGTGCGTTTTAAAACGAAAATTGGTATTTCACCAAATTCCCTTTTCCAACGGAGCAAATATAAGAAAAGTACCATTAATCTATATTTAGAATATTATTTATCTGGATATTCTTCTATTGAATCAGTGAAAATCATAAAAAATCAGCGTTATCAGCGTTCCTATATTTTCTATACTACTGCCACAAAGTCCTAAAACACCAATGGCATAATAATCGTATATTGTATACCACAATAATGACCAATTACTATGATTTTCTTTAAAGATTCAGATAAAATGCCCTTTGAACCAATGATTGACGAGGATAGCGATTTCATTCCTTTACTTTCGGCAGAAGATGAGGACAATATGCACGCCGAAAAAATACCAGAAATACTGTCAATTTTGCCGCTTCGTAACACTGTATTATTTCCTGGTGTAGTTATTCCCATCACTGTTGGTAGAGATAAGTCTATTAACCTTATAAAAGATGCTTACAAAGGTGATAAAACCATTGGTGTGGTTACTCAAAAAAATGATGGTATTGAAGATCCTCAACCTGAGGATTTACATAACGTTGGCACCGTAGCTCAAATCATTAAAATGTTACGTATGCCTGATGGAAATACAACCGTTATTATCCAAGGTAAAAAGCGTTTCCGTATCAAAGAATTCACTCAAAATGAACCTTACTATAAAGCTAATACTCAGCAATTTGAAGAAACTCGTCCCGAAAAAGGCGACGAAGAATTTCAAGCTATTGTTTCTACTTTAAAAGATACAGCTATTCAAATTATTCAAAAATCGCAACACATTCCTACAGAAGCTGGTTTTGCTTTAAATAATATTGAGAGCCAAAACTTTATGGTGAATTTTATTTCATCAAACATGAATGCCAGTTCTGCAGAGAAACAACAGATGTTAGAAATCCCTAGTTTAAAAGATAGAGCAACCATGGTGTTGACTCATTTAACAAAGGATTTACAGATGCTGGAGCTAAAAAACCAAATTCAAGATAAAGTAAAAGTTGATTTAGATAAACAACAACGCGATTATTTTTTACACCAACAAATCAAAACGATTCAAGAAGAGTTAGGTGAAAAAAGTCATGAACAAGATTTTGAAGAGTTAAGAGAAAAAGCCAAAACAAAAAAATGGAGTAAGGAAATTGGAGATATTTTTGACAAGCAAATGAACAAATTATCTCGCATGAATCCTAACTCTCCAGAATTTGGCATTCAAACTAATTACTTAGAACTGTTATTAGATTTACCTTGGAACGAATTTACAGTTGATAATTTTGATTTAAAACATGCAGAGGCTACTTTAAACGAAGATCATTTTGGTTTAGAAAAAGTAAAAGAACGTATCCTTGAACATTTAGCTGTACTAAAATTAAAAGGTGATTTAAAAGCGCCAATTTTATGTTTATACGGACCTCCAGGAGTTGGTAAAACATCCTTAGGAAAAAGTATTGCCAAAGCCTTAAATCGCAAATACATTCGTATGAGCTTAGGTGGTTTAAAAGATGAAAGCGAAATTCGTGGACATCGTAAAACCTATATTGGTGCTATGCCAGGACGTATTTTACAGAACTTAAAAAAGGTACAATCCTCTAACCCTGTTTTTATTTTAGATGAAATTGATAAAGTAGGAAGCGATTATCATGGCGATCCATCCTCTGCCCTATTAGAGGTTTTAGACCCAGAACAAAATTCAACGTTCTATGATAACTTTTTAGAGAACGATTTCGATTTAAGTAAAGTATTATTTATTGCCACTTGTAATAATTTAGCAACCATACAACCCGCTTTACGCGACCGTATGGAAATTATTGATGTAAGCGGCTATACCGTTGAAGAGAAAATTGAAATTGCCAAACAACATTTATTACCCAAACAAATTGAAGAAAACGGTTTAAAAAAATCGCAATTAAAATTAACGGACAAGCAATTAGAATTTGTGATTGAAAATTACACAGCCGAAAGCGGTGTACGTAATTTAGAAAAACGTATTTCTAAAATTGCGCGTTATGTAGCTGTGCATGTTGTAAAAGAAGAAACCTTACCAAAAATATCAGAAGAAGTCATAGCAAAAATATTAGGACCATCTCACGAAAAGGCTAAGTATCAAGGCAACGATGTAGCTGGCGTTGTAACAGGTTTAGCTTGGACACAAGTTGGTGGAGATATTTTATTTATTGAAACTTCTTTATCAAAAGGTAAGGGCGCTAAATTAACCTTAACAGGTAATTTAGGTGATGTGATGAAAGAAAGTGCGACTCTTGCTTTAGAGTTTATTAAAGCACATAATGAGGAATTAAATATTGATTCGGAAGTGTTTGAAAATTACAACATCCATGTTCATGTACCAGAAGGTGCAACGCCAAAAGATGGGCCAAGTGCTGGTATTGCTATGTTAACCTCTATTACATCCGCTTTAACCAAACGTAAGGTAAAAAAACATTTAGCCATGACTGGTGAAATTACATTACGAGGAAAAGTATTACCAGTGGGCGGAATTAAAGAAAAAATATTAGCTGCAAAGCGTGCTGGTATTAAAGAAATTATTTTGTGTGCTGATAATAAAAAAGATGTTGATGATATTAAAGCTGATTACTTAAAAGGTTTAACTTTTAAATATGTCAATCAAATGACGGAGGTGTTGCAATTAGCGTTATTAAAATAAACTGACCTCTTAATTATTAGATTTAAGTTTTATTTATCAAAAACCGTATTTAAGATATAAGAAAGCCTTAATCCAGCACAAGAAAGTTGTTTAATTAATAGTGGCTTATTTTGATTCATATAATTTTCATCTATAGATGCATTGGTGAAATTATAAACAGCAGGCAGTAAAACCCTTGATTCTTCAACCCAAGATAAAATAGGCGTCTTTTGAATTTTCTTTTTTATTTTTCTAGAAAGTTTGTTTGAATATTTTAAACAAGTATCTGTAGTTATTTTAAGGCTCTCAATCATACTTTTATCCCAAACATGATGTAAATTATCTTTATGATTTAAACAGTTAAGCTCAACGGTATTGCCCCCTTTATCATCAAAATAACCGCAATGTAAAGGTTGATGAATATCTCCTACTAAATGAAAAATGACTTTTAAGTTAAATGAAATTTCATCTCTAGTTAATTTGTTTTTACTCTTCAAATTATCAATTGCAAATTGTAATTGATTAATGATATTTGGCTTATCTGTTACAACATAAGTATTGTCTTTTGGAATATTTACATAATGCCAGGGTTTTAGATAATCGAACTCTGGTTTACCTCTTAAATTATCCATCCAATTGGCAGCCTCCCCAAATGAAAGTGTGTCTAAATACTTTTGAACTGAATCAACGACTGATTTTTTTAAATAGTGTTTCGCAACTTCAGCAACAATTTGGTGTCCATCTTTACTCCAAGAATAAACGTTATAGCTGCTCGCAATAATTATAATGAATATAGAAAGAGATTTTTTCAATGGATAAATTCACAAATGGTTAAAAAAAATCCCCTGCAATTGCAAGGGATTTATAGTTTTAAATATTTAAAAATTATTGTATAATTAACTTACGAGTAATTTTCTCATTCTTGTAATGCAGATTCACAAAGTAAATTCCTGCTTTAAGTTTAATATCGTTCACTACGACATTGTTAAATCCGTTTTCAACGTCCACATCTCTGTTATAAACGTTTCTTCCTGTTACGTCCATAATATCTAGGTTAAATTTCTCAGCTACTTTAGCATCAATCATTAAATAAAATTCGCCACTTGTAGGGTTTGGAGCTAATACATATTCGAAGTGAGTAGCTACATTTTCTTTAATACCAACTGCTGTATAGCAAGGTTGATTTCCGCCTGTATAAGCAATGTAGCTCATATTACTAAAATCAATAAAACAGGCATAACGAACACTATCAATAAACGGATTACGGTTATTTTGTAAGGAATCAACAAAATCGTTGCGGGAAATTTCATAAGCATCTGGTGGATCTTGGTAATGCCATTTTTTTAATAAATTTTGATCTTGTCCATAAGAAACTGTAGGAGAAATAGGATTACGTAAATTCCAAAGCGTAGCGCCACTGTTGTATGAAATTCCATTATAACAAGTCATCATATAAAACATGGCTCTAGCCATATTACCTTTATGATCGGCTCTTGGTTCGTAAACTTTTTTACCGTTAAGATCCAAACCTGATTTTGCAAGCAAAAATGTATTTTGAACAGTAACAACCTCTCCAATTGGATAATTACTTCTTTCATCGTTTACTCCAGTTTGTTTTACTGGATATAAATTATGTTGGTCATTATATGCTGCAACCTCAGGATTATCATAAAGTACATCTGCTCCACCAACGGCATCAGGCATCCAACTGTGCGGAAAAGTATGATCTCTTGCAAAATCATTATTTGTCCAATCAAATGGAGAAGTATAAACTGCGCGAAAACCAGAATAACGGCACTCAACAAATTTCTGACCATTAGCAGTATCTCTTGCTTCAAATAAATTAATCATGGTATTTGCATAATTACTGTAAAAAAGAGATGTATGTGGATTAATTAAATTATGTAGGTTAGTTAAAAAAGATGTACTTGAGGTAGATATAGTATTATACTCATTAGTTGGCATCATTGATCCAGAACTTGTAAAACCATTTAAAGCAGGGCTAGTTGTGTTGTAGTTAATTAAAGAGCCGCTACCATTGTATGCAAATACTGCCAATTGATAATTAGTTGAAGCCCAAATATTAGGAACAACATTTGAAGAACTTGTTCCAACTGCAACTACTTTACTTGATCCAACCATATCACCTCTTTGGTATGAAACTCCATCTACAGGAATATCTGATATTGGAGAAGAAGTGTTTTTTCTTAAAACAATATATCCATCTGCACCACCTGAAGCTGGATTAAAAGAATAAACCGCTCGGTAAGATTTGATATTACTAAAAGTAAGATTTGTTGCCTGAGTTGCAGGTTCTGTAGACGCATTGCCGCCAACCGCATTTAAATGAATTGTGTATGTTGCTTCATCAGCATCATCATTAGCTATAATCATATCAGCAACACGAGTACCTGCTGCTGAAGGATTGAATGAAACAACAAGTGCTTGATTAGAAGTTGCAGCAACTGAAAAAGGAGTAGCTGGAGATGAAACTGTAAAGTCAGAAGCATTAGCTCCTGCAAAAGTTACAGACGAAATATTTAAAGCTGTTAAACCAATATTTTCAACTGTAAAATTTACATTAGTTGGAGTTCCAACTGCTGAATTAAAAATTGAAGTTGTGCCACCAGATAAGATAGAAGTTGAATTATATTTAACATTAATATCTTGCACAACAGGAATACCTGCAGTAATATTAATATTATCAATTGACACATTATGCCCAGATATTTTATTTGTAAAATTCCAGCGAATGTAACGTGATGCAGCTGCCGGTGTAACTGTAAACTGTGTTAAAGTAGTTGGCATTGGCGAAGCAGTCGTATAACTTGCTAAATTTGTCCAAGCAGTTCCATTTGTAGATTCTTGAACATCAAATGTTCCCTGCCAGCCACCGCCAGAATTTTTACCTTGAAGGTAATAAGTAGTAGCTCCCATTTGTCCTCCCACAAAAACTGTTACTATATCACCAGTTTCATCTAATCTTCCCATTGCTGAGCCACTCACTCCGCCTGTGGTATAAGCATAACTCGGCGTACCAAATGGATTTTCTGTATATGACCAACCTTGCTGTGTAAAAGTTCCCGTGAAACTATTAAAGTTTTCAGTGCTTGGCAAGGTTGCCTGCGCAAAAGCAAAAGCTCCCATAAAAGCAAGCGCTGATGTTATTATTGTTTTCTTTTTCATTTTTTATTTATTTAAAAAGTTAATTTCACTCCAAAATTGAATTGTCTACCCATCCCTATAAATACAGTAGCTGCATTGGCATCAAATGTTTGCGCTCCATATCCATTATTTTGAGCATCAGAAATATAAAACGTATTTAATACATTTGTTACATTTCCAAAAATATTAATTTTAAACGCATCAAATTTTGTCTCATACCCAATTGAGATATCTAATAATCCGTAAGCTGGCATTTTCCAAGATTCTTTTTTTTCATAGGCACCTTGTAAATCTGTTGCATTAAAATTTGAGTAATTTTTTCCAAAATACGTATAACGTGGTTTTATATATGCTCCTTTATATTTAAATTTAATAGCATTACTTAACTGCAATTGCGCTGCATTTCCAACGTGTACATTTGTTGCATTAAATTGTATAGTATCTTCTATTTCACCAGTAAATGCATTTGTAATATATACTGTTTTTCCATTTGTATACTTCCAATCAGCAATCGATACCGCTGCATCCCACTCTATTTCTTTAGTAATTTTATAAACCCAATCAAACTCAGCACCCAAATGCGATGCGTTAACTCCATTAATGTTATAAGTAACATCATTTTGGGTGACTGTAGGTACAGGTTTATTACTCCAAAGTGTATAATATACATTAACATTACCAGCAAATTGCTTGTAATTAACCCCCATTCCAATCTCTTGAGAAATTATTTGTTGATTTGCCGCGTCTTTAAATTCCCTATTTCCAATTGAGTTGCCATTATAAACATTATTAAATTTCGGCGCAATACTCAAAACACCGCAATTAACATACACATTATAATTTGAGTTTAGCTTATAGTTAACCCCACCTTTTAATGTGAATCCTGGAAACCATTGTTTACGTGTTTTAGCATATTTTGCTTCTTTCGAATTAATGTTATAAGCTTTTGCTCCAACTATATATGATGTATCTATAGGATTCGTAGTATTTGTTTGATATTTTACTACAAAAGTCGTATCACCCTTTTGAAAAGTTGTTTGAGTTGTATTATTATACACAATAAAAGAACTTGCATTTCCTTGAGAGCTACTACCATTTGCTAGTAAAGTTTCATTAAATCCAACAATACTTTCAAATACTTTTGCATCTCTATTATCTTTAAAATAATCTAAGAATTTATTTAATCCTTTGGTTTGTTCACCAATTGTGACATCTTTTCTCGCAAAATAATCTTTTCTCTGATAGCCAGTATAAGATCCAGTTAAGGTCACAAATGCTGTCCATTTATCTTTTTTATATTCTAATTGAGAAAATAAACCACCCCAATCTACTAAGCCATCATAGTTATAACCTATTTTGTCTCCAACATATTTCATGTCATTTTTATAATTAGGATCAACATACGTTGGATCGAAAGGATTATAAATTCCTTTAGGTGCGTTTAAATTTGAAACGTCTTTAAAATAATCTCCTCCCAATAAATTTTCAACTTTTCTGTAATGCAATCCTCTGTAAAATCTTGCATCAACACCATAGGTAAAAGTGAAGGCCTTATTTATTTTATAATTAAATGTTGATAATAACCCATACCATTGATGATTGTTGACTGAAGAACGAACAATGTTTGAAGAACGATTCAAATCTCCATAATATTTTTTTTCTGAAGCAGAAGGATTATAATTAACATTTGCATTATAAGTATTTGTCAAATCAGAATATCCTGTATTTTTATTGAAAGGTAAACTATTTAGTAAATTGTTTCCGCCACCAAAACCATACGAAGCATATACAACAGTGGACACAGATAACTTTTCGCTTGCTGTCCAAAAATGGCTTAGATTAACTAAGGGTTTATGGTAATAATTTGTACTTACGTAAAAATCGCTTCCATTTAGTTTTGCAACTTCATAATTATATGAACGTGGTCTTTCACCCAAACTTGTATTAACCAAACCAGAGGCTAACATATTTGCTTCTGGATCTTCCACGCCAACTTTCCCCGCATAATCCCTACTAAACAACCCAATTGTTGTTTTAGTATTTCTTTGTCCATGTCTTTGAGGAGCACCATTAGCACTTAAGGATAATAAATGACGGCTATTAACTCTCCAATTTAATTTTATAAAATAGCTCCACGCTTCAATGAACGTACCTTGCACATAACCATCACCCTGTCTTCTACTGCCAGCTAAAACCAAACCGAATTTATTTTTTACTAGGCCCGAATTGTAACTGAAAGATGTCCTATGATAGTTGTTATTCCCAAAATCCTGCTTTACAGTAATTTGTCTTTTTTGATCTATTGAACTAGTTATTATATTAATAAGTCCCCCTGCGGATGCAACTGCTAATTTTGTAGCTCCTAAACCTCTTTGAACTTGCATGGTTTTGGTAATTTCACTCAGACCATCCCAATTACTCCAATATACGGCACCATTTTCCATATCATTTACTGGCACGCCATCTACCATAACGGCAATATTGGTTTGATCAAATCCACGCAATGTAACCCGTGCATCGCCTGCTCCACCTCCTTGTTGACTGGCATAAACTCCAGGGGTACTATTTAAAATCATTGGCAAATCACGACCAGCTAATTCTTCCTGAATTTTTTGTTGAGATATATTACTAATAGCTACTGGAGTTTCTCTCACAGTTCCAATACTGGCAGTAACTTCTACTTCATCTAAAATTTGTGACTCTAATTGAAAATTAACCTGAACGTCTTTATCAACTACCTTAATTTTAATTATTTTAGAAGAGTAACCAACATAATTTACTTTAAGTGTGTAAGTCCCTGGTTCAATTTTAAATGAGAATTTCCCATCCAAATCAGTTATAGCACCAACGCCCGGTTTTGCCATAACGCTTGCTCCAAAAAGCAACTCATTTGTAGTTACATCTTTTACAGCACCACTTACCAAAAAGGTGTTTGTTTGCGAATAAACGTTACTACACGAAAAAACAAACAATAAGTTTAGTGTGAATTTCTTTAAAATTGACTTCATATAAACGATACTTGTGCTATAAAAAAACCTGTCATAACATATAATATATATATGACAGGTTTAATTAATGAAACTATAATTCTAATTTTACTCTATAATTAGTTTTTCAATTGTTAAGGTTTTATCTTCGAAAATTATCTCTGTAAAATACACTCCTTTAGAAAGGTTTAAATTCTGAACTGTATTTAACACAGGATTGTCAATTTTAACTACTTTTACTTCCTGTCCCATAGTGTTTAGAACAACAATACTTTCAATTCTTTTGTCGGCAGAAACGAAACTGATGTTAGAACCATTAGTTGGATTAGGGAACATTTTAACCTGTGAATTCTTCACATATTCTCTTACTCCAACCTGATTACAATTGCAAGAATGAGTTCCTAAATTCGTAAATGTATTATTAGGCAGAGAATCCCACTCTAAAGTAACGTTAAATGGAGACGGATTAGCAGTTTTCCCGTTTTTTACTGAAATTTTACGAATTAAAGTTTGATCTTTTGTGAAATAAGCACCACAACTTCCATCATAAAACGGTGGGCAATCTGACCAAGAGTTTACAGGATCAACACCTATTTCTCCAATAATATCAACATAAGTCCAATTACCTCCTACATTTTTTTGTAAAGATAGGGCATCATTTCCATTATGATGAATAGCATAGCTAATATTATAATCAGGGCAAATAAAAGTATCCGCAACTAATTGTAAATTAGAAACAACAGGAATTTCAGTTCCAACTCCGTTTGGATCTCTTTTATCAATAACTAATACCCAAACATCATTTGGTTGAATGGTGTGCGCACCAAGCACAACATATGCCTGCGAATTTGCTTCAGCAGTTGCTGCATTAGTTCCATTATTATATCTTACAATACGATAATTGTTATTTATTGTAATAGGGTTACTAGTTGGGTTATAAATTTCAAGTGCTTTGTTGTTATTAGATCCCTCTACATACTCAGAGAAAAATAATTCAGAACAATTTTGCGCTTTACCAACTAAAGCTAAGGTAATTAATGATAAACTAAGTAAAATTTTTTTCATGTTTTTGGTTTTAAATGTTTTTATTTTAAATGCTTAAGTGGTTTAAGGTGAATTACAGAATAGTTTTCCTCTTATAGGGTGGTCACTTTTTAGCGCAACAAAAATAAGACATTTTAAAACACCAAGCACCAATTGTGAATAAAAATGACAATAAAGTAAGCTACATTTAACAATTACTTAAACCCAAAGGCACTTTTGCCCAATAATCCATTTTAAAACTATTTAACCTCCAAAATTTTCATTTTTTAACGAATCAAAACACCCTACTCCCACAATAAAAACTACATTTGCTAGTTAAATATCAAAAATAATGACAAAATTTTTCACGATAGCACTTTCTGCTTTTTCTTTAGCCTCTTTTTCTCAAACACCTTATAACTATAGTATCAACGGAGATTTAATAAATGCTCCTGATAACTCATATGCATATATTCACCATAAATGGGACGGAAAAGACTTTACCGACAGCGCTAAAGTAAAAGCTGGTAAATTTGCTTTTACCGGTAAAGGCAAAGAACCCAATATGTATTGGATGACTCGCTCCCGTAATATTAACGAGCAACCTAACTTAATATTTTTTATTGATGGAGGAAAAACTACCATTTCGGCTCATATTGATAGCTTACCAAAAGGTAAAGTAAGCGGAGGTCAAACACAAAAAGATTATAGCGACTATAATACCATGATGTTTGGTTTTGGAATGAGACAACAAGTGCTAGTAAATGCCTATAACGAAGCTAAAAACAAAGGCGATGCAGCTACCATGAACGAAAAAGTAGCCGAATACAAAGGCATGGAAACGGAAGTTAAATTAGCCATGGAGAATTATATTAAAGCGCATCCAAAATCTGCTGTAAGTGGCTATGCAATTTACTATAATCACCAAAACTCTACTGCTCCTGTTGAAGAATTAGAAAGAGTGGTCGCTCTTTTAGATAAAAGCATCCTGAACACAAAATATGGTAAATTAGCTCAAGAAAAAATAACTCAAATTCGTGGAACTACTATTGGCTACCCTGCTTTAAACTTTGCCCAAGCCGACCCAAATGGCAAAATGGTGAATTTAACGGATTTAAATGGAAAATATGTATTAGTTGATTTTTGGGCTAGTTGGTGCGGACCTTGCCGTGCTGAAAACCCAAATGTGGTTAATGCTTACAACAAATACAAAGACAAAGGTTTTACAGTTTTAGGCGTGTCGTTTGACCAAGTTAAAGAAAAATGGATTCAAGCCATCGAAAAAGATAATTTAACCTGGACTCAAATAAGTGATTTAAAAGGTTGGGGCAATGAAGCTGGTAAATTATACGGCATAACCAGTATACCTCAAAACCTATTATTGGATAAAGAAGGTAAAATTGTTGCTAAAAATTTAAGAGGTGCCGAATTGGATGCAAAACTTGAGGAAATTATTAAATAAATCATTTTAAAATTAACTACTAAATTTAGAAAACACAGATTCGTATATTCGTACCAAATTCGTATCAATATTTATTATAAATTTGCTAGCCTTAAAAAACAAAACAAAAACACAATTTATGAAGAATCGTACTTTAGGAATTTTAACATTATCAGCTATCGGTTTTACTTCTTTAGCACAAACAAGCGAACCAGTGATTATGACAATAAACGCTAAACCCGTTTATAAAAGTGAGTTCGAAAATGTTTACCATAAAAACAGTGGAAAAGAAGTAAACAAAGAGCAAAAATCAGTGAAAGAATATGTTGATTTGTTTTCAACATTTAAAATGAAAGTATTTGAAGCCGAAGCAAATGGCTTAGATACTAATAGTGCTTTTAAAACAGAATTAGGAGGTTACCGCAAGCAATTGGCTGCGCCCTATTTAACTGATAAAAACGTAAACGATGCCTTATTACAAGAAGCATACGAACGCATGAAAACAGAAGTTAAAGCAGCTCATATATTAATTCGTTTAGCGGAAGATGCGTTACCAAAAGATACGATTGAAGTTTATACACGATTAATTATTATTCGTGATGCATTGGCGGGAAAAGCTCCGTCTGCTGCAAAAATTACAGAGTACGAAGTTTTATTAAAGAAAAGTTCTTCTGCTTTAACTAAAACATCTAACAAACAAGATACTTTAAATTATAATGCCAAATTAAATGCAGTTAAAGGACTTGCTGCTGCTTTAAATACTACAGGCGATAAATTTGCAGCCGTTGCAAAAAAAACATCGGAAGATCCTTCTGCTGCTGATAATGGTGGTGACTTAGGATACTTTACTTCCTTACAAATGGTTTACCCATTCGAAAATACAGCTTTTAAAACTAACGTTGGCGAAACCAGCATGCCTTTAAGAACTCGTTTTGGTTACCATATTTTAAAAGTAGCTGATAAACGTGCTAGTCAAGGAGAAATTTTAACCGCACACATCATGGTTAAGTTTGCTAAAGACATGGAAGAAAAAGACAAAGCAAATTTAAAAACCAAAATTGATGAGCTATATGCAAAGTTAAAAGCTGGAGAAAAATTTGAAGATTTAGCACGCCAATTTTCAGACGACAAACCAAGCGCAGAAAAAGGCGGACAATTACAATGGTTTGGAAGTAGCCGCATGCCAATTGAATTTGAAAAAGCTGCCTTTGCATTAAAAGCTAATGGCGATTATAGCGAACCTTTTACAACTAACTACGGTTGGCATATTGTAAAACGTTTAGATAAAAAAGGTTTAGCGCCATTTGACGAAATGAAAGGCGACCTAAAACAACGTATTGGAAAAGATAGCCGCACGCAAGCAGGAAGAGAATCATTAATTGAAAAAATTAAAAAAGAAAATAACTTTAAAGAGAATTTAGTTGCTAAAAAAGACTTTTTAAAAGTAATTGATACTACTGTTTGTCAAGGTAAATGGGAAGCTAATAAAGCTACTAAATTAGGCAACAAAGAATTATTTAATTTAGGTACAAAAAAATATACTCAAAACGATCTTGCAAAGTATATTGAAAACAACCAAACTGTTCGTCCAAAAATGGATAACAATATGCTTTTACAACAAGCATATAAAGATTTTGTTGATGAAACAGTTATTGCTTACGAAGATGCAAACTTAGAATCTAAATATCCAGAGTTCCGTAATTTATTAAAAGAATACCGAGATGGTATTTTATTATTTGATTTAACAGATCAAAAAGTTTGGAGCAAAGCGGTAAAAGATACATCTGGTTTAAAAGAATACTATTCTAAAAACAAAAACAACTTTTTATGGGACGAGCGCGCAGATGTAACAATGTACAATTGTGCAAACGATAAAGTTGCTAAAGAAGTTCGTGGAATGCTGAAGAAAGGGAAATCAGAAAAAGAAATTACGGAGACTGTAAATAAAACATCTCAATTAAACGTAACTCCTGAGAGCATTACTTACTTAAAAGGTGAAAACAAAAACGTAGATGCAAACTGGAAAGTGGGAGTTGTAGCAACTGATATAAAAGATGCTAAAGATGGTAAAGTAACAGTTTTAGTTGTGAATAAAGTAATGGAAAAAACTCCAAAAACTATAGCTGAAGCAAAAGGAATGATTACTGCTGACTACCAAAACTATTTAGAAAAAGAATGGTTAGCATATCTTAAAAACAAATACACTGTTAAAGTAAACGAAGAAGTTTTAAATACAGTAAAATAATAAAACAACACTATTACAAAAAGGCTGTAACAATTAATGATACAGCCTTTTTGTTTTATAAATGAAAAGTGACTTTTTTAAAATCCATAGCTAACACTTGTATAATTGGGCATTTATTGCTTTCATTTTCATCATGCAATAAAACAACAGGTGTAGCCGAAGATAAAGGAACACCAGTTGCTAAAGTAAACGCAAGTGTTTTATACGCTACCGATTTAAAACAAATATCTCAAAATGGATTATCCAAATCCGACAGCTTAGCTTTTGTTCAAACCTTTGTAAATAATTGGGCTTATAGCGAAATATTTTACCAGCAAGCCGTTAATTATTTAACGGAAGAGGAATTGAATATTGATAAAGAACTAGAAGACTATAAAAAAGAATTATTGACTTATAAATTTCAAACAAAGCTCATTAACGAAAAGCTTGATACAAATGTTACTCTTGCGCAAATAGAAGAATACTACAACAACAATGCTCAAAATTTTTTATTGAAAAATAATATTGTTAAAGTGTTATACGTAAAAACGCCTATCAATATTCCCAATATCGATAAATTAAAAAAACTATGCTATTCAAATAACCCTAAAGATGCGGAGCCTTTAAAAAATATGTGCATCCAATACGCCAATAACTTTTTTATGAATGATAATACTTGGCTAATGTTTGATGATTTAAAAAAAGAAATGAATCAGCTAAAAGAGGTTCCTGAATATGATATTAAAAACGGGAAAACATTTGAATTTACAGATGCCTCAAGCTTCTATTTTTTAAAAATTATTGAGGTAAAATCAAAAAACACCTTATCTCCTTTAAATTTTGAAAAGAAAAACATTAAAAATATGTTGATTAACCAACGTAAAGAAAAATTAATAACGGCTATTAAAAAAGATTTTTTTGATAAAGCCAAAACAAATAAAGAATTAGAAATTTATAATTAACTTAGTAAAATGAACATCAAACTTAGTATTGCCCTTTTATTTTTAGTATTCATATCAAACGCTCAACCTCAAGTTTTGGATAGAGTGGTTGCCATTGTTGGCAAAAATCCTTTACTATTATCTGAAATAGAAACCAATTTAATTCAACAAAAAGAAAAAAAGGAACTTGCAGAAAATGCTCGTTGCAAAATATTTGAAGATTTATTGTTTCAAAAATTATTATTAGCCCAAGCAGATAGAGATAGTATTACTGCTACCGATGCTGAAGTTGATGGGGAATTAGATAGACGTATTCAGTATTACGTTGGAATGTTAGGTAGCGAAGAAAAATTTGAAGCGTTTTACAATAAACGTATCAGTGTATTTAAAGATGAATTAAGAGATGACGTTCGCAATCAATTGTTAGCTCAAAAAATGCAGCAAAAAGTAACTGGTGAAGCAAAACTAACACCAAGCGAAGTAAGAGCTTTTTACAATACCCTTCCAATTGATAGTTTACCTTTAGTAAATTCTGAATTAGAATTAGGGCATATTGTTAGAAAACCTCCTATTACCGATGAAGCTAAAACTGCTGTTAGAGCGCAATTAGAAGTTTACAGACAACGTGTTGTAAATGGAGAAAGCATGAGCGTGATTGCAGCTTTATATAGCGAAGATCCAGGTTCTGCAAAAAATGGTGGTCGTTACGAATCTGTAATGCGTGGACAAATGGTTCCTGAATTTGAAGCGGTAGCATTTAGATTAAAACAAGGAGAGGTTTCTGAAATTTTTGAAACGACCTATGGTTACCACTTTATGCAATTAGTGGCTCGTAAAGGAGAATCAGTGGATGTAAGACATGTGTTAATGTCGCCTAAAATTTCTCAGTTAGAATTAATTAAAGCCAAAGAACAATTAGATAGTATTAGAGATGCCATTGTTAGCGGTGCACTTAAATTTGAAGATGCTGCTTTAAAATTTAGCTCAGATAAAGACACAAAACAAAGTGGAGGGTTATTAATAAATCCAAACGCTAATAGTACAAGATGGGAATTAGATGAAATTGCTGAGATGGATCAAAACTTAGTGTTTATGTTAGAAAACCAAATTAAGGTTGGTGATGTAAGCCCAGTTATTAATCATGTTGGAGCAGATGCAAAACAAGCTTGGCGTATTGTTTATTTAAAATCAAGAACAGAACCTCATAAAGCCAATATGCAAGATGACTATATTCGATTATTAAATATGGCTTCTTTTGATAGACAAAAAACATTGATTAAAAATTGGATTACAAAAAAATCAAAATCTACTTATATAAAAATTGACCCAGAATTTAATGCTTGCAAATTGGAATATAATTGGATTATTAATCCTTAATATAAAATAGTATGAACTATAAAAACGACGTAGAAGCTATTGATGCTTTTGTTGTAAAATACAAAGAATTAAATGCAGAAATAGGCAAAGTAATTGTTGGACAAAACGACACAGTAAAAAACGTTTTAATTTCTATTTTTTGTAAAGGACATTGTTTATTAGTTGGTGTACCAGGCTTGGCTAAAACATTATTAGTTAACACCATTGCCGATGTATTAGGCTTATCATTTAACCGTATTCAGTTTACACCCGATTTAATGCCAAGCGACATTGTTGGTTCTGAAATTTTAGATGAACAACGTAATTTCAAATTCATTAAAGGTCCTTTATTTGCCAATATTGTATTAGCTGATGAGATTAACCGTACACCTCCAAAAACGCAAGCAGCTTTATTAGAAGCCATGCAAGAACGTTGTGTAACTGCAGCTGGTAAAAAGTACGAATTAGGAAATCCATTTTTTGTTTTAGCAACACAAAATCCAATTGAACAAGAAGGAACCTATCCCCTACCCGAAGCACAATTAGACCGTTTTATGTTTAACGTGTGGTTAGATTATCCAAGCTTTCAAGAAGAATTACAAGTAGTTAAATTAACAACAACAGATACAAAAGTTCAGTTAAATAAAATTATTTCTGATGAAGAAATTTTATATTTCCAAAATGTGATTCGTAAAATACCTGTAGCGGATAATGTTTTAGAGTACGCCGTAAAATTGGTAAACAAAACGCGTTTAAATTCTGAGTTTAGTTCAGAAGTAACAAAAAAATATTTAGCTTGGGGAGCTGGACCAAGAGCTTCTCAATTTTTAGTATTGGGAGCAAAATGCCACGCTGCTATTAATGGAAAATATAGTCCAGATATTGAAGATGTAAAGGCTGTAGCAAATGCTATTTTAAGACATCGTATTATTAGAAACTATAAAGCCGAAGCTGATGGCATGAGCATTGAAGCAATCATTGAACAACTTAAATAATCAACCTAATTTATGTCAGTCTGAGCGGAGTCGAAGACAAAAACCAAAAAAAAACTATGAGTAAATTAATTTTAGCCAACGATGGCATTGATGCAGTAGGAAAAAGTTTATTAGAAAAAGCTGGCTTTACTGTTGTAACCGAAAAAGTAGCACAAGAAAATTTAGCTTCTGAAATTAATGCTAAAAATTATGTGGCATTAACCGTTCGTAGTGCCACTAAAGTTCGTAAAGATGTAATTGATGCTTGTCCAAATTTAAAAGTAATTGGACGTGGCGGTGTTGGTATGGATAATATCGATGTGGACTACGCTCGTTCAAAAGGATTACAAGTAATTAATACACCAGCTGCATCAAGTAATTCGGTTGCCGAATTAGTATTTGCTCATTTATTTAATGCAGTGCGTTTTGTTTACGATAGTAATAGAAATATGCCAAACATTGGTAACACAAAGTTTGATGACTTAAAGAAAAATTATTCGAAAGGAATTGAATTGCGTGATAAAACTATAGGTATTATTGGTTTTGGACGTATTGGACAATACACAGCTAAAATCGCCTTAGGTTGCGGCATGAAAGTATTGGCTTATGATCCATTTGTAAAAGAAGCTGCTTTAAAATTAGATATTCATGGAACTAATGGTGTAGATGTAAAAATCAATACTGTTTCGATGGAAGAATTAATTTCTAATTCAGATATGATTTCGATGCACGTGCCAGGTGGTAAAATGATCGGCGAAAAAGAGATCGCTGCTATGAAGAATGGTGTGATTTTAATTAATGCGTCACGTGGTGGCGTAATTGATGAAACTGATTTAATTAACGGATTAAATTCCGGGAAAATTGCTCATGCTTGTTTAGATGTATTTGAAAACGAACCAACGCCTAACGAAGCTATTTTAAAACATACTAAAATATCTTTAACGCCTCACATTGGAGCTGCTACTAACGAAGCACAAGAACGTATTGGTGTGGAGTTAGCTGAGAAATTAATTGAGGCTTTGAAGTAATGGTATGCTGATCTTGTTTCAGCATCTCTAAGACCCTAATCCGCCAGCTAGCGGACAGGGAGACTCCAGTGTAAAATAACTATGAGATTCATCTGTTCCATATTACTTTTCTTTTCCCTTTCCTCATCCGCACAATATAGCCTTAAAGTAAAAAAAGAAGACAATCGTTTTCTGTTTTTTCAAAAAGGCATAAAGACGGATACGATTATCAAAAACAAATCTGATTTATTTTACATCAAACTACCAGATAGTTTAAAAAACAATATTCAGATTTTTCTTAAAAACGGACAATTCATTAAAACAGATACTGATACCCTGTATCGTTTGATTCATATTTCAGGAATGAAGTATTCTCATTCAAAACCAGATTCTGTTTTTAATACCTTATTGGAAGGGAATTGCACACCGTCTAAAAATATTAGTATCGAATTTATCAATACCAAAACTCAAGGTGCTTTCTTAAAGAATATTTTTATTGTGAAATAAATCTCTTTCTCTTATATTTATAAAAAAACATTTTTATGTCATCTACTTCAAAACATCCTAAAGGACTATTCTTCTTAGCATTTACTGAATTTTGGGAACGCTTCGGTTATTACTTAATGATTGGAATTTTCTTTTTATACATGACCGATACAAAAACTGGTGGTTTTGGTTGGGAAAATGCAAAAGCTTCAGATGTTTTTGGAACCTTTATTGCCTGCGTTTACCTAACACCTTTTATTGGTGGCTTATTAGCCGACATGAAATTGGGCTACCGTTTTGCTGTGACTTTAGGAGGAATCTTAATGGGTATTGGCTACTGCTTATTATCCATTCATGAAGAATGGGCTTTTTATACGGCACTTTTAATTATGATTGTTGGGAACGGTTTTTTTAAGCCAAACATTTCTACACTACTTGGTAATTTATATAACGACCCACAATATAAAGCCAATAAAGATACGGGCTATAATTTATTTTATATGAGTATCAATATTGGTGCTTTCGTTTGTAATTTTGTGGCTGCTTATATGCGCATAAAATACGGCTGGAACTGGGCATTTATTGCAGCTGGTGTTGGTATGTTTTTAGGTGTAATTACTTTTTGGGCAGGAATGAAACATTACAAACATGTGGACGTAAGAAAAGAACCTACTCCTGAAGATAAGCCAATCATTATGCGCTTTTTAAAAGTACTAGCTGTTGCACTTGGTTTTGGTTTAGCTGGATGGTTTATACCAGATACTATTTTTGGAAGCGATAGCACAGATGCCTTTTTATGTGCATGTATTCCTGTTGTTTATTTTTATGCTAGTATTTATAAAAGCTGTAGCGATGAAGAAAAAAAACCAGTTGGTACTATGTATACCATTTTTGGAATCGTAATTATTTTTTGGGCAATTTTTAAACTAAATGGAACAGCATTGACCACATACGCTAATTCTTATACCGATCGAGCAATGCCAACGGCTTTAGTTCCTTTAGCTGACTCTCTTTTTTTATGTGATAAATCAGTAGTTGCCGAAAATGATACTGTATTTCAATTAGATGAACACTTTAGAAGAATTAAAGATGCCAGTGGTAATCCAACAAAATGTGTTGATTACCCTTCTTACTTCAAAAATTTAGCTCCCGAAAAATATCCAGCCCCTGGCGAAAATTTAACGCTAGTTCCTACTGAATTATTTCAATCCATAAATCCATTCTTTGTAATTATATTAACTCCATTGGTTGTTATATTTTTTGGATTCTTGAGAAAGAGAAAAATGGAACCTACCACGGCAACTAAAATTGCTTATGGTTTATTAATTAGCGGCTTATCAACTTTAGTCATGGTAGCTGCCGTTCATTATACAGATAACGGCATAAGTAAAGCCAGTGCTTGGTGGTTAATTGGAAGTTACGGCGTTATAACTATTGGTGAGTTGTGTTTGAGTCCAATGGGATTATCGATGGTATCAAAATTATCTCCCGTTCGTTTTACAGCCTTAATGATGGGTGGTTGGAGCTTAGCAACTTCTATTGGAAATAAAATGAGTGGTGTATTAGCAAAAAATTGGGACAAGTTTGATGATAAAGCCAACTTCTTTTGGTTAAACTTTGCCTTATTACTATTTGCATTTATATTAATGATGTTTTTATTGAAACGATTAAATAAAGCATTTAAAGAAGCCTAGTTAGAGAGCTTAACTATTCTTGTTTAGTTTATTCAATACTTTGTCAATATAAGCCTCTGGTGTAATCAAAGCTCTTTGTATTCGGCGAGCATAGGTAATCCATTGTATACGGTTACTATCTCAATTTTATCATTTATAGATTTAAAGAGCATTAAACATTTATCGTAATATTCGAGCGTTTTTTAATTTCACCTTGCCCGGTCAATACGAACGCCATATTACATATTCCAGTGGCCATCTCTAGGGTGTCTTTAATTTGTCCATCAATTTTTAAGCTTTGATGATAGTATTCTAAGGCCTTTGCTATATCTCCATGCGTATCAAAAACAAACCCAATATTATTAATAGCAAATGACTTATTCTTTAAAGAAAATAACTTCATTTTATGGCTAATGTTTCTATTTTGAAGATGTTTTTCACAAAGGGCTAGAATAGCTTTTGAATAAAACAAAAAATCTTTAGTATCATAATTTTCACTCAGCTTGATGGTAACTGAATTTGAAAATGTAGCTTTCAAATTAAAACCAGGTGAAATCTCTGAAGTATTTGAAACACAATATGGCTTTCATTTCATCCAATTAATTTCGCGTAATGGCGATGTCCTTGATCTGAGACATTTACTCATAATGAAATAGCAATTTGTAACTTTTATTTGTCAGTAGCATTATAGAATTAAAATCCGCCCCTATGAAAAAATTATTTACTTTCCTAAGCTTTATATTTATTACATTTTCTCTTTTTAGTCAAAAACTAAAAATTGATGATCTTTTGCTCATAAAACCAACATATGTCCACAAGTTTAAGGAAGATATAAGCATCTATCAAACGCTTAAACTTAAAATGGATTTTAACTCGCCAGAAATTACAAATCAGCGGGATATTAGCATATTAAAAGATGCTGGTATATTAAAAGTGGAATTATACTATACGGCATTTCAAATTTCAGAAACATTTAGTCAACCAAAACTAAATCGTGAGCGTATTCAAAACTTAAAGAAAATATTCCCTGATTTATTCAATCAATCATTTGTGGTATGGGAATTTAAGGCGCAAAACGATTGCAAAACTGAGGAAGAAGCCCGTGAATACTTTCATGGTTTTATCATTACCTATAAACCCAAACCATCAAAAGAAGATACTCGTAAAGAAATTGTTGGTATTAGCAAAATGATGAAGTCTGACTCCTTAGGATACGATTCGGTGTATACTGTTTACAAAAAACGTGTTAGAAAAAAGAACGTTAAAACCGGCTACTACTTACCTGTATCAAAACGTAAAGCCGAAAAAGGAATTACATACGAAAAAAAAGGCGTGTTTAAAAGAAGAGTTCAGTTCGCTATTAAAGTTGATACAGTAAGAGTCGGCAAACAATATCATAAATTTATCCGTAATAAAGATGCCATGTCATTTGTAAAAAGAAACCTGAACGACTCTACTGTTTTTTCAGTTCTCAGACGGCATCCTAACTGGAACGAAATAACAATTGTATGTGATGTTACAGGTAGCATGGCTCCATATACAACACAATTATTACTATGGTATAAGTTAAATTGTATTGGAAATAAAATAAACTATTTTACTTTTTTTAATGATGGGGACAATAAACCCGACAGGAAAAAGAAAATTGGTAGCACTGGCGGTATATATAATATACCTGCTGGAAACTATGACGCAGTTGAAAAAACTATTCAAAAAGCTATGAATTCAGGCAGCGGTGGAGATGCTCCCGAAAATAACTGCGAAGCCTTACTTATTGCAATCAAAAATAATCCCCATGCAAAAGAATTCGTAATGATTGCCGACAATTTTGCTAATATCAAAGATTTTGAATTAATAAAGCAAATCAATAAACCCATCCATATTATTATTTGCGGCACTAACAATTTTATAGTTAATACAGATTATCTAGATTTGGCAAGAGCCACCAAGGGTAGTATTCATAGTATTGAACAGGATATAGAAAACATGGTTAACATTAGCGAAGGGCAAATACTAAAATTTGAAGGCAAAAAATACATATTAGAACATGGTAAGTTTCATCAATTGATTGATATGTAACCCAAACATTAGCTGTATTTACCTAAAAATATTTCACCTTTATTCCAAAGACTTTGATCGCATTGATCATACAAAACTAAACTTATTTAATTTAAGTCATGTATTGATTATAAAAGGATAATCCACAAAAAAACCTTCTACTAAACAGTAGAAGGTTTTTTTGTTTTTTAACTTAAGGTATAATTATACTCTAGTAACATTAATCGCGTTTAAGCCTTTTTTGCCATCTTGCACATCGTAAGTTACTTCATCGTTTTCTTGAATTTCATGTACTAATCCTGATGCGTGAACAAATACTTCTTGTCCGTTATCACCTTTAATAAATCCGAAGCCTTTTGCGTCGTTAAAAAATTTCACTGTTCCTTTATTCATTTGTTTTTATTGTTTTTGTGCTTACCAATGTGGCAAGCGGGTTTATTATTTGAGCTATTTAAACATAAAATAACTCCTTATTGCTTAATAAGAAAATGTATGATAATTAATGAATTGTACTGAGGGTAACAAACCAGATTGTGATACAACCTTCAAAAGAAGTTGTGTAAAGGTAATCAAATTAGTTGAATAACCTAATTTACAATGTAATGAACTTCTATAAATACTGCACTTTTATTTCTACCACCTTATTTTCATTAGTAATTGTAAAACTAAATTTACTTACCTTAGGTTTAGTTAAGCCAAAATGGTTGTAATTAGAAAAGCCATAACCTTCCTCAGGTAAAATCCAACCATAATCCATTTTGTTATTATTATTTTCATCGTCTAACATCACCACACCATAAGTTCCTGGTTTGATTCCAGTGTAGTTTAATGTGAGCACATGATTCACTGTAGTGGCTTTTGATTCTACTTTTGTAAACAGTGGCGTTTCTGCGGCAAAGTCTTTATCATTATTATAAAAGCCTAAAATAACGGAGCCTGAATTATTACGAAGACCTGTAATGGAAATTTTTAGCGTTTGAGAAGATAACGCTAATTGAGCGAAAAACAGAACAAATAAAGCTGTCATTTTCATGATAACTAAGATAGTTGTTTTTTACATAATATCTTGTAAGATTTAAATTAAGTGAAATTATATCAAAAAAAGGATTAATAAAAAACTTTATAAAACACTAGATAGGACTACACTCTAACCCCAATTATCGTCACATCATCAACCTGCTCCGTGTTCCCCATCCAATCCTTCAATGTACCTTTTAAAACAGTTTGCTGTTCTGCTGTTGGTTTGTGAGCAATAGTAATCAACATTTCCTTTAATTTCTTATACATAAACTTCTTGCCCTTTGGTCCACCAAATTGGTCAGGGAAACCATCCGTTAAGGTATAAATCATATCGCCTTTTTGTATTTCTACTTCGTGTTGATTAAACGAAATGGAATCTCGATCGTGTTTACCAACTGGTATTTTATCAGGTGCTAGTTCAATGAGTTCTTTATTTCTAATTATCCAAATAGGATTATTAGCAGCTGCATATGCAAATTTAGATTTTTCCTTATTAAAACTTATCAAACTACAATCCATTCCATCTTTACCACCTTCAGCACTTCCATCTTTTTTTAATCGCTCAATAATAGTTTGACGGGTATGGTTTAATATTTCTGCGGGTTCACTTATTCCCAATTCAACGGCTCTTTCAATTGAGGATGTATTTAATAAACTCATAATGGCACCAGGTACACCATGCCCTGTGCTATCTGCGGTTACTAAAGCAAAGTTGCCATTTTGTAAGGTGTGAGACCAATAAAAATCTCCGCTGACAACATCTTTTGGTTTAAATAAAATGAAGTAATCACTTAAATTATTATCTAATTGTTCTTTTGTTGCTAAAAAGCTACGTTGTATACGTTCAGCGTAATTGATACTATCTGTAATTTCACGATGTTTTTCTTCGATTAAGTGTTTTTGCTCAGTAAGTAAATGATTAGCTTTTTGTTTTTCCAAATAAGACCTTATAATAAAAACTACAAGTATTAAAATTAAAGATAAACCGATGAGTAAATAATTACGTTGTTTGCGCTGAGATTCTTTTTCTGAATTTATTTTTTCATTTTCAAGTTGACTTGTTCTTAATTCCACTTGTTTTTGAATATTTATATTATTAGCCTCATATATATTCTCAATGGTTTCAAAATAAATCATATTTTCCTTAATAGTATTAGTTTTGTAATCGTAGAATAAATATGCCAATGGAGTATTTTCAAACGGGGAATTTGCCAAGCTATACTCACTTGTTATGTCTTTCTTAAAAAATATCCAATTCAGAAAGTTTATGGAGTAAACGCTAGGACTATCACTATTTGAAACAAAAGTTTCCATATCAATAATGAAAGATTTTTGTTGAAATCCTTCTGGCTTTATTATAACTCTATAAATATCTCCGCTGTTAATTGGTATTTTAAAATTCACAAAAGGGATATTTTTTTTTTGTTTTTATCAATTATATCAAAGTTTTTGTGAACTACCAGTAATGAGTCCTTATTAAATATTTTAAGTAGAATTTTATTAGAAACTACAGCATTACTGTCTGAATTAATTTTCACAAACCCTTTATAGATTAAGGTATCTTGTCCCCAAATATATGATGATAACGAAAAGAGTAATATTATAAGTGTAAATTTATTCATTAATTTATAAATTATTTAGCTAAGATAAATATACCATAAACATCTACAAAACAAAAATCCCGCTGCTTCACAACAGAGGGATTTTATTTTTAAGCACTGAGATGCTGCCCTTCGACTCTGCTCAGGTTCACGTCTAAGTATTAAGCTTTTACACTCGCACGAATAATGTTTAAAGCGCCACCTGCTTTAAACCACTCAATTTGTTGAGCGTTATAGCTATGGTTTACTTTAAATTCTTCTTTGCTACCATCTGCATGGTTTAAAGCAATCGTTAATTGTTGTCCAGGAGTAAATGTTGTTAAACCTAATACATCAATGATATCGTCTTCTTTAATTTTATCGTAATCAGCGTTGTTAGCAAATGTAATTCCTAACATACCTTGTTTCTTTAAGTTAGTTTCATGAATACGAGCAAATGATTTTACTAATACCACTTTTACGCCTAAATGACGAGGTTCCATAGCTGCATGCTCACGAGATGACCCTTCACCATAGTTCTCATCACCTACTACAATCGACCCAATGTTTTGAGCTTTGTAAGCACGTTGCACTACAGGCACCCCTTCATAAGTTCCAGTAATTTGGTTTTTTACGTTATCGGTTTTATCATTAAATGCATTTACCGCACCAATTAACATGTTGTTAGAAATATTATCTAAGTGACCACGGAATTTTAACCATGGACCAGCCATAGAAATATGATCTGTTGTACACTTACCTTTTGCTTTAATTAATAATTTTAAGCCTTTAAAGTCAACACCTGTCCAAGCTGCAAATGGATCTAATAATTGTAAACGTTTAGAAGTTGGACTAACTAAAACTTGTACTTTACTTCCATCCGCTGCTGGAGCTTGGTAACCTGCATCTTCAACAGCAAAACCTTTTGGAGGTAATTCGTAACCAGTTGGCTCATCTAATTTAACTTGCTCACCTTTATCGTTAGTTAATGTATCTTTTAAAGGATTGAAACTTAAATCACCTGCAATAGCCATTGCAGCTACTATTTCAGGAGACGCAACAAATGCGTAAGTATTTGGATTTCCATCCGCACGTTTTGCAAAGTTACGGTTGAAAGAATGAATGATGGTATTTTTTTCTTGTTTCTCAGCGCCTACTCTATCCCACATACCTATACAAGGTCCGCAAGCGTTAGTAAATACCGTAGCACCAACTTCAGCAAACACATCTAAGAAACCATCACGCTCAATGGTGCAACGAATTTGCTCAGAGCCTGGATTAATCATAAACTCTGCTCTAGATTTTAATCCTTTAGCCGAAACTTGTTTTGCTAATGATACTGCACGAGAAATATCTTCGTAAGAAGAGTTTGTACAAGAACCAATTAAACCCGCTTCAATTTTTAAAGGCCAGCCATTTTTTTCAGCAGCCTCTTTTAGTTGAGAAATAGGTGTTGCTAAATCTGGAGTAAAAGGTCCGTTTACATAAGGCTCTAATTCAGATAAGTTAATTTCAATAACTTCATCAAAATAGTTAGAAGGGTTTGCATATACTTCTGCATCACCTGTTAAATGTTCTTTAATACCATCAGCTAAAGCAGCTACGTCAGGACGACCAGTTGCAGTTAAGTAACGGCTCATACTTTCGTCATAACCAAATGTAGAAGTAGTTGCTCCAATTTCAGCACCCATGTTGCAAATAGTTCCTTTACCTGTACAAGATAAGCTGATAGCTCCTTCACCAAAATATTCAACCACTTTATCAGTACCACCTTTTACAGTTAAAATACCAGCCACTTTTAAGATAACATCTTTAGCACTTGCCCATCCGTTTAATTTACCAGTTAATTTAATACCAATTAATTTTGGCATTTTTAGTTCCCAAGGTAAACCAGCCATCACGTCGCAAGCATCAGCACCACCAACACCAATAGCAATCATCCCTAAACCACCAGCGTTAACTGTGTGAGAATCGGTACCAATCATCATTCCACCAGGGAACGCGTAATTTTCTAATACAATTTGGTGAATGATACCAGCACCTGGTTTCCAAAAACCAATACCGTATTTATTGGATACAGAAGCTAAGAAATCAAATACTTCTTCGCTTTCGTGTTTTGCTCTATCTAAATCTGTTGCAGCACCAGCTTTTGCTTGAATTAAGTGATCGCAGTGAACTGAAGAAGGAACAGCTACCGTAGGACGACCAGCTTGCATAAATTGCAATAACGCCATTTGCGCTGTAGCATCTTGCATAGCAACTCTATCTGGAATAAAATCAACGTAAGAAGCACCACGAGGGTAATCCGTTAATTTCATATCAGCATCTAAATGCGAATACAAGATTTTTTCCGCTAAAGTTAGTGGGCGACCTAAGGTTTTACGAGCTGCTTCAATGCGTGCAGGCATGTTAGCGTAAACCTTCTTTATCATTTCAATGTCAAATGCCATAGGGTTGAGTGTTAAATTATAAGTGATTAATGTTTAATAACGTGGGCATCATTGGAAGTTCAAATTTGCGTTACGAATTTAGGAATTAATTAACTTTTTTAAGTATAAAATCGAAAAAAAAAGAAAATTTACATAAAAAGTCCATTATTTAACTTCATTTAAAAAAATTATGAATACCATAATAAATTAAATTAGTTATGAACCATTTGAAATAATAACATATCTTGGTATAAAATATAAAATATGACTAAAATATTCACAATTGCATTTCTATCTATTACATCAGTTTATGCACAAAATAACACTTTTTTAAAAGGGAAAATAACGAATCAAACACATAATAAATGTTTTTTATATGTGTTTAAAGCAGATAAGCCTGATGGGCAAATGAGTCAAATTTTTCTTGATTCGTCTGATGTTAAAAAAGATGGCACTTTTTCGATGGCTATAAATTTAAAAGAAGCCACAGAGGTTATATTTTATGATGGAAATGAGCAGACTACAGTATTACTAAATCCGAACGATGATATTAATTTAACTTTAAATACTAAATTATTTGACGAAACAATTATGTATACCGGAAAAGGGTCTGAAAAAAATAATGTAATTAAAAATATAACAATCACAGAAGAAATAATCAATAACTCTGCTTTTGCATACAATACCGATACCGATACATCTGTTGTGTTTTCATATATGCGCGAGGCCTATGGAAATTTTAAAAGTGTTTTGGAGGATTATAGAAAAGAAATACCCGAATTAAATAATTATATCGATTCTAAGCTTAAATCTGCTGATCAAACAGTAAATTATATTAAAGATAATTTTGTGTTTACTAAAAAAATAGCAAATCTTATAGGTACTGATGGGATCAATTTTGAAGGTGTTGATTTAAAAGGTAAAAAAATTAAAATTTCAGCATTTAAAGGAAAAATAACTGTACTTGATTTTTGGGCAACTTGGTGTGGACCTTGCAAAGCTGAAATGCCAAGTTTTAAAGCTTTGGAAGAAAAATACGGCGCTGATATTAATTTTGTAAGTGTTGGTTTGTTTTGCGAAAATGATAAGTGGGTAAAAATGGCAACTGACTATGGATTTAAAAACAATATGTTTCTTGGAAAAGAAGAAGAAAAACAAATTAGCAATTATGATGTAAAATTTATTCCACGTTATATTGTTTTAGATAAAAATCAAAAAGTTATTGATGCCCTTGCTCCAAGACCATCTTCAGGAGATTTGCAGAAATATTTTAAATAGTGAGTTTACTTACTAAATAAAAAAGATTTAAAATAAACCTTTGATTTTTATTTGGGAAAACCAAACAAAAAAACAGTTATTTAACTTAAGTTAAATAACTGCCTAAAGTATTTTTAATTTATTATTTTCCCAAATCATCAAAATTAACTTCTTCATTTGATGAAGATGTTCCTTTATCTGAGTAAGAAGATTCTCTGTCGGAATATGCTTCTCTCTCCACAATTGGAGGAGCGTTTTCTTTAATCACTTCAATAGATTCGTTTAAACCTTCCATGAACTTCTCAAAATCTTCTTTGTACAAAAAGATTTTATGTTTCTCGTAAGTAAACTTACCATCAGTACCAAAACGCTTTTTACTCTCAGTAATAGTTAAGTAGTAATCGTTTCCTCTTGTAGATTTCACGTCGAAAAAATACGTGCGTTTTCCAGCTTTTACGGCTTTAGAAAATAAATCTTCTCTTTCTGTTCTTTCTATCTCTTCAGACATATTTTTTGTTTTTATAAGTACATAACAAATATTTACATTTTTTGTTGAAACTTATTATAGTGTTGAAAATTAGTTGATAAATAACAGTTTTGTTTAAGCATAAAAAAAGCCTCCCAAAACATTGAGAGGCTTTCATATTATTAAAAACTAATTACTCAATAATTACTTTTTTAGAAATACGTTGGTTATTAATATCAATATTTACAAAGTAAATACCTGAAGCTAAATTACCACCTTGATTGATTGTGTGCGAAATACGTCCATCGTTATTAGCTGTTTTAGTCGTTTCTTCTAATATTCTTCCCATAATATCTACTAAATTAATTTTAACCAATTTATTAGGCTCTAAATTAAAATCAACATTAGCGGTTGAAGCCGTAGGATTAGGATAAATCAATAATTCCATTGATTTTTCAATCTCAGAAATCCCTGTCGTTAAAATAGTTCCTGTTAAATTAATTTGATCAATGTAGATATTATTAGATCTTCCAACTACTTTATCACTTGTAAACACAAAACGTAATTTCACACTAGGTTTATTATTTAATACTGCTAATAAAGCAGCAGCATGAGTTTTTAAAATCCATTTCGCCGCAGTTGGCACAAAAGCTGTTGTAGTTACACTTCCCGAAGCTGTTGCCATAGCCGCCGTAGTAGGAACACCAATAATATTTGCCCAAGTTCCACCACAATCAATAGAATATTGAACTTTAAAAGTATCTGCTTGGGTTGCTAAACGTTTTGCGTAAGCATAATAATAAGACAAAGTAATATTAGATGTTGTTGAAAAATCATATACTGGTGTTTCAAAAATATCTACATGTCCAGGAGTGCTAGTTGAAGAAGCATTATTAATATAAATACTCTTAGCTGTTGAATTTGCACCAACCGCTGTATTTTGAATCCAAGTTGGGGAACTTGCATTTAAATTAGTTACTGTAATACTTGATGGTAATGTAGCTGCCTCAAAGCTATTAGCATCTGGTACAAGAACACCACCAACAGGATTAACAACAGTAACAAAAGATGTCACTGTTTTTGTATTAGTACCAGAAGTATTAGAAGCAGTAATAGCAACTGAATAAGTTCCAGGAGTTGCATAAGTTACTACTTGAGAAGTAGATGTTGAAGTTGCTGGAGTACCGCCTTGGAAAGTCCAAGAAACACCACCACTTGTACCTACTTGACTTAAACTAGTGTATGTAAAAGAGTTTCCTGCACAAACAGCACGTTTATTTGCTTCAAAATTTGCAACTGGTGCACATGTGTAACCTGGAGTAATACCTGTTGCTAGTAAATTTGTAGCTGACCATAAATTATTTCTTCCACCTGTTGTACTTGTTAATGCTGTTCTCATTCTTGTTACTTGACCTTGAGTAAACATTTTAGGGCAAGAAGCATAATCCATAATGTTTTCAATGTTTGGTATAGAGCAATCTAATGCACTAGGCGTACAAAAAGAAAAATAACCACCAGTAGGAGGAGTATCCGCTACGTTATCTGTACTGCATGCAAATGTAGTAGTAGGCATATTTGATGGGTCAAATTTTGGGTTATTTGAAGAACCAAAGGTATGAGCTAAATTTAACCAGTGACCAATTTCATGACTAATTGTACGTGCATCTGAAGGTCCAGATACGTTAACTTGATTTCTTAACATCACAATAGCATCACCCATGTTGCCATTAGTAGTATAAGGAGTTCCTCCTGGTAAATAAGTGTAACCACCAATATATGCTCCAGTTGGAGGGCAAGGCATTGTTGCACTAGAAATACATTCAACAATATAAATATTTAAATATTTGTTTGTAGGCCAACGGTTAGTTCCTGTGCCTGAATAAAGGTAAGCAGGACTTGATTGACTCCAAGTTGGATTATCGTTATCATGACGAATAATACCATTTGTACAATTTCCATTAGGGTCTTTTTGTGCTAAAGCAAATCTAATTTCAGAATCCACATATAAAGATGAGAAACTAGAATTTATTGTTCCAACGTCAGAACCAGTTTTAGCATAATCATTATTAACATAAGTCATCAAAGTAGTAAAAGCTTGATCTGTTACATTTAAATTACCCATTACGTGGAATACAACAGGAATAGTATATACAGGAACAGCAACCTTTGCGGCTGTATTAACTCTATTTATTTCAGCTGCATAATCTAATTCAAATTGCGCCTGAGACGCTTCGTATCTAGCTTTTAAACTTGGGTCTGCTTTAAACCCTTCTTCCATAGCTTCATAAGTAGCACAAGGATGTAACTTTAAACCATTTTGTGCCATTGCACTAAAGCCAAGCATGGTAAAGCTTAATAGTGTGAATAGATTTTTTTTCATGAGTTCGTATTTTTTGTGTTTGTTTTTGTGTTTGTTTTTGTGTCAATTTAGATTATTAAAGATAATAAATTGAATTTAAAAAGTCAATATTTTTCAAATATAATCTTTGAATCTGTTATTTTTTTGGATTTATATCCAGTTGATTTAATGCCATCATCTGTTTCATGGTTTTATCCATGCCTTCAACGCTTCCATCTAAGAAAATAACATTGCCTTTACCCTCTTGAGCGAAGTTTTTAACAGCTTCTGTCCACATACTAAATAAAATTAAAGATGAATCCAACTTCGCTCCTTCCATTTCTTTAGCTGCTCCTGCCATACCTTTAGCAACTTCTTGACGGAATAAAGCAATACCTTCGCCTTTTAATTGAGAAGCATCTTTTTCTGCCTGAGCAGAAATTTTGATAAAGTTACCTTCGGCTTCAGCAGCTTTGGTACGAGTAATTAATAAAGCCTGACCTTCATTTTCGGCAGCAGCTTTTAAGTTATTACTTGCTACCACTTTTGCCATTGAGCGCATTACCTCTTCATCAAAGGTAATGTCGTTTAATTGTAAATCAATTAAGTGGTATCCCCACTCTTCTAACATCACGTCTAATTGTTCTTTTACAGCTTCAACGATGTCTCTTCTTAAAGATAACACTTCTGATTGCTTTTTAGTAGCAACAAACGCTCTAACTGAACCTTCGATTGAACGAACTAATGCTTGCATTAAGTTTTTGTCATCCACAAATTTAAAAGCCACGTTTTTAATAGACTCCTCTTGCTGGTTAACTACAGCATATAATAACATAGCAGTAAAATTTACATTTGCTTGATCAATGGTAACTGCTTGAAAGCCTAACTCAGCACTACGATTTTGAATAGAGATTTTTTTATACACTTTTTCGATAAAAGGTATTTTCATACTTAAACCTGGTGTTAAAATTCTACGGTATTTACCAAAGACCGTAATAACAGCTACAGTTCCTTGCTGAACTGTTACAAAGCTTAAAAAAATTAATAGTAATCCGAAGACTAAAATGAAAATAATGAATGGCATAGTTTTTAATATTTAAATTGTTTACGTAAATTTAATCATCCAAAACAAAAAACAAAATATTTTTTGATGAACGGTATTAAACCATTAATATTAGTCATATTCGTTTGTCTGTGTTCTACGTTTTGTTTCTCTCAAAAAAAAGACACTACTAAAACTGCTGAAGTTGAGATTTACAAAGATGCTTGTAAGCTTTTGGATTCTTCCAAATACAAGGACGCGATTACTCTTTTTAAGAAAGCTCTTAAAATTAAGCCTGATTATACAGAAGCTTATAATAAAATGGCACTAGCAAAACTAAAAACACAGGATTACAAAGGCGCCGAAAAAGATTTACAAGCAGCACAAAAAATAATGCCGGATAATTACGAAAGCCAAAAAACCACAGGCATTTTGTATTACGAAACAAAAAGATTTAAAGAAGCAAAAGCAACACTCGATTCGGCAGCACAATTAAATACCGATGACGCTGAACTATTTTACTACCAGGCAAAACTAATGTATGATGGTAAAGCCTATAAACCTGCTTTAGATGCCTGCTTAAAAGCAATAGACTTGAAACCAAAATACATGGACGTTCTTTATTTGAGGGGAGAAATACGATTTGCTATGAAAGAATATGCCTATTGTATTAAAGAATTATCAGAAGCGATAAAATTAGCCCCTGCCGAAAACCCAAATTACAATTCCTATAAAACAAGAGCCAAAGCAAGGTTTGAGTCGAGAGATTATAAAAATGCAATTACCGATTGGAATGTGTATTTAGAGGTTTTTACCGATGAAGAAGGAGCACTTATTTCTCGTGGAGCTTGCAAAATTGAAACAAGTGATAACACAGGAGCTATTGTTGATTTTGATACTGCTATAAAATTAAATGCTAAGAATCCTGTAAGCTATAATTATAGGGGTGTGGCAAAAGGCGAAAGCAGGCAATTTGTTGAAGCCCTAAAAGATTTTGATTATGCCATTAAACTAAAATACGATTATGCTGGCGCTTTTGTAAATAGAGCGGCTGTAAAATTTGCCAGTAAAGACAAACATGGCGCTTGCGACGATTTAAACAAAGCTGATAGCTTGGGCGACGAAATGGCTATTCAATTAATAGAAACGTATTGTAAACATTAAAACGTAAAAAACACTGTTATTTGTTGTTGGTTGTTTGAAAACAGATTACCTTTATGTCTAATAACAAATCTCTAATAACCAATAACTTTTATGAGAACTGCTGTATTTAGAAAAGCCAATTTTAACTCTGCTCACCGCTTAAATAATCCATTATTTGACGAAAAAATAAATGATGAAGTTTTTGGATTATGTAATAACCCCAACTACCACGGTCACAACTACGATTTAATTGTAAAATTAGTTGGCGAAGTAGATGAACAAACTGGCTATGTGTTTGATTTAAAAATATTGAATGACCTTATTAAAGATGAAATTATAGAACGCTTTGATCACCGAAATTTAAATTTAGATACTGTAGAATTTAAAACCTTAAATCCTACTGCCGAAAATATTGCTCGGGTTATTTATGAATTACTTCGAGTGAAGATTGATATCAAATATGATTTGGAAATTACCTTATACGAAACACCACGTAACTATGTGGTGTATCCAGTAAAATAATGAAATATGTGTTTACCGTTTTATCTTTGTTAATCTGGAGTTGTACAACCAACACCAACCAAAAAAACATTGCTTCAAAACAAGAACCCATTTTTCAACTCACTAAGGCTAAAACAAAAACGCATGATACCAGCGCATTAGAACGTTTGTTTATTAGTAAACACTTGGTTAATATTAATTCTTTAGATTCTAATATTCGAGTGGTACTCCACTACTCTACCTCACATAATTTTTTAAATAAAGATTTATATCATGGTCTTCAAAATTGTTATTTACCATGCGAAGTGGCTATTAAATTAAGTAATGCTCAGCAGTTTTTAAATAGTCAATACCCAAATTATCGCATTATTGTATTTGATGCTGTGCGACCTTTACATATTCAAAAACAAATGTGGGACGAATTGGATATGCCAGCAAAAGATAAAATTAATTACCTAGCTCATCCTTCGGATATTTCATTACACAATTATGGTGCTGCTGTTGATGTTGGTATTATTGGAGATAACGATGTGCTATTAAATATGGGAACAGCTTTCGATTTTTTTGGAGAACTAAGCGAACCTAAACGAGAAAAGGAATTTGTTGAAAATGGAAAATTATCTCAAGAAGCACTAAACAATCGTTTATTACTAAGAACGGTGATGATGAAAGCAGGCTTTACAACTATTACCTCCGAATGGTGGCATTTTAATGCTACGAATAAAGTTACTGCAGCAGCAAGGTATGAGTTGATTGAGTGATTAAATAATAACTGTTGTATGTTTCTTTAAATACTTTCCAATCACATAATGCCCAAGGTAAATCATTGGTATTAAAGCTAAAGCCACTAATAATTTAAATGCATAACCCCAACTTGCATTTACCAAAAATTCAGAAAAAGGCCATTTACCTGGCAATACAAAAGCAATAAACTGCACTACAAAAGTATCAATAAGTTGACTCACCATGGTACTACCTGTTGCTCTTAACCAAATATGCTTGTCGCCCGTGGCCTTTTTAAACATCCAAAACACATACACATCCACTAATTGAGATAATAAAAATGCAATAATACTACCAACAATAATCCACTGCGATTGTCCGAAAATAGTATTAAACACACTATCCGAAACTGGAGAAAAGGAAGTGGCGGGAATACTTAAAGCCACAGAAAGAACAATAAATGTAAACGAAATTAAACCAACCGTGATGTAGGTTAGTTTTCTAACTCCGTCTTTACCATAATACTCATTAATCAAATCTGTTAATAAAAATATGACTGGCCACAATATAATACCTATGCTTTGGGTAAATAAACCAAAAAACTGAACCAATTTACCGCCAATTAACTCTGCAACTATAGCATTAGTGATAAAGAAACCAGCTAAAACTAAAAAAACGATATCTTTTCTGTTTTTTAAATCCACAATAATTTAATTTATACAAGATTATAAAAAATAATAATCGTTTACAATTTTTATTAAATTTATACACTTGTTATGTTTTTAGGAAACAACCGAAAGATAAAATTGTTCTTGTGTTCGCTAATATGTGTGTTAGCGATTTCTCTTGGCTATTCTCAAAATATCAAATTCAAACGTTTAAGCATCGATGAAGGTTTATCTGCAAGTTCAGTAAATACTGTATTTCAAGACTCACAAGATTTCATTTGGATTGGAACCCAGGATGGATTAAATCGTTACGATGGGTACCATATTAAAACATTTAAAACTGATCTTAATTCTAAAACTTCTATATCCTCAAATTTCATTAATTGCATGTTTGAAGATAATGCAGGTTATATTTATGTAGGAACCAACGATCAAGGTTTATCAGTATATAATAAATATACAGAAACCTTTACTAATTACAAAGCTGGATTAGGTTCAAAAAACTTATCAAATAATTCGATAAGAAGTATTGTTGATTTAAACTCAAGCGACTTATTAATAGCAACTGACGAAGGATTAAATGTATTTAATAAAGCATCTAAGCAATTCTCTGTTGTTAAAACAGAAAATCTTGAATCTGCAGATAATTTGACATATATTTTTAAAGACTCGAAAAATCATATTTATATAGCATCTAACAGCAATGGTTTTTTCGAGTATAACCCAAGTAAAAAAACACTCTCCAATTATCAAATACCAGAAAACATTTTAACTAAAAAAAACGAAGTCAATATTTCTGAAAAAATAAACATTCGTTGTATTACTGAAGTAAATGGTTATATCTGGTGCGGTTCAGATGATGGTATTTTAGTATTTAATCCTAATGAAAAGAAATTTGAGAAAATCATCAATTTTGATTTTGGTTCTGACTCTAGATACAGTAGTCGAATAGTTTCATACTCAAAAGACCAAGATGAAAACTATATTTGGATAGGTACTTGGGGCGGACTAATAAAATACAATGTCAGTAATGGTACTTCTATTTTAATTAAAAACAATGAGCTCGATCAAAACTCTCTTTCTAATGATAAAATTTCTTATCTATTAACGGACAAGAGAAAAAATTTATGGGTAGGAACTTTAGACAAAGGCATTTGTATTTACTTCCCATCTTCAATCAAATTCCCATTGTATAATTTTAGTAATGGCTTAACAAACGATTATATCTATTCTTTTTTGCAAACAAAAGATAAAACTATTTGGGTTGGAACGGCTGATGGATTATTTACTTTAGATGAAAAGTCTTCTAAGTTTATAAATGTTTCTGATATTTTAAAAAAGCACCAAGCTCAAACTATTTTAAGTTTATTAGAAGATTCGGAGGGTAATATTTGGATTGGATGTTATGGTCAAGGAATTATAATCTACAATCCAAAAACAAAAAAATCAAACCAAATATTAAGCGATAATAGCACTATCGGAACAATTACAAAACTAATACAAGATAAAAATGGCATTATTTGGGCAGGGACATTTGCTGCTGGTCTATTTGCAATTAATCCAAAAACAATGGGCTACAGGCAGTATTCAGAATCAAATGGGCTTCCTTCAAACACTATTTATTGCATTTTTGAAAATAAAGAAGATAATACTATATGGACTGGTACTTTAAATGGCGGATTAAGCATTCTAAATTTCATTACAAATTCAGAAAAACCATTTGTTACCACCTTTAAACATATTGATAATAAAAACTCCCTTAGTTCAAACTCTGTCAATAATATTTACAAAGATTCTAAAGGTCTTTATTGGATTAGTACTAATAATGGATTAAATAAATTTGATTATAAAACCAAACAATTTACTGTGTATACAGAAAAAGATGGTTTGCCAAATAGTTATATATACGATGCAATTCCTGATAAAAACAATAATCTTTGGCTTCCCTCTAACTTTGGTTTAACCAAGTTTAATCCAAATATTGAGAACATTAATGGGAGCGCTTTTAAAAATTACAATACCAAGGATGGTATTCAAGCTCGCGAATTTAATCAAGGAGCTTCTTTCTTATGTTCTGATGGAAAAATTTTAGTTGGCGGCGTAGCCGGCTTAAACTATTTTGATCCGAGTCAAATTAAAGAAAATAGAGCAACACCCAACTCTTATATTTATTCATTTGGCCGACAAGGAAAAGACGTAGCAACAGATAGTAGTATTCTCTTTAAAAAGTACATTGAACTATCTTATAAAGAAAATTACTTTACGTTTCAGTTTGTTACACTAGATTATATATCACCCGAAAAGAACAAATTCATGTATATACTAGAAGGTTACGACCGAGATTGGTCTTCTCCTTCTGATGTTAGATACGCATCTTATACAGAACTTCCTGGAGGCACTTATACCTTTAAAATTAAAGCAACTAATAGTGATGGAGTTTGGAGTGAAACTCCTTATGAGATTACCATTAAAGTAATTCCACCTTGGTGGAAAACATTGTGGTTTTACATAATTGCAGGAATTGTGGTTTTTGCATCTGTAGTTGGATTTTTCAGGTATAGAACTAATATTATTAAAAAAGAAAATAAGATTCTTGAAAATAAAGTATCTGAAAGAACAAAAGAATTAGCAGAAAAAAACAGAGACATTACAAGTAGCATCGAATATGCTAAACGTATTCAAGAAGCTATTTTACCATCCAAAGATTTAATTTTCTCGAAGTTAAAAAATGCATTTATTTTATATAAACCAAAAGACATTGTAAGCGGCGATTTTTATTGGTTTGGAGAAAAAGGTGATTATAAAATTATTGCCGTAGTTGATTGCACCGGACATGGCGTACCTGGTGCTTTTATGAGTATGATTGGTCACAATTTATTAAATCAAATTGTATCCGAAAAAGGATTTTCCGATCCAGGAAAAATATTAGAAGAACTTCATAAAGGGGTTCAAGGAGCTTTAAAACAAGGACATAACGATGTGAATACGAACGATGGTATGGATGTGGCCATGATGGCCTTGAATACAGAAACTAGAGAATGCCTATGGGCTGGAGCTTTTAGAGGTTTAGTGATCATAAACAATGAAGGAGAAATAGAAAAAATAGATGGCAATAAATATCCAGTAGGTGGTGCTCAATTAGATTCGGAAAGAATATTTACAACCCATAAACGCCAATTACAAAAAAATGATTGTGTGTATATGTCTACCGACGGTTATGCAGATCAGTTTGGAGGACCAAAAGGCAAGAAATTTATGGTTCGTCAGTTTCATGATAATTTAAAGTCAGTTTATCAACATAGTGTAAGCCAGCAACAAAAAGAGCTGGAAAATCAGTTTAACGAATGGAAAGGTAATTTTGAGCAGGTAGATGATGTTTTAGTAATTGGAATAAAAGTTTAAAAAAAAATCAAAAAGTGTTTTTTAAACAAAATATTTTTTTATATTTGTTTCTTAATTCACCACCTTTTTTGCCTAATTGGTCGAAAACTAAATAAAAATGAAAAAAAATAATATTATATCGTCTATACTAATCGTAGCATCGATTATTACATTAAATTCTTGTAAAAAGAAAACAGAAGTTGATAATGAATCACAATCTGTAGTTGATAACGCAGTTTGCGAGCAGCAATTTATGTCTATTCAACCTGTGATTAGCGAAAAAGGCATAACTCAAAACGGTATTAAAAGAACAACTGCTTTTGAAACTTGGACTATTTTAGGTGCAATTAATACACCATCTGTTACTACTCCAGGTCCAAATGACACGTTAGATGTAAGTCCTACTGACGGTATATATGATAACGGTCCTGTTACATTCCAATTAACTTACAACACTGGTTTCTTTGGTAATGATGGAATACCAAGAACTGGTTCATTAAAAATTACTACTGCAAAAAGATGGTCTGCATTTAACAACACAATAACTGTTGATTTAGTAAACTTCCTAGTTAACGGAACTGTCACTTATTCTGGTCAAGTAAAAATTACAAGAACAAATGCTCTATCTGTAACCTGTGAGGTTGTAAATGGTCACTGCACAAATGGCTCATGGAATATTGATTATCAAGGAACTAAAACATTAACTCAAATTGGAGGTCAAAACACACCAAACATTGAGGCTGATGACATTTATTCAATTACAGGAAACGCTTCAGGTGTTAATAGAGAAGGTCGTGCATTCACAACATCTATTACAAACGCCTTAATTAAGAAATCAAGTTGTAAATTTATTACTTCAGGTAGTTTAGATTTAACTCCGGAAGGATTTAAAACAAGAACCGTTGATTTTGGCAGTGGAGCATGTGATGATGACGCTACTTACACAGTTAACGGGCAAACTATTTCATTTAAATTAAAATAATAGATTTACAATCATCCATTATGATTGACGCATTCAATATATACGACAAAATGGACAAGAATAATATTCTCTTGTCCTTCAAAGGAGATATTACCTCTGAATTGTTGACCTCAATTCTTCAAATTATGGAGAATAAGATGGACAATATGCAAGAGGAGCCTAAAACCAAGAAAAAAGTATATAATGTTTTGGTTGAATGCTTGCAAAATTTATATCATCATATGGATGATGCTACTAACTTTAACGGTGATAAAAATAGAAGTGCTATATTTATGATTTCCAAACACGAAGGGTCTTACAACATTATTACAGGAAACTACATCTTAAACGAAAACATTCACGGTCTAAAAACTCGCTTAGATGAAGTAAATTCTTTAAACAAAGACCAATTAAAAGATTACTATAAGTCAGTATTAAATAATGGTGAAATGTCATTAAAAGGCGGCGGCGGATTAGGGATGATTGATATTGCAAGAAAAACTGGTGAAAAATTAGAGTACGATTTTTTGGAAATTGACAATAAAGTTTCTTTCTTTACACTTATTATAAAAGTTACACAAACACAATTAATATAAAAACAGATCACTATGGAAAAATACGCTATCGAAGGCACGCCAAAAACACCAACTATATCATTTGATATTCAAGGCGGTTTATTAGAAATTAAAGGACGTTCAATCCCTGAAAATTCAATTGAGTTTTACAAACCATTAGTTGACGCTTTAGACAAGTATTCTTCAGCATCTCAGCCAACAACTACTGTAAACATTCAATTAGAATATTTCAACACAAGTTCTTCTAAATGTATTTTAGATGTATTCAAAAAATTAGAAGCTATTCATAAAGGTGGAAGTGCAGTTACTATTAATTGGCATTATGAAGAAGATGATGAAGATATGTTAGAGGCTGGTGAAGATTACCAAGCAATTATCAATATTCCATTTAAAATGGTACAAGTAGCTGAATAATTTTAATATTACGATGTTTATAAAACCCCGAAATTTCGGGGTTTTTTTATGGAATTTAACCAATATTTCATTAAATTTGTAGTCTCTAAAAAAAGAAATTATTTATGTCAAAAATTACCGACTTATTAGGAGCGCAAGCTGATAGTTTATTAAATCATACTTGTAAAACAATATCTAAAGATCATATTGTAACGCCAAACTCAAACTTTATAGATCAAACATTTGTTTATAGTAATCGTAACCCTCAAGTATTAAGAAGCCTTGCTCAACTATACGGAAATGGTAGATTAGCAAACACAGGTTACATGAGTATTTTACCTGTAGATCAAGGTATTGAGCATAGCGCTGGTGCTTCTTTTGCGCCTAACCCTATTTATTTTGATAGCGAAAACATTGTAAAATTAGCTATTGAGGGTGGTTGCAATGCTGTTGCATCAACTTATGGTGTACTAGGTTCCGTTGCAAGAAAATACGCTCACAAAATCCCCTTTATAGTAAAAATTAATCATAACGAATTTATTTCTTATCCAAATAAATTTGACCAAATTATGTTTGGTACTGTTGAAGATGCTTATAACATGGGAGCTGTAGCAGTTGGTGCAACTATTTATTTTGGTTCTCCTGAATCTGGTCGTCAAATTGTTGAAGTAGCACAAGCTTTTGAACGCGCTCACCAATTAGGTATGGCAACTATTTTATGGTGCTATACTCGTAACAATGCCTTTAAAAAAGATGGTGTGGATTACCATACTGCTGCCGATTTATCATCACAAGCAAATCATTTAGGTGTTACAATTCAAGCAGATATTATCAAACAAAAAATGTCAGATAAAAACGGTGGATACAACGCTTTAAACTACGGTAAAACTCACGCTAAAGTTTATTCTGAATTAACGACTGATCACCCAATTGATTTATGTCGTTACCAAGTAGCAAACTGTTATATGGGTAAAGTTGGTTTAATTAATAGTGGAGGCGAAAGTAAAGGTGCTTCTGATTTATCTGAAGCAGTTACTACAGCAGTTATCAATAAACGTGGTGGTGGACAAGGACTAATTTCGGGCCGTAAAGCTTTTCAAAAACCAATGAAAGAAGGAGTTGAATTATTAAACACGATTCAAGACGTTTACTTAGACAAAACAATTACAGTTGCTTAATTAGTCAATGAGCCGATGTGGCAATTTGACAATGAAAAAAATAAAAATCTCAATTGGCTAATTTTCTAATTATCTAATTGACTAATTGATAAAAAATGGGTTGGTTTAAAAGATTAAAAGAAGGTATTACCACTACTACTACTGAGAAGAGAGAGACTCCCGAAGGATTATGGTACAAGTGTCCGTCATGTAAAAAAATACATACAGCGCAAGATCATAAAGCGCATCAACATGTTTGTATTGATTGTGGTTACCATGAAAGAATAAATAGTGCTGAGTATTTCGAAATTATTTTTGATGAAAATCAATTTACTGAACTTCATGAAAATTTAGTAAGCGGCGATCCTTTAGAATTTACTGATACTAAAAAATACGCTGACAGATTAGTTGATACTATCAAAAAATCGGGCTTAAATGATGCTTTAAGAAGCGGATATGGCAAAGTAAATGGCAATGACTTAGTAGTTTGTTGTATGGACTTTGGCTTTATTGGTGGTTCAATGGGAAGTGTGGTTGGAGAAAAAATATCTCGCTCTATTGATTTTTGTTTAAAAACAAAAACGCCTCTATTAATCATCTCTAAATCGGGTGGTGCACGTATGATGGAAGCCGCTTTTTCGTTAATGCAAATGGCTAAAACCTCAGCAAAATTATCGTTAATGGATAAAGCAGGAATTCCTTACATATCTTTATGTACCGATCCTACTACTGGTGGTGTTACAGCTAGTTATGCCATGTTAGGAGATTTAAATATTTCTGAGCCGGGAGCTCTAATTGGTTTTGCTGGGCCACGTGTTGTTAAAGAAACCATAGGTAAAGATTTACCAAAAGGTTTTCAAACAGCAGAATTTGTATTAGAACATGGATTTTTAGATAAAATTATTCCTAGAACTGAATTGAAAACTAAACTAGCAACGCTGTTGCAAATGTTTAAAAATTAGGTATAATAGCAAAAAATAGTTGGTAAAAATGCCTGCAACCTAATACAGTAAAGGGTTTGAGTAAAGGATATTGAAAGTCGTTTCAATATCCTTTTTTTGCATATGGAAAAATCAAAAAAAAGAACTGTTGGGGCTGTAA
>CAITNS010000064.1 GCA_903893815.1 uncultured Bacteroidota bacterium
AATTGCCAATATACATTGGATCCAAGCAAGGTATTTAGTGGTGCTGGCAGTATAATTATGACAATGACTGATGCTGTGCCTACCACTTCATTAGTTCAAGCCAATAGCTATTATTTGCCTGATGGCGGTGCAACCATTTATATGGAATTGGATTATAAATGCAATCAGGAATTTAATGTTGGTGTTATTGGAATAGGAACTGGTTTTCAAGATAAAAGAAATGTTTTAACAGTTGCTCCATCTGACGAATGGAATCATATATATATTCAGCTAACTAGCACCGTTAGCACGCCTCCAACTTATGGAGCCTATAAAGTATTTATAGAAGCAACTAAAAATACAACTTCGCCTGAAATATATATAGATAACGTAAAACTCATATATCAATAAGTGAACAAGGCTCTACAAACATTTAAATACGTGTTTGCTGATTATATATCAGCTTGTTTAGCGTGGAGTTTATTTTACTTATATCGTAAATTTTACATTGAACCTGATAAATTTGGTGTTGATCCTGAAAAAGTTTTTGATAGACAATATGTTTTAGGAATGATTGTTTTGCCTTTAGTTTGGCTTTTGGCTTACTACCTAACGGGATTTTACAAAAACATCTATCGAAAATCGCGTATTAACGAATTAATGCAAACCATTGCTACATCCATTATTGGAGTAACTTTTATTTTCTTTTTTATTTTATTAGATGACTTTGTATCGAGCTATAAAGCCTATTACAAAGTATACACGGTTTTGTTTGCTCTACATTTTTTAATTACCGCTGTTTTCAGATTTATTTTATCTACAATTACCAATCACAAAATTAATAATGGTACCATAGGCTTTAATACCATTATTATTGGTAGCAATCAACGTGCATTAAAAATTTATGAAGAAATTACTTCTAGCCATAAATCATCTGGTAATAAATTTATAGGTTTTATTCACTTAGATGAAAAAAATGGTTTCTCTGAACAATTAAAACAACAATTACCTCATTTAGGAGAATATAAAGATTTAAAAGAAATTGTTCATACTCATCAAATTGAAGAAATTATTATTGCTATTGAATCCTGGGAACATGGTTACCTTGAAAAAATTATTAATGAATTAAATGATTTTGAAGCCATCATCAAAATCATTCCTGATATGTACGATATTTTATCTGGTCAGGTAAAAATGAATTCCATTTCAGATACCGCATTAATTGTTATCAATAAACAAGTAATGCCTAACTGGCAACAATCTGTAAAGCGGTTTATTGATGTGAGTGCCTCGGTGTTTGTATTAATTGCCTTTAGTTGGGTATATATTATTTTAATGATTTTGGTAAAATTGGATTCAAAAGGCCCTATATTTTTTAAACAAGAACGTATTGGAAAAGATGGTAAACCATTTTATATCATCAAATTTAGAACGATGTACACAGATGCCGAAAAACTAGGTCCTACTTTGTCGAAAGAAAATGACCCTCGTATTACCAAAATTGGTCGTTTTTTAAGAAAAGTACGTTTAGATGAAATTCCTCAATTTTATAATGTGATAATTGGCGATATGAGTTTGGTGGGACCACGTCCTGAACGTAAATTTTTTATTGATAAAATTGTAGTTCACGCACCACATTATGTGCATTTACATAGAGTAAGACCAGGTATTACTGGCTACGGACAGGTAAAATATGGTTATGCCGAAAACATTGAGCAAATGGTATCTCGTGTAAAATTCGATTTATTATACATCGAAAACATGAGCTTGATTATTGATTTTAAAATCTTAATTCATACGGTTTTAATTGTTGTTCAAGGAAGAGGTAAGTAATTTAAGATTTACGAACGACGAAGTCGGAATGACGATTTTAAAACTAAAAAAATCGTACTTCGTAAATCGCAACTCGTAATTCATAAATCGTACTTCACAAATCGTAATTTTTATTATATTCGTGACTGATTTTTAACATTAAACAAATGAAAGTATTAATTACAGGAGGCGCAGGTTTTATTGGCTCACACGTGGTGAGATTATTCGTCAACAAATATCCAAACTACAACATTGTTAACCTAGATAAATTAAC
>CAITNS010000065.1 GCA_903893815.1 uncultured Bacteroidota bacterium
AGGCTTTTCATTTTTCGTGGTAAATCATATTGCTGATTAGTTGCTCTCCAGCAGAGCTAATTTACTCTTCTGACTTACGGGACTAGTATAACAATTATTTTTATCAAAAACACCAACTATTTTTGGCACCATTACCATTTTTGGCACCATTACCTTTTAATTTTTAATACTCTATTAAAGTGCCCTCAACAAACTATTAATACTAGTCTTCTCAGTTAAAATTGCATGTAAATCAGTAATTGCTACACGGTCTTGTTTCATCGAATCTCTATGACGAATAGTTACTGTTTTATCTTCTAAACTTTGATGATCAACCGTAATACAGAAAGGCGTACCAATAGCATCCTGACGGCGGTAACGCTTACCAACAGTATCTTTTTCATCATAAGCAACCATAAAATCAAACTTCAAGTCTTTCATAATGCTTTCCGCTAATTCTGGTAAACCATCTTTTTTCACTAAAGGGAAGATAGCAGCTTTGTAAGGCGCTAAAGCTGGAGGTAAATTTAATACGGTACGTGAATCTCCTCCTTCTAAAGATTCTTCTTTTAAAGCAGAAGACAATACCGCTAAAAACAAACGATCTAATCCAACGGATGTTTCTAATACATAAGGCACATAACTTTCGTTAGTTTCTGGGTCAAAATACTGTAATTTTTTTCCTGAAAACTCTTGATGTTGTTTTAAATCGAAATCGGTACGAGAGTGAATTCCTTCTAACTCTTTAAAACCAAATGGGAATTGATGTTCAATATCACAAGCGGCATTAGCATAATGTGCTAATTTTAAATGATCGTGAAAACGGTATTTCTCAGAACCTAAGCCTAAAGCCAAATGCCAGTTTAAACGCGCTTTTTTCCAATACTCATACCATTCCATTTCTGTTCCTGGTTTAATAAAGAATTGCATTTCCATTTGTTCAAATTCGCGCATACGGAAAATAAACTGACGAGCCACAATCTCGTTACGAAACGCTTTACCTGTTTGGGCTATACCAAAAGGCAATTTCATACGTCCTGTTTTTTGAACGTTTAAGTAGTTTACAAAAATACCTTGTGCGGTCTCTGGACGTAAATAAATAATATTCGTTTCATCCGTCACAGCGCCTGTAGAAGTGTTGAACATTAAGTTAAATTGACGAACATCTGTCCAGTTTTTTGTTCCACTTATCGGGCAAACAATTTCTAAGTCAACAATAATTTGTTTTACTTCTTCTAAATTATTAGCGTTTAATGCTGTTTTAAAGCGTTCGTTAATCGCATCAATTTTATCTTGGTATTCTTTTACGCGTCCGTTAGTTGATTTGAACATCTCTGCATCAAAATTCTCGAAACGTTTGGCTGCTTTTTCAACTTCTTTATTAATCTTGTCTTCAATCTTCGCCACGTGCTCTTCAATTAAAACATCGGCACGGTAACGTTTTTTACTGTCTTTATTATCAATTAATGGATCGTTAAAGGCATCTACGTGTCCGCTTGCTTTCCAAGTTGTTGGATGCATAAAAATAGCAGAATCAATGCCTACAATATTTTCGTTCATTTGCACCATGGCTTTCCACCAATAGTCGCGAATGTTTTTCTTTAACTCCGCTCCCATTTGTCCGTAATCATAAACGGCGCTTAATCCATCATAAATTTCGCTGCTTTGAAAAATGAATCCGTACTCTTTACAGTGACTAATAATTGACTTAAAAAAATCTTCGGGTTTTATGTTGCTCATAATAATTAATTCAAAATTTATAATTCAAAAGGCAAAAATAATGTTTTACATCAAACTAATCTATCATCCAATTATCAATTAAACGAATGTTACCAACAAACACCGCTATTAAAGAAACTGCTTTTTGTTTAGGATTAAATTCCGTTAATAATTCTAAAGTTTCGGCATCACAAACTTCGTAATACTCTAATTTCATATTTGGTATAGTTGCCACAACACTAGATATGTATTTTTTTGCTTCGGTAATGCCATATAATTTTAATATTTGGTTGCCAAGCTTCATCATTTCTGGAATTGCAGCAGCCTCAAGGCGCTCTTGCTCATTTAATCTAACGTTTCTTGAACTCATGGCCAAACCATCAGCCTCTCTTAAAATTGGGCAGGCAATTATCTCAACCTCTAAGTTTAATTGTTTTACCAAACTCTTTACTACCATTACCTGCTGATAATCTTTACTTCCAAAAAACGCTTTATGGGGCTTTACTCCTTCTAATAAAATGCTAACCACCTGTCCTACTCCATTAAAATGTCCTGGACGCTTAGCACCCTCTAAAATCGTATCTAAATACCCAAAGTTAAACTGTCTTGAATCGTTTTCTGGATAGACATCTTTCACATCAGGCATATACAAAATATCGCAACCAGCCACTTCTAATAATTTAATATCAGCTTCAGGCGTTCTAGGATAATGGGTTAAATCGGAAGCATTATTAAATTGAGTGGGATTCACAAATATAGAACAGACTGTAATATCGGTTTGTTGTTTCGAATAATTGATTAATGAAATATGTCCTTGATGCAAAGCACCCATAGTAGGAACAAAACCAATTGTATGGCCTTTTTGCTTTTGAAGCGTAATAATCTCTTCAATTTCTTTTATTTTGTGTAATACAAGCATTTTTAGCCCATTTAATTGAAATAATCGGCCTCAAAGCTAAATAATACTTTGATATATGGATTTTTTTTTATTACTTTTGTATTGTCTTAATTAAATCCACTACCTAAATTAATTATATGAGAAAAGCAAGAGTTCTTTTTGTGTCGCAAGAGATTACCCCTTATTTAGATGAAACCCATATTGGAAAAATCGCCAGAAGACTGCCACAGGCAATTCAGGAAAGAGGAAAGGAAATTAGAACTTTTATGCCAAAGTATGGCAACATAAACGAAAGACGTCACCAATTACATGAAGTGATTCGTTTATCAGGTATGAATATCGTGATTAATAATGCTGATCATCCTTTAATTATTAAAGTAGCATCTATTCCTACTGCTCGTATGCAGGTCTATTTTATTGATAATGATGATTATTTTCACCGTAAAGCTGTTTTAACCGACAAAGCTACTGGAAAGTATTTTGATGATAATGATGAGCGTACTGTATTTTTTAACCGTGGAGTGATTGAAACTGTAAAAAAATTAGGATGGGCGCCAGATGTCATTCATTGTCATGGTTGGTTTACAGGATTAATTCCTTTGTACATTAAGAAATCTTTTACAGAAGATCCATTGTTTGCTGAAACTAAAATCATCTTTACCATTTATGATGAGGAGTTTACAAAAGCTTTAAATAAAAAAATTATTGATAAAGCTATTATTGATGGAGTTACCAAGAAAGAACTAAAACATATTGAAGACGCTTCTTATGTTAATTTAATGAAATTGGCAATTGATCATGCCGATGGGATTTCTTTTGGTAGTGAAACCATTAACCCAGAAGTTGAGAAATATGCCAAGAAATCAGGTAAACCAATTTTAGAATTTAAAGGAGAAGCAGAATATGCAGATGCTTACAATGAATTTTATGATTTAGTATTAGAAAACAGCGAAGTTTTAGCAGACTAATAAATTATACACTTTTAACTATTTTAAACGCATAATTTTGATTAATTATGCGTTTTTAATTACCAATATGACCAAAATAAGAATAGGATTCATTTTATTAAGTTTAATACTTGTTTTTTCTTGTAAAAAGAAAGAACCCGAAGCTCCAAGCGTTATTGGTATAGACGTACAACCTGAAAATGATTTGGTTGGAGTAACCATTACGGATTCTGTTTCATTATATATGTTTACTCAAAGTGTAGCATCTGTAAGAACTTATAATGACCAATATAAATATTTAGGTTCAAATTTAGATCCTATTTTTGGAAGAACAGACGCTAGTATTTATACTAACTTTTCTATTTCAAATAACTTAACCAACATAAGTTTTGGTACAAATCCAGTTTTAGATTCTGCTGAAATGATTATTCGGTATACAGGTGATTATCTTGGAGATACAGCAACTACTTTAACTTTTCAATTACATGTCTTAAATCAAAAATTAGATGCTACCGCTTCCTATTCTACTTCAAACACAATTCCTTACTCATCATCAACCGTAGGCACTGTAGTTGGTAAAATAAGACCTAGAGGAGAAAAAGTTTGCTTAATACTTCCATTAAATTATAATTTGGCGGATTATATTTTAAAGACTAACTCGAATTTAGTAAACAATACAGCCTTTCAAAATGCTTATAAAGGATTTTATTTAACTACTGCTAATTCAACTTTGGCAGGCGCAGGTTCTGGTTCTATCAGACGATTTGATTTAGACGATGCCGTTTCGGGAGTAAATATTTATTACCATGATGGAAATTCAGTTAGTTCAAAAAGTCAAAAATTTTTATTTTCTTTTTCAGGCTCTGATGCCTTAAGGTTTAATAAAATTACGCAAGACTATACAAAAGGAGCTATTCAAAATTTATTTGATCAAGTAACAGCAAGCTCAGAATCTGCAGCAACAGCAAAAGGAAATTCAAACGTGTATTTAAATTCTTTTGGTGGAACTCGAATAAAATTAGATTTACCTTATTTGAAAAATTTCACAGATTCTCAAAATGTATCTATAAGCCGAGCTGAATTAATTATTAAAGTAGATGATGTGATTAGTCCATACAGCATAAGCTATGGTTACCCAGCTAATTTAGCATTACTTGCCTGCAGAGCAGACGGAACAGAGGAATTAGTTTATGATCAGTTAGATGCCTCGGATTTTGTGAAATATGGTGGTAATTACGATGCCACTAATAAACGATATGTATTTAACATTGCCCGTCAAGTTCAAAAAATACTAAACGGCAGCGTTAGTTATAATGGCTTTTATTTAGTGAATGCCTCTCCAAGTCTTTCTTCGGTTGCGAGAAGAGACAATAGATTACAACGAGCAGTATTTGGTGGAAAAACCAATGTAAACTTTAAACCTATATTTAAAGTAACTTACATCAAGTATCCTTTTGAAAAGTAAAAATTTTATTAAATGCGAATAGCCCTAATTACGGATGGAATTGCGCCCTATGTGTTAGGAGGTATGCAAAAACATTCATTTTATTTAGCTAAGTACTTTTCAAAAAATAAAATTCATGTTGATTTAGTTCACTACAACGATTCCAAATACGACATTAATGCAATGGAGTTTTTTACAGAAGAAGAACGTAAATACATTCATCCCATTGTATTACAATTTCCCATTTCAGCTAAATTCCCAGGACATTACGTTTATAAATCTTACAAATATTCTTGCCTTGCATTTGATGCCATTAAAGATCAATTAAACACCTACGATTTTATTTATACCAAAGGTTTTACAGGGTGGAAATTAATTTCAGAAAAGCATAAAGGAAACGTTTCATGCTGTAAAATTGGAGTTAAGTTCCACGGCTACGAAATTTTTCAAATAGCGCCCGAAGCAAAAGCTAAATTGCAACAATTTATATTAAGGTCTTTTGTAAAAACAATATCACAACAGTCTGATATTGTTTTTTCGTATGGAGGAAAAATAACAGACATTATTAAATCTATTGGCGTAAACCCAAAACATATTGTCGAAATTCCATCAGGAGTTGAGAAAGAATTTATTGGTCACTCAATTGCTTTTCATAACGAAGTCTATCGCAAATTTGTTTTTTTAGGAAGAGCCGAACGCCGAAAAGGAATTATTGAATTGAATGAAGTGTTGCAGAAATTAATAGTTCAATAGCAAAACTTTAAATTTGAATTCATTGGTCCTATCCCCGACTCTATGAAAATACAATATGATTCAATTATTTATCATGGTGAAATAAGAGATCCTCAAAAAATAAAAGCTTACTATCTCAAAATGATGTTTTAGTTTGCCCGAGTTGGAGCGAAGGATTTCCCAATGTTATATTAGAAGCTATGGCAAGTGGTTTAGCAATTATAGCAACAAATGTTGGTGCTATTGCCGCCATGGTAAGTACTAAAAATGGTTGGCTAATTGAACCTGCAAATAAATTGCAACTACAAACTTCTTTAATTGAAGCCATCAATTCAAAAGACCTAACAAGTAAAAAAGAACAATCACTGAAATTAGTTCAAACTACTTTTAACTGGGATATTATTGCTCAAAAAAATATAGAGGCAGTCTCAGTTAAATAAATAATAGCTGTTATTAACTCTTTAAAAGGCAAATAAAATAGTTTTATATATTTGCCCATCAAAATTTAACACTATGTCAGCACTAACAGCCACTCAATTTAATTTCCCAAAACAAAAAAGCTTTTACAAAGGTAAAGTTAGAGATGTATATAACATCGACGATAAATATTTGGTAATGGTGGCAAGCGACCGTATTAGTGCGTTTGACGTGGTTTTACCAAAAGGTATTCCCTATAAAGGCCAAGTATTAAATCAAATTGCTTCTAAGTTTTTATCAGCTACCAAAGATATTGTTCCAAACTGGGTATTAGAAGTTCCTGATCCAGTGGTTACTATTGGCCGTGTTTGCGAACCTTTTAAAGTAGAAATGGTTATTCGTGGCTACGTAGCAGGTCATGCTGCTAGAACATACAGCAGTGGCATCAGAACGTTATGTGGAGTTACATTACCCGAAGGATTAAAAGAAAACGATAAATTTTCTGAACCTATCATTACCCCTACTACTAAAGCTAGTGAAGGACATGATGAAGATATTAGCCGCGAAGAAATTTTAAAACAAGGTATTGTAGAAGAAAAATACTATGTTCAATTAGAAGACTATACTCGCAAATTATATGCTCGTGGTCAAGAAATTGCTAATAAAATGGGCTTAATTTTAGTAGACACCAAATATGAATTCGGTTTATGCGATGGCAAAGTTTTTTTAATGGATGAAATTCATACACCAGATTCTTCTCGTTATTTTTATTTAGAAGGTTATCAAGAGCGTCAAGATAAAAACGAAGAACAAAAACAATTAAGTAAGGAGTTTGTTCGCAGATGGTTAATTGATAATGGTTTTCAAGGTAAAGAAGGTCAACAAATTCCTGAAATGAGCGATGCTTGGGTAAATGAAATTTCGGAACGTTATATTGAACTCTATGAAAAAGTAACCGGTGATAAATTCATCAAACACCCAACCGATAATTTATTGGAGCGTGTTGAAAAAAACATTTTAAAAGCACTTAATTAATCTTTAAATATATTTCTAAAACTTTCTTAACTTACAAACTATTTAACTTACAAAACCTTAATTATGTTCCAAAAAATCAGCAAAAATATTTTAGAAACTATTGGTAATACACCACTTGTTCAAATAAATAATATCACAAAAGATTTGCCTTGCACGGTATTGGCAAAAGTGGAAACGACAAATCCTGGAAACTCTATTAAAGACCGTATGGCTTTAAAAATGATTGAAGATGCAGAGAAAGATGGACGTTTAAAACCAGGAGGAACAATTATTGAAGGTACTAGTGGTAATACAGGAATGGGTTTAGCAATTGCAGCAATCATCAAAGGTTACAAATGTATTTTTACAACTACTGATAAACAAAGTAAAGAAAAAGTCGATGCTTTGCGTGCTTTTGGTGCAGAGGTTGTAGTTTGTCCTACAGACGTTGAACCAGAAGATCCAAAATCTTATTATTCAGTATCTTCTCGTTTAGTAAAAGAAGTTCCTAATTCATGGAAACCTAATCAATACGACAATAAATCAAATTCTGTTGCTCACTACGAACAAACTGGTCCTGAAATTTGGGAACAAACCGAAGGTAAAATTACTCACTTAGTAGTGGGTGTTGGAACTGGTGGAACCATTAGTGGAACTGGAAAATATTTAAAAGAAAAAAATCCAAATATTAAAGTATTAGGTATTGATACTTATGGTTCTATTTTCAAAAAATTAAAAGAAACAGGTATCATTGATAAAAACGAAATTTACCCATACATCACTGAAGGTATTGGTGAAGATTTTTTACCAGAGAATGTTGATATCGCTTTAATCGATCATTTCGAAAAAGTAACAGATAGAGACGCAGCTATTATGACTCGTCGTATTCCTCGCGAAGAAGGTATTTTTGCAGGTAACTCAGCTGGTTCAGCTATGGCTGGTTTAATGCAAATGAAAGATATGTTTAAATCTGGTGATGTTGTTGTGGTTATTTTTCATGACCATGGAACTCGTTATTTAGGAAAAATGTTTAATGATGATTGGATGCGTGATAGAGGTTTCTTAGAAATAAAAAAACCAAAAGCCATTGATTTAATTTCATCTCATAAAAACCAAAAATTATTAACGGTGGAAGCAAATGCTTCTGTATCTGATGCTTTAACAACCATGAATAAGTTTGGCATCTCACAAATTCCTGTGAAGGATGGTAATCAATTTGTTGGGTCATTAAATGATTCATTCTTATTTTCTAAATTAATTGAAGATAGTTCTATTAAAAACAAAACGGTGAAAGATGTGATGCAAGCACCATTTCCTTTTGTAACGGATCAAACGTTTATGGAAGATATTTCTAAATTAATTACTAAAGAAAATAATGCGGTATTAATGACTGATTTAGCAGGTACAACCCATATTATCACTAAACATGATTTAATACAAGGGATTTCTCAAATGAGTAATTAATCTCTGTTAAGAATGCTCGATATCTTCGTTACTTTTGATAAAAAAATGCTCATTTACAAATGTAAACTCCGCTTTTTCATCTTAAAAGTGCCTCGACCTCAAACATTCTAAAAAGATATGTCTCCGTTAACAATTAATATTTAACCACTTATCCTCTCATATATCTGATTGCAAAATTTAACAATTAAGACTAAATAATTAACCTTAACTTGTTATAACCTAATTTTAATTATTATGAAATAGCCTTGTTTTTAAAACACAAACACAAATGAAGATAAACTGGCTAAACCATATGACAACTAAAAAAAAATAATATCTACATATGAAAAAAATAACCATCCTAGCTTCTCTATTTTTTGCATTAACTATTAATGCACAAACAAAGCGACCAGATAATTGGTTTAATTTAGATGCGACAAAAGACAATGTTAATGGTGTAAGTACCGAGAAAACATACGAAGAGCTATTGAAAGGAAAAAAATCAACTACTATCATTGTTGGAGTTTTGGATAGCGGTGTTGATTATAAGCATGAAGATTTAAAAGATATCATGTGGACCAATCCAGGTGAAATTGCAGGTAATGGTATTGATGATGATAAGAATGGTTATATTGATGATATCCATGGATGGAACTTTATGGGTAACAAAGATGGAACCAATGTTGCTAAAGATAATTTAGAGTTAACACGTGTTTACAAAGATTTAAAAGCTAAATACGACGGAAAAAGTATCGCTGATTGCAAAACAAAAGCCGTTAAAAAAGAATTTAAGTTTTGGCAAATTGTAAAAGCGGATTACGATAAAGATTTTGCTCAATCCGAAGCTGAAGCAAATCAATATAAATTTATAAACGATGCAGTTTCTGGTGTAGTAGAAAAAATCAAAAAAGAAAAAGGCGTTGAAAAAGTAACCTTAGAAGATTTAAAAGCATTTGATGCTAAAGATCAAAAAGATAAACAAGGTAAATCTATCGCTTTAGCGCAAGGTTCAAAAGGAATGGAAGTTGAAGAATTGTTAGAACAATTAGCTGAAGCTTTAAAATCAATGGATGGTAGCCGTTTAGATGTTAACGCTGATACACGTGCTATTGTTGGCGATAATTACAACGACATTAATGAAAAATACTATGGCAATAGCGATTGTAAAGGTCCGGGTGCTTTTCATGGAACTCACGTAGCAGGTATTATTGCTGCTTCTCGTAAAAACGGTATTGGAATGGATGGTGTTGCTGATAATGTTCGTATTATGAGTGTACGTTGTGTGCCAGATGGCGATGAACGTGATAAAGACGTAGCTAATGCGATTCGTTATGCAGTTGATAATGGTGCTGTCATTTTAAATATGAGTTTCGGAAAAAAATATTCTCCAGGTAAAAAAGCAATAGATGATGCAGTAAAATATGCAGAAAGCAAAGGTGTGTTATTAATTCATGCTGCTGGTAATGCTGCTGATGATATTGATGAAGTAATTCATTACCCTTGTAAAAAATTACAAAACGGAAAAACGCCTTCCAACTTTATGGATGTTGGTGCATTAAGCTGGAGACCAGATGATGAAATTGCTGCTCCATTTAGTAATTATGGAAAAGAAACCGTTGATATTTTTGCGCCAGGCGTGGATATTCACTCAGCTGTACCAGATAACAATCAATACAAAGATGCCAGTGGAACGAGTATGGCTGCACCTGTTGTTGCTGGTGTAGCAGCTGTTTTAAAATCATATTTTCCTGAATTAACTCCAAAACAAATCATTAAAATTTTAACGAAGTCTTCTATTAAAACCTACAAAACAAAAAAGGTAATTAAGCCAGGTACTAAAGATGAAATGATTGAATTTGGTGAATTATCAAAAACCGGTGGAATCGTAAATTTATATGAAGCTGTGAAAATGGCACAAGGAATGGTAAAAGTGAAAGGATAATTTTTTACGTGATTATATTTAATAAAAACACTGACAAATGTCGGTGTTTTTTTATTTAAACTTTTTTGTAAAAACTCGGTTTACATGATATATTTACACTTTAAATGTTACAAGGAAAACAAATCATTTTAGCCACTAAACCTTTTGCAAAAGAAAACCGTGCAAAAAGTTGGCTTTATACTATCTCTACTTTACTCCTTTTAATTGCTGCTTTGTTTGGAACAGTTTATAATTTTCACTGGTCACTAAAAATAGCTAGTAGTATTTTAGCAGGTTTAGTTATTGTTCGGTTATTTGTAATTTACCATGATCATCAGCATAAAGCAATTTTAGATAAATCGCCCTTAGCAACTTTTATTTTTACACTTTTTGGATTTTATGTATTAGCGCCAACAGGTATTTGGAGTGCAAGCCACGATTACCATCACAAAAATAATTGCAAGTTATTTAGCGCTAGCATTGGCTCCTACCCTATTTATACCAAACATAAATTTGATAACTTAAGTGCTGGCGAAAAACGTCATTACTTATTTATTCGTCATCCATTGACTATTTTATTTGGCTACATTTTTACATTCATGTATGGTATGTGCATTAAATCAATGATTAACCGCTTTAGCAAAAACATAGATTCGTTAGTGGGATTAATACTTCATATATCTTATCAAGTAACGGTGTTTTATTTTTTAGGTTGGCAAACTTGGATTTTAATGTGCGCTATTCCTCATTTCATTTCGGGTGCCATGGGCAGTTATTTGTTTTATGCACAACACAATTTTCCAACTGTAACGTTTGTGGGTAACGAAGAATGGACTTATGAAGGAGCTGCTTTAGATTCATCAAGCTTTATGAAGTTAAATCAAGCGATGCATTGGTTTACTGCAAATATAGGTTATCACCATATTCATCACATGAATTCACGTATTCCTTTTTATCGCTTACCAGAAGTTTGGGAAGCAATACCAGAAATGCGTACCGCAAAAACAACCTCCTTAAAAATAAAAGATATTTGGGCTTGTTTAAAGTTAAAAGTGTGGGACTTTGACAATAAAAAAATGGTTGGAGTTTAGACTTCAATTATGCTTATTCTGAGAGAATCCGAAAGCGTCAGTCCGAAAGTAAATTAATGTTTTGCTAAAGGTTTATTAAACTCGTCTTTAGTTAACAATAAATCATTGATTAATTTTAAGACAAAGTTCAATTGTTCTTCTTTGCTAATATCTGTATTATCTAAAATAATGGCATCTTCAGCCTGTATTAAAGGATTTTCTTTCCGAGTAGTATCGTCGTGATCACGTTTTTCTAAATTACGTTTCACATCTTCAAACGTATGATGCTCGCCTTTACTACTTAATTCATCTAAACGACGATGTGTTCGCACATCATTATCAGCGGTCATAAACAATTTCAATTCAGCATCAGGAAACACATGAGAACCAATATCTCTGCCATCCATAATCACTCCTTTGTTTTTTCCCATCTCACGCTGCAAAATCACCATTTTTTCACGCACTTGTTTAATAGAACTAATGGCACTTACATTATTAGCAACTTCCATTGTTCGGATTTCACGTTCTACATGTTCGCCATTTAAAAACACTTCGGATGTTTTGGTAATAGTATTGTAAACAAAGGATACATGAATATCATTTAAACAATCTAATAATTTGGGAAGATTAACGACCGAATCTTTTATAATGTCATTTCTTAAACAATAAATAGTTACAGCTCTATACATAGCTCCCGTATCTATATAATTATAGTTTAATTTTTGAGCTAATTGCTTCGCTAAGGTGCTTTTACCGCACGAAGAGTAACCATCTATAGCAACTGTAATCTTTGACATAACATGGTAAAGGTAAGGAATATTTGAAGATTAGTAAAGACTGCTATTTGAAAGTTTTACAACTATTAAATTATAAAGCCGAAGCCCTTCTCAATCTATCATTAATGGCCAACCCCAATCCAGTTTCGGGCAAGAATTCAGAAATAATAACATCCACATCTGCTTCATCCAATTCTCTTAAAAAAGAAAATAAATTAGCGGAGGCTTCTTGATAGTTTTTGGTGGAAGATAAATTCTTTATAAGAATGGATTCACTTAGTTTTATATCAATTCCAAAAACAATGGCCCCAATTTTTTGATCAGAATATTGCTTTTGTGATTCATTTAAATTGCCAATATATACAGGCTTTTTTGGCGCATAATGACTTTTTAATTGTCCCGGCGATTTGGGGTTACTTGATTGATTTAATTGCACAGATACTTTTCCTACTATTGTTTCAATTTCATCAACAGATAAACCGCCCAAACGATAAATAATAATTTCTCCATTTTCCTCTCCAACAATCGTGGATTCTAAGCCAACCTCGCAAGAACCGCCATCTAAGATATAAGGAATTTTGGTTCCTAATTGTTTTTCAACATGCATTGCCGTTGTAGGACTAATATAACCAAACGGATTGGCGCTTGGAGCCGCTAGTGGAAAATTTAGTTGCGATAATAAATCTAAAGTTAAAGAATGGTTGGGAACTCTCACACCTACTCTATCTAAACCAGATGTTACCAAACTAGGAATGATCTCTTTTTTAGGAAGTAATAAAGTCAATGGTCCTGGCCAAAATGCTTCAGCTAATTTCAATAAAGCTGGATGAATATTGGTTACAAACTTATAGACTTCATGTAATGAATGGGTGTGAACAATTAATGGATCAAAAGTGGGACGTTCTTTGGCTTCAAAAATCTTTGCTACGGCAATTGGATTTAAAGCATTGGCAGCCAAACCATAAACCGTTTCGGTTGGAATGGCGACTAATTCGTCTTTTTCGAGAAACGCTTTTGCTTTTAGTATATCTTTTCCTATTTCTGCCACGAGGCAAATATAAGCGTTTGCTCTAACATATATAGTGAGTTTTAACCATATAGTTTATTTAGGAATAGAAGGTTAGCAAAGAAGCTACGCTTTAAACCGCAAACAGACAGTTGATTTGTTAATATTTCATGAATCCTTTGATTTTATTAGTTTTCCAATATTTTTACCTTGTAACAAAAAGTTACAAGAACATTGGGTTATAAAATTGAATATTCAGACGATAAAGTAAGTGCTTGG
>CAITNS010000066.1 GCA_903893815.1 uncultured Bacteroidota bacterium
AAGGCTTTTCATTTTTCGTGGTAAATCATATTGCTGATTAGTTGCTCTCCAGCAGAGCTAATTTACTCTTCTGACTTACGGGACTAGTATAACAATTATTTTTATCAAAAACACCAACTATTTTTGGCACCATTACCTTAAAGATTATAATAAGGTTCTATCCTTTAAATTAATTTACAATCTTATTCCAATAACAAGTAAGTCATCAACCTGTTCAGTATCTCGCATCCAAGTATTAATGGTGTTTTTTAAAATTAGTTCCTGTTCAATAACGTCTTTTTTAGAAATTGACATGATCAATTTTTTGAAATTTTTAGTCATATATTTTTTATTTCCGGATCCCCCAAATTGGTCTGGAAAACCATCTGTACTCATATATAACTGGTCGCCAGGACTAAGGTTAAATTTATGTTCTTGATAAGTAAAATTATATTCAGTTGTACTAGCTATACTTCCCTTAGTTGGTTTAATATCTTCTATGTCCATGGCATCTTTTTTTAATACCCATAAAAATCGGTTAGCGCCAGCATAAATAATGGTTTTTGTTTGAATGTTTAAATGTAATAAAGCGATTTCCATTCCATCTTTTGAACCACCTATTATTTGGCCTTGCGATAAACTATCTTTAACTGAGTTGTTTGCATGAAATAAAATTTCTCCTGGCTTATGACTAATTCTACTTGCATCTTTTAAAGCACCTGAACAAATCATGCTCATAAATCCCCCAGGAACCCCGTGACCTGTGCAATCTGCACTTGCAATCAAAAACTCATAATCATTTATTTTTTTAAACCAATAAAAATCACCACTCACAATGTCTTTAGGTTGGTAAAAAATAAATAAATTTTTCCAAACTTCCTTTATTTCAGATACGCTTGGCAATATTGAAAATTGTATACGTTTGGCGTAATTTATAGAGTCAGTAATTTCAGTATTTTTATGTTGAAGTTCTTGTTTTTGTTCTAAAATTGTTTTTGTTCTTTCTTTTATATTATTTTCTAATTTTATATTTGCTTCTTTTAAACGTTTAGTATTTAAATGAATTAATAATATAATCGAGCATACAACAAATCCAGTATAAGCAAGGTAAGACCAAATAGTTCGGTACCAAGGAGGCAATATGATAAAACTTAAAGAAATAGGGTCGCTTATATTTCCTAAATTATCTTTTGCTTTTAAATAAAAAGTATAATAACCTTCTTTTAAATCGCTGTAATCTATGTGTTCATTTTTTACCCAATTGCCGTAATCTTCTTCTTTCCCTAATAAATAATACGAAAATTCAATTTTACTATTATCTCCATAAAAATTAGTAGCTGTAGGTAATATGTGTAATTGGTTGTATCTATATATCAATTCAGTAGGATAGTTATATTTAGTTTCGGAAAAATTTTGTAACCTATAGTTAGTGTCAGCATCATTTCCAAAATGTAATTTGTAGAGAATGGCATAAAAAGTCGATCTTAATTCAGGTTTGCTTTCATCAGCACAAAATAAACCTTGGTTAGTTGAGATGAAAATTTGATTAGAATCATTAAAAAAATGCCTTGCTCCAATACCGTTTATTCGTTTTAAATAACTTGTGTTTTCATAATATTTACCCTTTTTCAATGATATTTTATTTATTCTGGTATTACTATTAGGATCTGTATCTATTCCGTTTTCTGTAAACCAAATAGAGTTATTAATGAATGTACTTTTTGTAATGGATGATTTTCTAATTAGTTTGTTGTATTCAGCTGAATAACAAACGGTATTAGGGTTTTTATGCGACCATTCATAAAAACCTGAATCTGTTCCAATAACAATTTTATTATTGACATTAAAAACAAAATTTTCATTATTACTTGGTAACCCATTTTCTTTTTTTAACTGAGTTATTTTTAATTCAGCATCAATAACATAAATTCCATCTGCCTCATTGCCAATAACAATAAATCCTTCTTTGTTTTTCGCTATTGAACGAATATTGCCAGTTACATCATAATGCTTACTTATATTAAATTTTGTATTTGTATATGTATATGAGACTAACGTATTTTCACCACCTAAATAAAATAAGCGGTTAGCCTCATCTACAAAAATTGTAAAAATCTCCCCTTGGTACAATAAATTAGTTTCATCATTATTGTTTATTGAATAAAATCCAGTTATTGTTGAAGCAAATAATTTATTATTATAAACTTTTAGATCCCAGGCTTGTTCTGTAATTTTTGTAGGTTCAAATTTATTTGTGAGTTTATTATTTTTAAATACTCCTTTATCAGTTGCAATATATATTGTACCCTCATATTTAGCACTAGATTCTACTACGCCATTAATTCCGTCTTGCTTTGTCCATTTTGATATTGGAGAGTTTACTTCACACATTGCTATACCAGAATTGAGAGATAGCCAAAGATTGTTGTTTATATCACTGTAAATAGCTTTTACATTATCATCCATTAAACCAACGTTAGTATTAACAAGTGATTTTAATTTTTGGGTTTCGCTTAGTATTAGGATGCCATTTTTGGAACTTCCAAAAGCAAATGAATTGCTATTTAATTTTGTTCCACAAGTTACCTCGCTTTCAATAAACCACTCGTCGTTTTCGTTTTTAAGTTTTTTAAAGATAGATTTTGTGGGATATTTTTCATTATGATACAATTTGTATAAACCCTTTCTAGTGGCAACAATAAATTCTTTATCTGAAAGTTGAAGTATAGCATAAACCTTTACATTTTGAAAAATAGAACTGCTATCAACCATCTCTAAATTTTCATTAATCATAACTTTAAAACCAATACCTTGTTCTTTAACATATAAATGGTTATTGATATTAAAAAAGGTATGAAACTTTTCTCCTACTGGTAGATAACTTTTAATCTCCTTATTATTATAACAAAAAAGTTTGTTGTTGGAACAAAAATAAATTTTATTTTTAGTTTCAATAATTGTCCAAACTTCCTGAAAGCTATTCTGATCTTCTTTTTTTAATAAATGAATTAGAGAAGTATAATAAATTTCTCCTTTCTGATTTATCGATAAATAACCAAATTCACCTGTTCCCCCTACATATATTGTTCCTGCTGATGACTTTAATAACGAGTAGGCAGAGCCTGAATTAGGTAATGGAGCCTGTTGCCAGTATTTACCATCATAAATAAAAACACCATTTAAATTAGCCACATAGATTCTGCCATTTTTATCCTGTGTTATTGATCTATTTTGGTCGCTACTACTAAAAATGTTCGACGGGTAATTTGTAATAAATGGATTACCTGTTTGCGAGTAAATGCAAAATTGTAAAATAAATAGAAAATATGTATATAATACTTTTATAAAAAGGTTTTGTTAATTATTAAAGTTAGTTCAAATAACATTAAAAGGTGTCTTATTAGGAAAATAATACTAAATTTGATTAAATATACAATTATTTGATAATCATGAAAAAAATATTCCTATTCCTATTTTTATTAAATAATATAAGTCAAGCCCAAATCATCAATTCTATTGCTGGAGGCGGTATTTTAGCAACTAATATACAGGCTACTCAAGCGCAATTAAATCAGCCTTCGGGTTTAACAATCGACGCAAATGGCAATATTTATTTTACCGATCCAGCATTCAGTATTGTAAGGAAAATAGCTACTTCTGGTATTTTAACAACATATGCTGGTAATGGTACCGTTGGTAATTCAGGCATGGGAGGACAAGCTACACAGGCAACTCTTAATGGTCCTTTGGGTATTGTGAGGGATGGTATTGGAAATACCTATTTTGCCGATTCTCCTAATAATTTAATTTATAAAGTGAGTGCAACAGGTATTATAAATATTTTTGCAGGAACTGGTGTCGCAAGTTTTAGCGGGGACAGTGGGCCAGCAACACTAGCTACTTTAAATTATCCTCAGGGGTTAGCAATAGATTTAAGTGGTAATATTTATGTCGCAGATAATAAAAACAATCGGATTAGAAAAATAAGCACTTCTGGTATTATATCTACAGTTGCTGGAAACGGAACATTTGGTTATTCTGGTAATGGTGGTTTGGCTACTGCTGCTGCGTTAAAGGAACCATTTGGGGTAAATGTGGATAAATATGGAAATATTTATATTGCCGATACTTACAATTACAGAATACGTAAAGTTAATACGTCTGGTATTATTAGTAATATTGCTGGAACTGGATTTCCTGCTTCTTCTGGTGATGGAGGAAATGCCTTATCAGCAGCATTAATTCCTATTGCTGTTTTCACTGATTCTGTATCAGGGAGTTTATTTCTTTCTGATTTTGCTGGAAATAAAATAAGAAAGATTAATACTTCAAACATAATTTCAAATGTTGCTGGCACTGGCATAGCAGGTTTTAGTGGTGATGGTGGTTTAGCAACTAACGCAAAATTAAATTTCCCACGACAGGTTGTGGTCAAAGCTAATGGAGAAGTGTATTTTAGTGATGGGCAAAATCAACGAATTAGAAAAGTGAGCACCAGTGGAATTATTACAACTATCGCCGGAAAAACGCCGGATTTGTTCCAGTATGCAAATAATGCCAGACTTCAGCCATTTATGCTCTCATTAAACAGGTCAAACGGAGCAGTTTATTTCAGTGATTATTATTCTTATACGATTAGAAAAATTGATCAAAGCAGCGGTCTTTTATTTACTGCTGCTGGAAACGGAACAAGAGGATTTAGTGGTGATGGCGGTTTGGCAACAGCCGCTCAATTGGACACTATAAATGGTGTTCATGCAGACACTTCTGGAATATATATTTGTGACGCCGGTAATGGCAGGATTAGAAAAGTAAATAAAAACGGTATTATTAGTACAATTGTTGGAACAGGTACCAAAGGTTATAGTGGAGATAATGGACTAGCCACAAGTGCTAAAATAAGGGAGCCCTGGGATTTGAAAATTTATAATAATCAATTGTATTTTATAGATCGCCAAAATTTTAGAGTCCGTAAAGTCGATTTATCTTCGGGGATAATAACTACGATTTTTGGAACTGGTGTATATTCATATTCAGGTGATGGGGGGCTTGCTATTAACGCCAGTTTTAAAAACTTTGTAGCAATGGATATTGATAATAATGGGAATTTGTATTTTGCTGATGCGGATGCAGATGTTATTCGTAAAATAAATACTGCCGGTATTGTTACAACTATCGCTGGTACAGGCGTAGCAGGATTTAGTGGCGATAACGGGTTGGCTACAGCTGCTAAATTGCAAGAGCCAACAGGTGTAACGGTTGACGATTTTGCAAATATATATATCACAGATCAGAATAATTATAGAATTAGAAAAATAAATTCGGCAGGAATAATTGAGACAATATGTGGTAATGGTGTAAATATTAATACTGGTGATGGAGGCAGCGCCATTTTAGCAGAAATTTCAGTTCCTTGGTCAATAAGAGTTGATGCAAATAGTAATTCTATAATTTTTGTTGATCAAGGTTCCAATAAAGTAAGGATGATATCAAACGTCGCAATACCAGATATTTGCGTGGTTGGTTCAGATTCTCTAACTAATTATAATCAAATCACATGGGAAAAGAGTAATTATTTTAATGTGGATAGTTTTATAATTTACAGAGAAGTAAGTTCGAGCCCGATTCAATATTTTAAAGTGGGAGCTTTATCTAACTCAGCTTATAGCGAATTTAATGATACCAATAGAGTTTTTTTTACAAGTAACGCTCTACCTAATGGCGACCCAAAAATAACAACATATAAATACAAGATAAAAATACGTGACAATCAAAATAATTTTAGTTTTTTGAGTAATTACCATAATACAGTGTATATAAATGATTTAGGAAATGGTTCATTTCAATGGAACTTGTATAATATTGAGAATACTCCTAACCCAATTAGTAATTACAATTTATTGAGAGATACTATAGGTAATGGTTCATGGCATATAGTTGGTACAACTACGGGAAGTCAAAATTTATTAGTTGACCCATTATATTCAACTTATCAAAATAGAGCTAATTGGAGGGTAGATGGTGTCGGATTAAGCTGTAATCCTACATTAAAACCATCTAACGTTTTAGTAGTAAAAAATAAAACAAAATCAAATACTAAAGATAATTTTACTATTTTGACGGGATTAAATAATCAGCTTTTATCAAATTCAATTCAATTTTTTCCTAATCCATCAACTGATTTTGTTAATATACGTAGTTCAGTATTAATGCAAAAAATCAACATCTACAATAGCTTAGGAGAGTTAGTTCTAACTCGATTAATAAATAATCAATCTCAAGTCAAAATTAATTTGCAAGAGTTAAGTACTGGAATTTATAGTATTGAGGTACTAAGTAAACAAGGTAGATTTGTAGATAAATTGTCTATTAGTAAATAAATAATGCCATAAGTAAAAAATTAGACTACGGTAATTTAGACAGATAGTCATTATTTAAAAGGGTTCACACGATGTGAGCCCTTTTTTTGTTGATAAAATGTGTTATTTTATAGATTTACGAGGTATTAGTTTCTTGTTTATTAAAAGAAGACTCTTACTTTTGTGTAACTTTTTAAAATTCTAAAAAATGAACAAATTATTTCTTGCCACAGGCATTTCTTTATCAGTAATATTTACAGCATGCGGAGATAATGCAACCGAAGAAACTGCTGAAAATATTGTTGCTGAAACTCCAAAGGATACAACTCCTATTACTGTTAACGAAGAAACAAAATTCAAATTTGATTTTGCTATTGCTAATATTCCCTCTCCAGTGGGTAGTATTAATGAATTATCTAGTTGGGGTGTTGATTATAATAACGAATTACTAGTAGATTCTAAAAAACAAATTTCAGCAAATAGTGAGTTTTCAAAAGCTTTAGCATTAGGTGTTTACAATATAGATATGTCTTATGCCATGGTAAATAATAAAGGCGAAGATATTTTAAAATACATGAAAACTGTAGTTAAAACTTCTGATGATTTAGGTTTAAAAGGTGCAGTAGATCAAATGGTTGGAAAACGTGCAGAGAAAAATTTATCTAATAAGGATTCATTATTAGCCATTTTAGATGAGATTTTCGTAAAAAGTGATTCTTATTTAAGAACCAATGAGCGTATTTATACTGCATCTTCTTTATTTGCTGGGTCTTGGGTTGAGAGTTTATATTTAACTTGTAAAATCACTGAAAGTGCTACTGATGCTTCTGCAAAAGAAAAAGGATACAAACATTTATGGGATCAACGTTTTTATTTAAAAAACTTAACGGATTTATTAAATGATTATAAAGACAAAAAAGAGTGTGTTACTTTAAATGATGAATTGAAAAAAATACATGCTGAAATAGATGCTATTAAAGATCCTAAAGAAATGAAGGAAGCTAATTTTAAAACTATTTCTGGAAAGATTTACGCCTTAAGAGCTTCTTTAATTAAGTAATCTTCAATACTATTTAAGGAGCCCTTCGATTATATCGAGGGGCTTTTTGTTTTATGGAATAATAGAACGCAGATAACGCAGATCGACTATGATTATTTATGATTTTTAATTAATCATTTATTTCTCTAACACTTTTCTCTATTTTAAAATGATGAAAAAACAGAACGCAGATAACACAGATTTAACAGGATTAAAACTGATTTCTTCTTAAAATCTTAATTATCCGCTTCCTCAGCGTCATCAGTGTTCCATGTTATTGATGTAAATAGCTGTTAGCAATTGCATCAATACTGGCGATTATTTTTTTATATTTAAGCAATACAATTCTTTTACCATAATTTCAAAATCACACCATAAAACACGCACAAAAACTAGTAATGAAATACAAAAATATAAGAGAAGAAGAATTAAAAAATAAAGTTGGTGCCGATTGGTTTAAACAATTTGATACAACCGAAATTTTAGGAAATATTGATTTTACCGTTTTTCCAAAACAAGATTCTATTTTTGGAAGAACACCGCTACTTTGGGTAGAAGCAAAAACCGGTAATTTTGATATCTCAACCATGTTTGTGCAATTCGTGCTCACTATCGGTAAAGCACGGACGCCATTTATTCCAAACTCATAAGTGAATTAAGAAACAACTTAACTCTTTTAGCCAACAAAATAAAACCTAAAGTTTACGAGTACGAATTTTTAAAAGAGTAATTTAGTAGCAACACCAAAATTGGCGTAAATAATATATGGTTCTAAAATTTTATAAACTATATCTAAAATAATTTAATTTAAATGAAGAATATTCTTGTTATATTTTTTTACGTTGTTGGATGTAATGTTTTATTGTCTCAGGATAAATTAGCAATAAAAATTGAACACCTCGAAATTCCAAAACTTAAACATAACGAGCAAGTAGTAAAACATATTGCTTATGCATTGTCATATAACGAGAAACATGAACAGGCAAATTGGGTTGCTTATGAACTTACTAATAATGAAACAAACAGTGTTATTAAAAGAGGTAATAAATTTATTGTTGATCCATTAGTTGCAACTGAATCTGCAAATAATAATGAATATTTAGCAAGCGGTTTTGATAGAGGGCATTTAGCACCTGCTGCTGATATGGGTTGGTCGGGTGCCACTATGGAAGAATCTTTTTATTACAGTAATATGTCGCCACAAATACCAGCTTTTAATAGAGGTATTTGGAAACGCACCGAAGAGTTAGTAAGAAAATGGGCAAAGATATATTCATCAATATATATTGTTACGGGACCCGTTTTAACGGATAGTTTACCAACTATTGGTTTAAATAAAGTAAGTATTCCAAAATATTATTACAAAGTTGTACTCGATTATAATCACTCACATGCTAAGGCTATAGGCTTTGTAATGCCCAATGAAGGATCGGTTGAAGAGTTAGAACATTTTGCAATTAGTATTGATAGTGTTGAAAAAATAACGGGCCTTGATTTTTTTCCTCTATTACCTGATGAGCAAGAAGATAGTATTGAAAGAACAACTAATATTAACGATTGGAGTTGGTCACCTCTAAAACAATATGATACAAAAAGTTTAACTCAGCATTCCAACTCAGCAGATACTTTGCATAAACATAATTTAAATGTCGTTCAAACACATGAAAATAAAGATGATGTTGAAAAAAGCAATTTGAATTCAGTGCAATGTTCTGGAAAAACAAAAAAAGGTGCTCGTTGTAAAAATTTGACAAAAAATATAAGTGGCAAATGTTATTTACATGAATAAATAAAAAGAGTAGGCGTCGACTCACTTTTCCTTCCGAACTCCTAAGTAAATTAATGCCAAAAATTTCTCGCTTGGTTTGGTTGATTTAAAACCTTATTTGTAGTTCGACCTAATCTGTTTAAAAAATAGTTATATTTCTAAAAATAGTTCAAAATATATAAAATTTAAAATTTATCAATTATTAAATTCAGTTTATTAACGATAAGGTTATTTTTTATTTCGTAAAAAAACTATCTCTTCTTTTAATTCAGCGATTAATCTTTCATATAAATCTTTCGAATCTTCACTGTTATTAGTGAAAACCATTTTGGTTGCAGCGTTTCCGCCTTTTTGATTATAGTTTTGCTGCAAATAAGTATTTTCTTCGCCTAATAATGTTATAAGTTCTACATCAAGAATTTTACAAAGGTCTTTTAATCTATAAAGAGCCATTGTGTCTGGATTTTTTTCCATTTGAGAATAAGCTTGCTGTGTAACTTTTAATTTTTTAGCGATGTAATCTTGGCTAAAGTTTTTGCTTTCTCTTATTAACCGGATATTGTCCGAAACTGATTTTTTCATTTTATAAATTTACAATTATATATTGTTATTTACAAATTACATTTGTATGTATTCATGTAAGTTTGTTTAAATTTTAATAACATAATAAAACTAATATGAATTTTTTAAAAAAACAATTTGACGCCTTAATTTATCTTTTTATAGGGCCATTTACTATTTTATATATAACTCCATTATTTTTTAGAAAGTTAGAATCAAATTTTTTTATTCTTCCTAAATATGATCTTTTAGTTATAATAGGCGTAATTTTTATGAATTTTGGTGCTGTTTTGGCAATTATTTGTAGTCTTATGATGTTTATAAATAAATATGGTTCGGCTATACCATTTGTTAAACCTACCAAATTAGTAAATATGGGACCATATAAATTAGTAAGGCATCCAATGATGTGGGCATTATTTTTTGTTTTAATAGGTGAAAGTTTAGCTTATAGTTCCTTATTTACTGTTGGATGGTTAGTTATATGGGCTAGGTTTTCGTCTATATATATAAATAACTATGAAGAGCCATTTCTGATTAGACACTTTGGGCAAGAATACATTGATTATACTAAAAAAGTTCCTAGATGGATTCCATTTACTAAGCCAAACTAGGACTTTATTTTATCAAAATTGAAAATAATTTTTTATATAAAAACCTTTAAATGATTTTTTTCAGTAGTATATAATTGTGATTTATGTTAAATTTACGATTATGTCTCCTAGATTTCTTAAAAAATTATTTAAAATTGGATTAGTATTCACTCTACTAATTCTCGTAATTTTAATATATTTTATCATCGCCATTCAAATTGAGGTTCCTCAAATTAAAAATGACAAAACTCTTAATTGGAAGAGGGAAACCATAAGCGAAGATTTTTATAAAGTAAACCAAAATTGGTTAAAGCATAGCAAAAGTGGTTTGTGGGAATTATATGTAGAAGGTGATGCTTATGAGCGCGGTATTGCTAATGGTATGCTTACTAAAGAACTTAGTGCTTTTCAGGAAGAAGCCTTTTTTCGTCAGATACAATTATTAGTGCCGAATTTAAATTATTTAAAATTCTTAAAGTATTTTGTTGGTTATTTTAATCGTCATTTACCTGACCATATTACCGAAGAATACAAAGAAGAAATTTTAGGGATCTCTAAATACGCGAGTGATGAATATGATTTTATCGCACCAAAATATCATCGCATCCTAAATTATCATGGTGCACATGATATTGGCCATGCTTTGCAAGATAAGAACATGACAGTGGGTTGCACATCTTTTTCTGTCTGGGATAAAAAAAGTGCTGATGGTAAATTATTAGTGGCACGTAATTTTGATTTTTATAGCGGTGATGATTTTGCTAAAAATAAAATCGTTCAGTTTACTAATCCTACAAAGGGCTACAAGTTTGCGACTGTAACATGGAGTGGTTTTATAGGCGCTTGTAGTGGCATGAACGATCAAGGATTAACTGTCACTATTAATGCGGCTAAAAGTTCTATTCCTACAGATGCCGCCACGCCTATTGCCTTATTAGCAAGAGAAATTTTACAATATTCTAAAAATATAAATGAAGCAATTGCAATTGCTAAAAAACGAGATGTATTTGTATCTGAAAGTATTTTAGTAGGAAGTGCATCGGATAATAAAACGATTAGCATCGAGAAATCACCTGCTAAAATGGATGTGTATGAAGTGCCAAATTCAAATCAAATCATTTGTCCGAATCATTACCAAGGTAAAGATTATGAAAATGATATTGCTAATTTGAATAACCAAATTGAAAGCTCTTCTTTATATAGAAACATTCGTTTAAAACAATTACTAAGCAATAGTGATACAATTAACTATTTGCAAGCAGCAGCTATTTTAAGAAACCAAAAAGGATTAAATAATAAGAACATTGGTTTAACTAATGAGAAAGGTTTGAATCAATTACTAGCGCATCACGCGGTTATTTTTAAACCCAAAGATAAATTAATGTGGGTAAGCGCAAATCCGTTTCAGTGTGGCAAATTTATTTGTTATAATTTGGATAGTGTATTTGCTAATGCCAAATCATTAAGTACTAATAAAGAAATCAATGTTGTTAGTTTAACTATACAAGAAGACCCATTTTTGAAAACTCAAGGCTATAAAAACTTTTTATTATTTAAGCAGATTAAAAACTACGTACAGTACATTACAAAAAAATCAGAGAAAATAGAACTATCTGAAAATATTGAGAATGCTTTTATTCATTCAAATCCCGAAAGTTATTTCATGTATCAAATTTTAGGTGATTATTTTGCATCAAGAAAAAATAATACAATAGCTATAAAATATTATAATTTAGCTTTAACAAAAGAAATTGCTACACTTAAAGAAGAAAAACAAATTAAGGAGAGTATTGAAAACTGCAAAAAATAATTATGGAAACTTTAAAATGGTATAAAAGTAAAAGAAAGTTGGATGATTTATTAACGATGGTTTTGATAGATGATATAATGACCTATTACGCCAAAGAAAGTACTACTGATCAAACTAAACTGTACTCTGCTTTAGGTAATTATTACATTAAAACAACTGATTTTAATAGATTATTACCTTACTTGGGAGGTACCGTTTTTGAGGAATGTAAGAAGCCTGCTAGGAAAAATTTGTCGCCTCTCTAAATCTTTATACCAATTAAAGTTACATCATCTACTTGTTCTAAATCACCAACCCAGTTGTTAAAAGTGTTATCTAATAACTCTTTTTGCTGTTGCATTGGTAAATGAGCGTTTGCAATTAATAACTCTTTTAAATTTTTGCTCATGAACTTTTTGCCTTTCTCACCACCAAATTGGTCTGGGAATCCGTCGGTAAGGGTGTAAATAATATCTCCTTCATTTATGTCAATAGTGTGCGCTGTAAATCCTTCCTGATCTCTATCATGTTTTCCTACTGGCATTTTATCAGGTTTTATTTCTATTAATTCGTTACCACGAACAATCCAAACAGGATTATTGGCGGCAGCAATATGTAATTGTTTGTTTTTAATGTCAAAGATTATCAATGAACAATCCATCCCGTCTTTTCCACCTTCTGCGCTGCCATCTCGCTTTAAACGTTTAATAATGGTTTGGCGTGTATGATTCAAAATTTGAGCTGGATCTGATAAATGTTCAATGGCTTTTTCTAAACTTGTAATATTTAGTAAACTCATAATGGCTCCTGGCACACCATGTCCTGTACTATCAGCGGTTGCTAAAACAAAATTGCCATTAGGCAATGTATCAGCCCAATAAAAATCGCCGCTAACTACGTCTTTGGGTTTGAATAAAATGAAGTAATTATGTAAGTGTTGATTTAATAAATCATTTGAGGCCAAAAATGTTTTTTGTATTCTTTCTGCATAATTAATACTGTCGGTAATTTCTTTGTGTTTTTCTTCAACGATGTGTTTTTGGTGTTCTATAATTCCTTTTTGCTTATTGGTTAATCTGAAACGTTTGAATAATAAGGCTGAAAAAATTAAAACTATTAAAAGAACAAAGGCTACCGAGCCAATAATTAGTTGTTGCTTCTGCTTTTCCTCTTTTGCTAGAACATCTTTTTTATCTTGCTCTGCTTTGCTGGATAGTTTTTGTTTTTCTAAATCGGATTGAAATTTTTCTTTCGCGGCTGCTTGATGAACTATATCATTGCTAAGTTTTGTTTTATAGAATAAATATTTTTGAAAGTGATCAAATGCATCTTTGTAATTATTAGTTGCTGAATCAACTTGGTAGGCTAATTTTTCCGCATTTAGTAAATCGGGAACGTAACGATTTTTATTTGCTATTCTTAATAACCTTGAAGAGTAAAATTTCGCTTTTATATAATCTTTTTTAAGAAAGTAATCGTTTGCTATATGAGAAGAAACAAAATACACTTGAGATTCAAAATTAAAATATTCATAAATTTCCAAAACAAATTGGTGATTTTCTATCGCTTTGTCATATTCTTTTTCAAGACAATAAACGTCACCAATTCCAACTTTTGATACACCAATGTATTCTAAGTTGTTTTTATTTGCTTTGGCTAAATCGAGACATATGTTAAAGTACTTATGGGCATTTACAAGATCATATTTGTTTTTGTAAACATAGCCTAACTGATAATAAATATCTAATAATTGAGCTGTATCATTTGCTATTTTATATATTTTTTCGGCTATATCAAAGTTTTTTATGGCTTTACCCCATTGTTTTATATCTGCATAGAATCTTGCTCTTGTAAAATATGCTCTTGAAATCCTACTTGAATCTCCAATTTCTTTTTCTAATATTTCTGCTTTTTCAACATATTTTATTGCTAGTGTTGTATCTCCATATTCTGAATAAAAAAAAGCTAACTTAATAATGAATCTGGCTTCTCCTTTTTTGTAATTGAGTGTTTTCATTAATGCTTCGCCCTGTTTTAAACAATTCAATCTTTTCATTAAGTCGCCTCTGCCATTATAGTCGTCAGCGATCGCTAGTAAACATTCGATTATTCCAATTGGATCCTTATATTTTAAGCAAATATTAAGGTGTGTATTATAAGCATCTAATATCTTTAATGAGTTGCGTCCTTCTGTTTTATTATAATAATAAACTATGAAATCAACCGCTTTAAATCTGGCGTCTAATAATTTACGTTTAGTAACACTGTCTTTTGTATCTGCTAATAATTTATCAGATAACTGTATTATTGGATTTGCATATTTGAGATTGTCTTTAACTTCGCAAGTATTTGCGAGTTCAATTAAAATATTTATTTTATCAATATCGAATTTTGTATTTTTTAAGACTAAATTCAAAGAATCTATCGTTCTGTTTTGTCCCCACACATTTTGTTGGCAAACGCAGAAAATAATAAATATAATAAATAGTGCCTTTTTCATAATATTTTATCTTCACTATAATTCATTATAATGTGAATCTAATTTAATAAAAAAATAGAATGTGGGAAATAAATTATTGTTATAGCTTAAATCCCAGCTGCAATGACTTCCTTATACAATTTTTCATACATCGGAAGTATAGCTTCAATGTCAAATTTCTTTGCTTGTTCAAAGGCATTTTCTCTAAACTGTTGAAATTTCTTTTCGTCTGATAATAAAGTAATGGTGTTTTTTGCCATATCTTGATAATCTCCTACATTACTCATATATCCTGTTTTTCCATGAATGTTTAGTTCAGGTATTCCACCAGTGTTAGATGATATAACAGGTATCTTTAAAGCCATTGCTTCTAATGCTGATAAACCAAAACTTTCTGTTTCTGACGGAAGAATAAACAAATCTGAAATAGATAATACTTCTTTAGGATTGGCAATTTTACCTAACGATATAATATCGCTACACGTATTTAGTTCTCTGCATAATTTATCAATAGCTGGTCTTTCTGGGCCATCACCCACTAATATTAATTTGCAAGGAATTTCTTTTCTCACAATATCAAATACCCTCAAAACATCCTCCACACGTTTTACTTTCCTAAAATTAGAAACATGTATCAAAATTTTTTCGTTTGGTGCTGCAAAGTTTTTTCGATGACATTGCATTTCTGGTTGATGCTGATAGTCTTCTATTTTAATAAAATTCGGAATTACTTTTACATCATTGGCGATTTTAAAAGTCTTTAAAGTGTCTTTTCTTAAACTTTCAGAAACGGACGTAATGGCATTACTATTATTTAAAGAGAAAAAAATGACTGGTTCAAAAGAGGGATCTTGTCCCACTAAAGTAATATCAGTTCCATGTAAAGTTGTAATGTATGGAAGATTTATTTTTCGTGATTTTAAAATTTGTTGTGCCAAGTAAGCAACAGATGCATGAGGTATAGCATAATGTACATGCAATACATCTAAGCGCTCGTAAATGGCAACATCTACAATTTTACTGGCTAGTACACTTTCATACGGTTGATAATCGAATAAGGGATAATCATTGACGTTAACTTCATGATAAAATAAATTCTCGTTAAACTGATTTAATCTAAATGGTTGCGAGTAAGTAATAAAATGCACTTTATGTCCTTTATGAGCCAACGCTATTCCTAATTCAGTAGCAACAACACCACTTCCGCCAAAGGTTGGGTAACATACAATTCCTATATTCATTTTTTTTAATTCGATAATTAGTTAATGAGTCAATTCGACAATGAAAGAAGATAATTTGACTAATAATAAATTCATTGTCAAATTATCTAATTGTCATATTGTCTAATTTACTTTGTTTCCATTTACATCTAACTCGATAATTTCATAACCAAGTTTTGATAATTTTTCGAAGTTAGTTGCTTTATCACCAACAATTAAAATAACCATGTTATTATATGGTAAATTCTTTTTAGCTAAAGCATCAATTTCTGCTTTGGTAATGGTTTTAATAATTTCTCCTTGTTTAGCTACATAGCTTTTATCTAAATTATAATCTAATATACGTTTAACGAATCCTAATTTTTGTTGAGGCGATTCATATTTTAAAGCATCAGCTTGAGCCATAGCATTTTTAGTGAATTCTAATTCTTCAGCAGTAATGCCGCCTTCGCAGTATTTTTTTAATTCATCCATGATGATAACTAGAGAACTATCTGTTGTGTTAGCTTTTACACCAGCACCAATTGTATATGGTGCTACAAATTTATTTCCACTAAAACCACCACGCGCACCATAAGTAAAACCTTTTACTTCACGCAAGATAAAATTCACTCTACTATTAAATGCCCCAGCAAAAGAATAGTTCATGATATTGGATTTAAAAAATTCTTCTGTTGCATCATATGGTAATGATAAATTACCAACTCTAATTTCGGATTGTGGCGCTCCTTTTTTATCTACGAAATAGATGCGAGTTTTGTCAATTTCTGGTAACTTATATTTTGCCTGAGGCATAGTATTAACAGATTGTAGTTTATTTAAAAAGCTTAATTTCTTTAATGCGTTTACTTGGTCAATATCTCCACTAACAGCTAATACAGAGTTAAAGCCAGAGAAATTTTTGTAATAAGCTTTTACATCATCTAAAGTAATCGAAGAAACAGATTCAGTGTTACCATTTGCAGAGATGGATAAATTTGAACCTTCTCCATATAATAGTTTTGCATACACGTTACTAGCAATAGCAGTTGCTTGAGTTAACGAGTTAGTGATACCGTCTAATTGTTCTTTCTTTACCAAGTCAAAATCTTCTTGATCAAATTTTGGCATGAATAACATTTCTTCTGCAATTTTTAAAGTGGAATCTAAATTTTGTTTTAATGCAGAAATATACAGTCCCACTTCATTGTCATTTGCGTAAAAAGAAACTTCACTACCCAAGCGTTCTAATATGCTTCCTATTTCTTCCGCACTATGCTTTTGTGTTGATTCTTCCATTAAAGAAGTTAATAAAACCGCTAAGCCTAATTTTGGTTCGTAACGGTGACCAATAGGCATAGTAAATTGAATGTTTACTTTTGGAATATCATTATTATTAATGCCAATTGCTTTAATGCCGTTTTTGAAATTAGAAGTCCAATAGTTTGGTAATGGAACCAATTTAGCTCCTTTAGCTGCAGGTATTTTGCTTCTATTAAAATTATCTTTAGGCTCATTGTATGATAAGTTTTTGTATTCAGCGCTTTCTTCTTCAATTGTTCTTTCATACATTTTCCAAGTATCTGTTTTTGCTGATAAATCAGATTTTCCTTTTGGTACACAACTTAAAATTACTCCGAATTTTCCTTTGATATAAGTGTTATAAACACGCATCACATCTTCTTTAGTAACCTTTAAATTATTTGCCATTTCGATTTTTAAATAATTTGGATTGTTAGCATACGTTTGGTAAGCTGCCAACTGAGCGCCCTTTCCTTGAACCGTAGCTAAACTACTATATAAATTACTTTGATAGGATACTTTATATTTTTTAATATCATCGTTTGTTGCTCCAGTTTTTTCCCATTCTGCTAACGATTGATTTAACATAGCTTCGATATCTGCTAATTTTGTTCCAGCATTTGCGCGAATCAGTATTTCAAACTGTCCTGCTAATTCTCTACTGTAATTATATGCGTTTGCTGATACGGCTTTTTGCGATTTAATAAATGTATTGTATAATGGTGAACTTTTTGAAGATGATAATATTTCGCCTAGCACATCTAAAGCTACTTCGTCTTTATCCATTGAAGGAACGGTAGGGTAGGTTACTTTATACATTGGGAATTTAATATTGTCTTCGTAAGAAATATATCTGTTTTCTGTTAAGACAGCAACTTGTTTAGTCATATTTTTAACTTCTGGTCCGCGAGGAATTGAACCAAAATATTTGTCGGCTAACTTTATAACTTCAGCAGTATTAACATCGCCAGATACAGTAAGCACAGCGTTATTAGGTCCATACCAACGCATATAAAAACGTTTCAAATCATTTACATCTACTCTGTTTAAGTCTTCAATATAACCAATCGTAGTCCAAGAGTAGGGGTGACCTTTAGGGAATAATGCTTCGCCAGTTTTTTCTCCAACTAAACCATAGGGTTTATTGTCGTAATTTTGTCCGCGTTCGTTTTTTACAGTAGCACGTTGTACTTCAAATTTCTTCTGTGTTACAGAGTCTAATAAAAAGCCCATTCTATCTGCCTCTAACCAAAGCATTTTTTCTAATTGATTGGAAGGAACCGTTTCAAAATAATTCGTTCTATCAGAGTTAGTAGAGCCATTTAATGTTCCACCAGCTTCTGTAATAATTTTAAAATGTTGTTCATCTGCTACATTTTTAGAACCTTGAAACATCATGTGTTCAAAGAAATGTGCAAAGCCAGAACGCCCTTGTTGTTCTCTGTTTGAACCAACATGGTATGTTACATCAACATAAGCAATTGGATCACTATGATCTTCGTGCACAACGATTGTTAAGCCATTTGCTAACACATATTTTTTATAAGGTATCGAAATTTCATTACCAACTTTTGCAACCGTTTGTAATAATTTAGGCGCAGTAGCTGAAGGTTTTACATTTGCTTTAGTTGTTGGCGCTTTGGTGGTAGCCGTTTTTACTTGCGCATTCATAGATAATGATGCTATTGCAAGTAGTGATAAAATGTATTTGTTCATGTTATTTTTAATTTGAATATTAAATGTAATAAATTGATTGTAGTTTTTTTTCAAAAAAGGATAAATGGTAAAATAGCTTTATATGTATTTATTCGCCAAAAAAATCAATTCGTTTAAAGTAATCAATCAAGGCATCATTCATTAATTTGCTTTGGCTCTTTGGCTCTAAAAAAGGTATCTTTTCTTTTAGTTCCCAGTGCGGCCAATCATCATCATCTCTGCCTTTGTATTCATAAAAACCATAAGGTGCTAACACAGTACAAACGCCTATATGCATGACCTCTAATTTTTCGTCTTTTTTATATGTTTTATAAGGCTTATCTAATTCTTGTAAGCCAATCATAAATAAAATAGCATCATGATCCATTTCTGAACCAAAACGTTCTTTCAATTTATTTTGCAATTGTTGCCACTCAGATACCATCATTGTCGTTTTCATATTCTTCATCAAACTCATCATCGTCATCGTTGGTCGCTTTAACTCCTTTTGGAGGTGGAATAAAATATTGCATGTTTTCGCCAATGTATTCTAAAATAGTTTCTTTACCTTGTCTTTTTTCTGCACTAGTTTCAAATATCTGAGGTAACTCTCCCCAATAATCCATTAAGCGTTTTTTATATTTCATAAAATTACTAGCCCACTGATTTTTACCTAGTTTATCAATTTTAGTAAATGCTAAGCAAAATGGAATTTCATGTTGTGTACACCAATCCATAAATTCGCCATCAATAGGTTGTAATTCTAAACGACTATCTATTAAAATAATGACACAAATTAAATTTTTTCGTTTCGTTATATAATTACTAATTAACTCTTCGAATTTATCTAAATTGGTTTTACTTGTTTTAGCATAACCGTAACCAGGTAAATCCACTAAGTACCATTTATTATCTATAATAAAATGATTAATTAATTGTGTTTTACCGGGTTTTGAAGAAGTTTTTGCTAAGTTTTTTTCGTTGCAAAGCATATTGATTAACGAAGATTTACCAACGTTACTTCGTCCAATAAAAGCAAACTCTGGCTTATCGGGTGGGGGACAGTGTTTGTTATTAGAACTGCTTTTTAAAAATTTAGCGTTTTTTATTTCCATTTTGTTTAATTTAGAATGATGATTTTGGATTTAGGAATTGCGAGGTACGAATTACGATTTTAAAATTAGAGCATTCGTACTTCAAAATTCGTCAATCGAACTTCAATCAACTTCTTTCTCTTAATTCTTTGTTGTAAGTTTCAATATGTCTATCCGATTTGCTTTTGTAAATATCTGCAATTGTTACCAAAATCCCTGTTTCTTCAACACCACCAAAGGTAGGATTAACAGCAGTTCCAAAAGATAGCATCGTGCTTGACAAGTTACTATATGCGTTTACCATTGGAGGAATATTTTCTCCTAAGGATCTCACATGTTTATTTAAAATAGCGTGGCCAGCTTTGTAGTCTTTACCTTCAATCTCATTAAAAAATGCTGATACATCTGTTTTGATTTCAACAGCATGAATAGGTGTAACCAATTTTTGAGGATCTGGGAAATAATATCTTAAAAATGATAAAATATAATCACGGGCTTCCACATTAAAATCAGTGTACATGGTTACTTTGCCGTAATAATATTTCATATCAGGATTATCCACTACAATAGCACCCAATCCGTCCCATAAATTATCTAAACTAAATAGTCCTTTTCTAAATTGTTCGGATGGTTGATATTGAGGCTGAATAAAAGAACGGCCTAATTCGATAGTATAAGGCAAATAGGTTTTATAAAACTCAGGAGAGAAATCAAATAATTCGGTTGTAGCCAATAATACTTTTCCATCTTTATATTCAGCATCTCTACATAAAATAAAACGATAAGCACCTACTATTTCTTTTTCAATTGGATCCCAAACTAATAATTGTTTGTAAGGATGTTCGCCAATGTCAAATTCATCTAGGTCGCAAGCTAAGCCTGTGCCGCCGCCAGCATGACGGAAGCTGACTTCTCTCAAACGACCGATTTCTTTCATCGTGTTTGGTGAATCGTGGTGAGTAATAATGTAAATTTCATTATCACCGTTATTGGTTTTACGTATGTAGCGATCCTTAGTTAACTCGCTTAATAATGCTTCACGAGGTATTTTTGCTATGATGTCTTGCATAAATAATATTAAGGCAACAAGATAGCAAAAAATGAGGATTATTGTTGATTTTTAAAGGGTTTTGAATGTTAAAAGATATTAACGTTCAGGTATTTAAAATAATAATTTTTTAATTCAAAATTTAGGTTGCCTTCACTTTATCTTTAAAGTATGTCGCCATTACTTATTATTTCATGCATAGGCTTATATTTTGGAGGATTGCTCCTAATTGCCTACTTAACTTCTAAGAATTCAACAGCCGAAAGTTATTTTTCTGGTAATCACACTTCGCCTTGGTATGCCGTAGCTTTTGGGATGATTGGTGATTCGTTAAGTGGCGTTACTTATATTTCTGTTCCTGGTAAAGTAGGAGGTGCCAATTTCTCGTATTTACAATTGGTTCTTGGCTATTTTGTAGGTTATTTCATTATTTCTAAAGTGTTGCTACCTATTTATTACAAAATGAATTTGGTTTCTATTTATACGTATTTAGAAACTCGTTTTGGACGACATACACAAAAAACAGGTGCTTTCTTTTTTATATTATCACGTATTTTAGGAGCTTCAGGAAGATTATATTTAGCCGCAGGTGTGATTCAGTTTTTTGTATTCGACCAAATAAAAAGTGTACATGTGCCTTTTTGGTTAAGTGTTTCGGTGATTTTAGTATTAATGTTATTATACACTTACAAAGGTGGTATTAAAACATTGGTATGGACAGATACATTTCAATCTTTATTTTTAGTGCTAGGTGTAGTTGTTTCAATAGCAATTATTATTGATAAAATGGATATTGGTTTTGGACAAGCCATTACGAATATTGCGAGTTCAGACTATTCAAAAACATTTTTTTGGGATTGGCATAAACCTAATTTTTTTGTGAAAGAATTTATTGGTGGGATTTTTATTGCTGTTGCTATGACAGGACTTGACCAAAACATGATGCAGAAAAATTTAAGTTGTAAATCATTAGCTGACGCACAAAAAAATATTTTTTGGTTTAGTATCGTGATGGTGATTGTTAATATTTTCTTTTTATCACTGGGTGTTTTATTGTATCAATATTATGCTCACGCTGCTATCGATTTGCCAATGAATGCTGAAACAGGAAAAATTATTACTGATAAAGTATTTCCCAATTTGGCATTGAATCATTTGGGTATGTTTGCAGGTTTAATTTTTATTATTGGTTTAACTGCAGCTACATTTAGCAGTGCTGATAGTGTTCTCACAACCTTAACAACTTCTACATATATTGATATGTTGGAGTATGATAGAAACACAAAATTAACAGATGAACAAAAATCAAAACGTAGAACCTTTATCCATATTGGTTTTGCAGTGATTTTATGGTTAGTGATTATTGTATTTGATATTTTAAATCAGAGGGCTATTATTGATACGATTTTGATGTTGGCGGGTTATACTTACGGACCATTACTTGGTTTATTTGCTATTGGATTATTTACGAAGCACAACTTAAATGATAAGTTAGTGCCAGTTGTTTGTGTTGTAGCTCCAATCATTACTTACATATTAGCAAATTATGTAGTTAAAACCATGACGACTTATGAAATTGGAAATGAATTGATTTTAATAAATGCTGGTATTACAATACTAGGACTTATGTTTGTGAAGAAGAGAATTGCAATCGCTTAAATTTTCTCTACTTCCACCGTACAAAACAACCCCAATTGTTTACTAAATGGTTTACATAACCATTCAATACCTTTTGCAAAGCCATACATAAAATAGGGGAGCATGGCGCTTCGAGAAACACCACCGCTTAACACATACATAAATGGCGAGTGATAAGTGATTTTATTAATTTTAAGTTTCGGAAAGTCTTTAGCGAATTGTTCTAAATCTCTTTCAAAATAAATATGAGGCAATGCTTGGTTCGAATTACTTAATGGATTTCCTGGTTTTATTTCGCGAGGTCCATTTTCTTCAAAAGGTTCGTGATGAAAGCGTTTATAAATGAATCTTCCTAACGCAGAATTAGCAGGCTCAATCATAATAATTTTTCCGCCAGAGATTAATGTTCGTTCTGCTTCTTGCAAAAATAAATAGGGACGAGGGATGTGATGAAATACATTCAGCATCATAATGCAACCTAATTCATTTTCTTTATATGGCATTTCTTCTGCACTAAATACTTTATCAACTACTGGTAAATCTAAAATATCAGAAGTTACTACTTCAGGAAACTCATCCTTTAAAAATCCACCACCAGAGCCAATTTCCAAGTAAATGCCTTCGCCAACTTCTTTACTTTTTTCAATAAAAATTTTATACCAATCTTGATACAAACGTTTTAAAAAAGGTTTTCGTAAAATAATATCTCTATGCGCCAAGGTTGCTCTTGGATCATCTAAATCAAATGCTATGGTATATTTTTTAAACACGGTCTTTACTTGCAAAAATATTCATGTAAGTGGTTTCTGGTAAATCCAAAAACGTTTTTACTTTCTCTTCAGTTAATTCAGTTAATTGATTATTATCAATTAAATAAATATAAAAATGGTTTTGTTTTAAGAAATGAAAATACTCTAAAACATTGGTTCCGGCTTTGCGCATACCGTAAGGCCAAAATTCTGAAAGCATTTTTAAATGAGGACTTTGCAATGTTTTTGTCATGCCATTTACAGCGCTCATTTCAAAACCTTGAATGTCCATTTTAATGAAATTTATTTCAGATGTTGTTGATTGTAGATACTCATCCACTGCTATTGCATGAATATCAATTTCTTGATCGTACTCATCAGGCTTGTATGTTCTGTGATCTACATTTAATTTTTTAGAAGTGTAAATTTTTATGGTTTCTGTTTTATCTGAAACGGCTTTGTTATTGATGGTTACATTTGGTAAATGTTTACTTCTACTTTCTAAATGTTTAAAGTTAGTTGTGTCAGGTTCAAAACAATGTACATTCCCTTTTTCTCCAACGATGCCAGATAATATTTCTGCGTAAAAACCAATATTAGCGCCAATATCCAAAACAGTATCTCCTGTTTTGATGTATTTTTTCATTAACGAAATCTCAAAGGCGTCTTGTTTTTCTTTGAATGATTTATAGGTTAATTTATAAATAGGGAAACAGTTCTTGTACAAAAAATTACCAAGTGCTATGCTTAAAGATGATGCCATTATTTTGTAATTTCAAAAATATAAGATTGTTCAGATAAACCTTCGGTATGTACTAATTTTAATTTATTAGGATACTTTTGAAAGATAGGTTGAACAATGTTATGAACTGTATTAATCACATCTCCACTATTAATTTTTGGATTAATTCTCAAACTTCCAACCATGATATGTGTCACACCTTTAGAAGCAAAAAAGGCTAAAGCACTATCTGGATTAGATTGTTGAGTTAGAGAATCTTTAACAATAACGCTATAAATAGGGAAGAATTTTTTTCCTTTTCCATACACAAAACTCATCGGCGCTTTTCTACTAGCCACTAAAGTATTTGCAGGTAAACTATCTGAGCACCATTGGCTACATTTTAAAAAGTTTTGCCAATCTGGTGTGTAGCCATAATAAATATTACCAGATAAATTTTTCTTTACAATAGGTAAATTTTCTGAGCCACGTTTAAAAGATGACATTAAAACAGATGCCGATATGATGCCAACAATCACTAAATAAATGCCTTGCCCCATGCCTGATTTTTTTACTGTATTAAAAAATAAATAATACATTAAGATTAACATTATTGGCATACATATTAAAACAATACGAGGCTGGTCCCATCGTGCCTGAAGGATAACAAATGATAATAGTAATTGAGCGCCAGTAAATAATCCAAAAAACACTAAAGGTTTATTTTTTTGTTTAAATACTTGAAATAGGGCAATTAGGATAATCACTACTATAAAAAATGCCAAGTATTTATATTCGCTTTGTAATTTATCGGCTTGTAATTGAGTTTCAACTGGTTTGGTATACTCTTCTCTTAAGCCTAGTAATTCGTAAAAACGTTTCCCTAAATACAAATTACAGTTGTCGAAAAAACGACCAATAAAACCAGCAACATCATCATTTCCTAAAGCTTTGTCGTAAGGATCTTTTAATAATAGAATTTTACTTTGTCCGCTAAATTGATTTTGAGAACCCCAAATTAATTTAACCAATAACTCGTATGGAACTTTAAAAACTAAATATGCACCTAAAGCAAATCCTACATTCTTCCATTGTTTTTCGATTACGAAATAAAACATTAAAACGGGAACAGCAACAATAGCAACACTTTTGCAGGTAGCAATCAAAAAGGTAAACAAGCCTACCATTAACCATAGTTTATAGTGTTTATTGGCATTAGGCTCCAATTGCAGTGCATCATACAATTTAAAAAACCAAAAGAAAAATAAGGATTGTAAGAATAAATAAAACGCTTCTGTAAATGTCATACTCGCATAATACTGTATTAAGTGATTACAACTCACAAAAATCATTACTGGAATAAATACTACAAATGGAATTCTTTTAAAGAATGTTTTATAAAAAAAGAAGACCGCAAAAAAATTGAAAACGACGTTAAATAGTTTAAATAATAAAAGCTTAAAACCAAATAGTTTTGTTAGTATGCCTAAAAACAAAACATACAATGGTGCATTTTGTGTGTAGAAAAAATTCGGAAACTCATTCACGTAACGCCATCCTCCTTCTAAATATAGAGCATCATCGTGTGCTTCACTAATACGAGCGTTAAAAAGCATGAAAGAAAAAAATAAGGATAAGCCAAGAAAGGTAAAAAGTAGTTTATTATTATTGTTTTCGCCCCATGCATCTATTTTGTCAAATAAGGTTTTATTATTTAACGAACTAGAAGCAGTGTTTTTTGATGTAGTCGTTTTTGCCATAGTATATTACTCAGAATCACAAAAATAACAAATTAATTATGCTAATCTCATTTTATAACAGCATGATTTTGCGTATTTTTGACAAATTTGAGATAAGAAATTTATTAAATTATAATTATAGATAGATGTTCCATTTTATACTTCGCACCATCCCTCGTCCCATACTTATTAAACTGAGTTTAATTTTCAGTAAAATAGCGCCAATATTATACTACGGTAACAGATTTGAAGATCCTATTAGTGGTAAAACTTACCGTAAATTTTTACCCTATGGTTACAGTAAAAATGTTGCTCGCGAAAATGCACTTTGTCCAGGTAGTTTGTCTTTAGAAAGACATCGTTTATTATGGTTATATCTAAAAGAAAAAACTAATTTTTTTAACGCGAAACATAAATTATTGCATATTGCACCAGAGCAATGCTTTTACAAGTTATTTAAAGCGATGCCTAATTTAGAATATGTAACAGGAGATTATAATTCGCCTATTGCCGATCATCACTTTGATTTACATAAAGCTCCTTTTGCTGATAATACGTTTGATGTGATTTTTTGTCATCATGTGCTAGAGCATGTGGAAGATGCCGACCAATGTATGCGCGAATTATATCGTATGATGAAACCAGGAGGATTTGGTATTTTTCAAATACCTCAGGATGTCAATCGTTACGAAACATATGAGGATAAAAACATTACTAGTGAAAAAGACCGTGAAATTCATTTTTGGCAAAAAGATCACGTACGATTATTTGGTTTAGATTACAAAGATAAATTAGCGGCAGCTGGCTTTAATGTAACAGTAGAAGACTATACTAAAGAAATTAGCCCAGAATTAGTTGAAAGATATCGGTTACCAAAAGGAGAATTGCTTTATTTATGTAGGAAATAATAGTTGAACATTTTTAAATTCAATTATTTGTATTAGTTTTGTGTATAACTTTAAAAAGAAATTATGAAAAAAACGATCTATTTAGCTTTATTATCAATTACTTCTGCTACTGGCATGTTTGCCCAAATGTCAATAGGTGGAAATTCTGGAGGTGGATCTGCACCAATGGCTGCCTTAAACTCTGGTGATATTAATGCTTTAACAACTGTAAAAAGCGTTAATATTGTTTATACTTACAATGATTTAGGTGTAGGTGCTTTTAGAAAAGAAGAAGATTACCTTAATAAGAAATGTGAGGAACTTAAGAAAAAAGATGCTTCTGCTTGTGATAAATTTAGAAAGGATTGGGTTGAAGGAAGAAAAACAAAATTTGAGCCTAAATTTGAGGAATTGTTTACTAAATATGGTGAAAAAACAGCTTTCATGACAGGTGTTAATAATAGCACTAATAATGAAATTACTTTAGAGGTGCATACATTATTTATTGAGCCAGGTTTTAATATTGGTATTGCTAAAAAACCAGCATATATTGATATTGAATTTACTTTTAAAGATAAGACAGGAAAAGCATTATGTATTTTCTATATTAAGAATGCAGTTGGTGCACAAATGATGGGTTTTGATTATGATGTAACTTCACGTTTAGTTGAAAGTTATGCGAAATCTGCTAAAATGTTAACCGGAGTTATTAAGAAAGAAAGAAAGAAAGCTAAAATTAAAATTGAAGGATAATAAGATAATCAATTAAAAAAATCCCCTTTAATCATGCATTAAAGGGGATTTTTTATTTTAGTTTATTAAACAATGGATTTGCATAAAGAGTTAAAAATAAATTTTTTAAAACTTCTGGTTCGCCAGTCATATCTTTTATTTTTGAATCGATATAATTTAAAAAGGATTCTTTTTCTGCCTTATTATAATTGCGTTCAAATACATCTGTTTTATTTAATAAATCATACGCAACGTAGTTGATTGGATTTAACTTATAGTTTTGATAAATACATTTATCAATATATGAGGCTAGTAGTTTTATTTTTTCATTTTCATTGGCAGTTTTATCAATCTCCACTAAATCATTTGCTGTAATTAGTTTCCCAAACGCAACGTGTATTTTTCCTTTAGGTTGCTTAACACCTGTTAAAATGCTATTTAAATCTTCTCCAGGTGCTTTTACATATTTTGTGTGTAGCGATGATAAATATAATTCCTGCACTTTTAAATGATCGCAAGGCTCGTATTCAAAACTAATAGTAAGAGGAACGATGTTTAATTCAGCAAAACTTTTTTTGAAATCAGCATCACCACTTAGGTTTAACATTTTTAATAAACCAGTTTGCGTCATGTCGTTACCATCTTTGGTTCTACCATTGCGCTGTGCTATCCAAACACTTGTATTTTTATCCAAAATTACATGACGAATGTATGCGCTTAAATGACGAGAAATATCATATAGCTCTTTTACATTTCCTTCACGTTTTACGGTAAACATTCGATTCATTCTTCCAAAGTCAGTAATAAAGCCTTGATCCATTAAGTTAGATCCAAAGGTTATTTCCGACGTTTCAAAATCTTCTTTATCTAAAATAATTTGAAGAATAGCGCTATCTAATAAAATATCTCGGTGGTTTGCAATATATAAATAGGCATTATCTCTATCTAAATGTTCGATCCCATTCCAGCTTAAACCTGCAGATGTTGAGTTTACTATTTTCCAAATAGCCTCACTCATATAACCTGTTTGAAATTCGTAAGGAGATTTTGTGTTTAGTGCTTTTTCAATAACTTCTTCTTTGCTCATTTCTGGCCATAAATAGGCCATGGCTTTGTGATAAGAATCGTATTGAGCAATGCGTTCCATCACTCCATCCGACTCATTGTCGTAATAAGGTCTTAATAATTCGAAATTAAATTCTTTAGCAAAGTCGCTAATTTTATTTGGTGGTGCTGATATGTATTTTTTCATTACTATTTTCTTCTATCTATAAATGTAATGGGCTTTCTGCTCATTTCAGGATTTTGTCGTTTGCTTATTGTTTCAGGAGTTTCTAAAACTATTGCTGGAGCCACTCTTAGTTTTGCTCTAAAATGATCTTTTAAATCTTTGTCAAAATTTTCAGGAGGATTGATGGCGCCAATATTAATGACTATTTCATCAGTACCGATATCGTTTGTGAAAACTTCAATAATAAAATTTTTAATGTAAGGCACGGTGTTTAAAATATCATATAAAGAAGGTGGATATAAACTAGTTCCTTTAAATTTTATCATTTGTTGCTTACGACCTAAAATAGGACTAATTCGCATTGTCGTTCTCCCACAATTACAAACATCATCATGTGCTTTGCAAATATCGCCAGTTTTAAAACGAATTAATGGCATGCCTTCTAAGTCTAAAGTGGTTACCGTTAATTCACCTGCCTCTCCTTTTTCAACGGGATTGTTATTGTCATCTAAAAACTCAACAATTAATAATTCAGGATGATGATGCCCACCTTTTCCTGCTTCGCATTCGGTAAAAGCGGCGCCCATTTCGGTTGATGCATAGGTACTGAATAATTGCAAAGGCCATTTATCAGTTATACGTTTACCTAAAGTGTTGTAGGAAAAATCTTCGTTGCGAATTGGTTCACCAATACAAACTACTTTTTTAATACTGCAATTTTTATAATCAATATTATTTTGTTCGGCAAACTCAATTAGTTTTAATAAAAAAGAAGGAACTGCAATGGCAATGGTTGGCTTTAATCGTTTAATGGTATCCCACTGAAATTCTGGCATACCATTTCCAACTCTCACAACACCGGCTCCCATTTGTTTTAATCCCAAAAAATAAGCCATGCCTGCCATAAAACGCCTATCAATAGTTGTCATTAATTGATAGATGTCGTTTTTAGTTCCTCCAGCGCATGCTAGCGAAATATGTTCGTTGTAGGCTAGTCTATCTAAATCTTTATTCGTTAATACAAAAGTTAAAGGGTCGCCTAAAGTCCCACTCGTTGTTACATAATCAATAATTTTATCGGGTGTAACGCAAATAAAATCTTGGTTGTTATGATATAAATCGTCTTTTGACGTAACAGGGATTTTTTGTAAATCTTGTATCGTTTTAATTGTTGAAATGTCAATATTATTTTCTTTAAAACGAGATTGATAAAATTTAGAATGTGTATTTACATAAGATAATAAATCAGCTAATTTTTTTTCTTGAAATTGTTCAATTTCTTTGGATGATTTAGTCTCTATTTCGGGTAACAAGCCACTCATAAATATTCAGTAAATTTATACGAGTTTACATATAATTTGATAAAACACAAAGCTATTTTAAAATTTACTTATATTTATTTTTTATTGCTAAATAGTAATATATATTATTTTCGATTTGTTTGAATGAAGCATCTTAAACTTAATCTAAAAAACGAGCTATTGCCCGATATACGTGAATTTAAGGCGCCTGCTTTAGCTCAAAAAATTATTAATAACAATCAAATAGCTGAGTTAGTTTCATTAGCATTTGAAAAAGACCATTTATTAAGCAGCAGAGCAATGTGGGTTTTAGGACATTGTAGTGATTTGGATTATGATTGCACCAAGCCTTATCATATTAAGTTGGTTAATAATTTAAAACAAAATAGTTTACATAATGGCGTTATAAGAAATACGTTGAGATTATTTCAAAAACATCCTGTGCCTAAAAAAACAGAGTCGTTTATTTTAGATAAATGTTTTGAATATATTAAAAATCCTTCTGAAGCCATTGCTGTTAGAGCATTTGCTATTACCGTGGTTTTTAATATTGCTAAGCCTTATCCCGAATTATTAAACGAACTTGTGATTGTTTTAAATTACTTAAGTGAAACCGAAAATGGACCAGGCATTAGAAGCCGTGTTAAAAATACCATCAAGGCAATTCATAAACTTAATAAACAGTGATGCGAAATTATTTTTCTCAGGTAATTTTTAAGCATAAAGTAATTTATGAATTGTTGCTCATTATTGTTCTTATTCCTACCTATTTTATACATACTCAAAAATACCCTGATTGGGGCGATGATTTTGCGCAATATGTATATCAAAGTCAGCAAATAATATCACCTTCGCCAATTTATAAACAGGTTTTAAATGTTGAGGAATATAGTAGCCCTAAGCGAAGCGTATTTTTTTCGGTTGTATTAAGTGTTGTCAATCCAACTATTGAAATACAACAGTACGTGAATTTAATTTCAATAAGTTACATCTTAGCAGCGGTTTGTTTTTTCTTATTCCTTACCAAACATTTTAGTCTAATCATTAGTTTTTTAGGCAGTTTATGTGTGTTTTATAATTTTTTGTTTTTGCGATTAAAGTCGGAAGTGGTGCCAGAATTTTTATTTATTAGTTTGTTTTGTTTGGTGTTATTACTGCTGTATAGTAAAAAGAATTGGGTAAGATATATTATCCCAATTTTATTAGGTTTACTTGTTTCTGTAAGGTTTATAGGACTTTCATTATTACTAGCTTATGTTGTTCATTTGTTACTATCAAAGGGAAATAACTTTAAAGAAAAACTAAAAGAGTTGGCGATATGTTTTGGGATATTTGGAATCGTAACGCTTTGTATTAACTATTTTTTCTTAAACGCTATTAAAAATCAGGAAGTAACATTATATGGAAATGTTGTGTTTAGTAGATTAAATGTTCACCAATTTTTTGATAATGTGAGTATGTATGCACGTTACATCACTTTGTTTTTTGAGCAAGAAATTCCTTTTTGGATGAATACTGTGATGAAGTGTTCGGTGATTTTTTTGTTTATAAATGGTATTATTTGTTCTTTGAAAAATAAAGACAATATTCTTCATTTTGCTTTTCTGTTCTATCTGTTGTTCTTATTGGTTTATCCATACAATGGGGATACGATTAAATACTTGATTCCAATTGTGCCTTTATTTATTTATTTATTTTATGATTTATGGGTTTAATAAAATTATGGAAAAAATAAATTTCAAGCATAAACCTATTTTTATCGTAGGCTTTTTATGCTCAATATTATTAAGTAATAGTAAAACTATTTGGTTGGCAGTAAATCATCAGTCAGCTCAAATTGGACCATATAATACAGAGGCGCTGAAAGATTTGGAAAAAGTTAAGGGATTAGTTCCGGCTAAAAAAACAATTGCTTTTGGTAAGCCATTTGTCATTAATTTATTGTGCGATAGACATAGTTATTTTGTAGGAAATAAAAATTATGCTGACGTTTTTTCTAAAGCAGATTATTTTTTATCGCCCAAACAAACCGTACAAGAATTGTATCCAAAAATAAATGGCATTAAACTAGCAAAAGGCGATACGATTGATCTAACGTATTTTTATTTGATAAAGTTATAGATAGTTGCCCTCTAATTTTTTAATAATCAAATTATATTCTGCCACTATTTCATCCACCACTTCTTTAACCGTTTGTATTTTATCAATAGCACCAGAAACCTGACCAATTTCTAATTCACCTTCTATTAAATCACCTTCAAACATGCCTTTTTTGGCGCGACCTCGTCCTAACAAATTAGATAATTCTTCAACACTGGCTCCTTTTTTTTCTAATTCGCTCACTTTTTCTGAAAAAGGATTTTTTAATAATCTAACAGGCGTTAATTGTTTTAGTGATAATTGGGTATCACCTTCTTTAGCTTCAACAATGGCATTTTTAAAATTGATATGTGCCGATGATTCTTGGGTAGTTACAAAACGACTACCAATTTGAACCCCTTCCGCACCTAATGCGAAGGCGGCTGTCATGGCTTTACCAGAGCCAATCCCACCAGCTGCAATGAGAGGAATAGTAATGGCTTTTTTAACTTGTGGAATTAAAACTAATGTTGTTGTTTCTTCTCGTCCGTTATGTCCACCAGCTTCAAAACCTTCTGCTACAATAGCATCAACTCCAGCTTCTTGGCATTTAGTAGCAAATTTAACATTTGAAACTACGTGAACCACAGTAATTCCATGTGATTTTAAGTGATTTGTCCATGTTTTTGGGTTTCCGGCAGAGGTAAAAACAATTTTAACACCTTCTTCGATGATAATTTTGATATGTTCCTCAATATTTGGATAGAGTAGAGGTATGTTAACACCAAACGGATTGTTAGTAGCTTGTTTACATTTTTTGATTTGTTCTCTTAAAACATCTGGATACATAGATCCTGAGCCTATAAGTCCCAGCCCACCTGCATTTGAAACTGCTGCAGCTAATTCCCAACCACTGCACCAAATCATTCCGCCCTGCACAATGGGGTATTTTATGTTAAATAATCGCTTAATTGTATCCATTGTGGTATATTTTTTGGCGTAAAGTTAAAGATTTTATTATTTTTGTATGCTTTAATACGTTTAGTTCAATGAAAAATATTTTCATCTTAATTTTTGTTTTATGTTTAACCACCGCTTCTAAGGCTCAATGGCTTTGGGACTATGGCTTTTCGCTAGGTGTTTCTAACTATTTGGGTGATATTGGAGGGAAAGAAAAAACACGAAGAGACTTTATTTCTGACATGAAAATGGCAAAAACTCGCTGGAATGTGGGTGGTTTTGCTCGTTATAGAGTTCATTCAAAAATTTCAGTAAAATTAGCTTTAGATTATTTACGTATTGAAGGTAACGATAAATTATCTACAAATCCAGGCCGTAACGCTCGTAACTTAAATTTCAGAAATGATATGTTTGATTTGGCAGTAACAGGCCAAGTGTTTTTTTATGAAGATAATGATTTAGGAAATACTTACAGATATAGAAACGGCTTTAGAGCATACTTTTTTGCTGGAATTGGTGGTTTTTATTCTAATCCAAAAACTTTAGATGGAGGTGTAAATCTTCGCCCTTTACAAACTGAAGGGGTAAGATACTCACCAATTGGAATTAATATACCTGCAGGTGTTGGTTTTTATTTTACAATTCACAAAAAACACCGTATTGGTTATGAATTAAATTATAGAACAACCTTTACTGATTATTTAGATGACGTTAGTGGTAATTATGCCGATCCATCTACTCAAACTGCTGAAGCTGCTGCCTTAGGAAATAGAACAGGAGAATTAGATTTAGATCCAGCTTTTGCTAAAAACTTTGGATATAATAATGAGTTAAAGGAAGGAAATAAACGTGGTGATAAAACGCATAAGGATGGTTACATGACTATGAGTTTAAGCTACAGTTATGTATTAAGAGGTAAATCAAGTTTTTATAGAGGACGTTACGGCCACTTTTTTGGTAAAAAACGTAGAGGTAAAGTTCGTAAGATTAGAGCGAAGTTTTAATACAAAATAAAAGCAGATATTAAAAAAGCATTCACTAAGTGGATGCTTTTTTGTTTTATGTGTATCATTTGAAGAGAAAAAAAATCCCGCCATCTTTATAGCGGGATTCTTAATTCAATTTGTGTTTATTATTTCTTTAAAAACTTAAAGTTTTTTCCAATGTAACGAGCATTATTTCCTAATTGTTCTTCAATACGTAATAACTGATTGTATTTTGCAATCCGGTCGCTACGAGATGCTGAACCTGTTTTAATTTGTCCGCAGCTTAAGGCTACAGCCAAATCAGCAATAGTTGTGTCTTCTGTTTCCCCACTACGATGACTCATTACTGAGGTGTAGCTATTGGTATGTGCTAATGAAACTGCATTAATTGTTTCAGTTAAGGTTCCAATTTGGTTTACTTTAACTAAGATAGAGTTGGCAACTCCCATGTCTATTCCTTTTTTCAAGTAATCTACATTAGTTACAAATAAATCATCTCCTACTAGTTGAGTTGTTGCACCTAATTTATCGGTCATTAATTTCCAACCATTCCAATCTTCTTCTGCAAAACCATCTTCAATAGAAATGATAGGATATTTTTTTCTCCAATCAGCCCAAAAATCAACCATTTGCGCAGATGTTAATTTATCGCCTGTTGATTTTTTAAAGTGGTATACATTTTCCTCCGTATTATAAAATTCAGAAGCTGCAGCATCCATCGCAATATAAATATCTTCTCCAGCTTTGTATCCTGCTTTGTCAATAGCCTGCATCACGGCTTTAATCGCCTCTTCGTTATTTTTAAAGTTAGGAGCAAAACCACCTTCATCACCAACATTCGTAGCTAAGCCTTGCGATTTTAAAACGGCTTTTAAATGATGAAAAATCTCAGTTCCCATTCTTAACCCTTCGCTGAAACTTTCAGCACCAATTGGCATAATCATAAACTCCTGAAAATCAATTCCGTTATCCGCGTGCGAACCACCATTTAAAATGTTCATCATAGGGATAGGTAATATGTTTGAATTAACGCCACCTACATAGCGGTAAAGTGGTTGCCTGCAATCTTCAGAAGCTGCTCTAGCAACTGCTAACGAAACACCTAAAATGGCGTTAGCACCTAAATTACCTTTGTTAGGACTGCCATCTAATTCAATCATTGCAGCATCAATTGCGCTTTGATCAAAAATGTACATACCTTTTAAACGTTCTGCAATAGAAGTGTTCACATTATTTACAGCTTTTAAAACGCCTTTACCTAAGTATTGAGACTTATCGTTATCGCGTAATTCAACCGCTTCGTGAATACCAGTTGATGCTCCAGATGGAACAGCTGCTCTTCCTAAAATACCTGAATCGGTTACTACATCTACTTCAATAGTTGGGTTTCCGCGCGAATCTAAAATTTGTCTTGCTACAATAGTGTGAATAAATGACATAATGTTTGTTTAAATGGTTTTATGGGCGTTAAAATTAATTATTTATTTTTTATTGGAGGTTGAATTTTTTTCAATAGTAATTAAAAATGTTAATGACGTTTATCTATTCCCCAAAGCAGCTTATTACGAAGGGTTTCAAAAAAGTGCTGCCCTTCCAAATTAATCATATTAAATCTAAAGTCTGCTTTTTTAATAATGAGTTCAGATAAATTTTTGATGGTTTGTGAACGTGAGTCTAGCGATACATTAAAACTATCACTTCGTCCGCTTACTTTAAAGCTTAAGGTTTTGTTATTTGAAATTACAATAGGTCGCACATTTAAATTATGCGGAGCAATTGGGGTAATAATAAAATTATCTGAATCAGGAACCATAATTGGTCCTCCACAACTTAAAGAGTAGGCGGTAGATCCAGTTGGCGTCGATACAATTAATCCATCGGCAAAATAGGAGTTTAAAAAAATGTCATCCACATAAGTGTCAATGTTAATCATAGCACTCGACTCTTTTTTATGAATTGTGAATTCATTCAAGGCATAATTCACTTCATTAAAATAAGTGGTTTTATCTAACTCAATTAACTCTCGTTTATCTAAAGTAAATTTTTCTTTAGTTAGTAATTGAATGGATTTTGCAAAATCTTCTTTATAAACTGTTGCTAAAAAACCTAAACGACCAGTGTTTACACCTAAAACAGGAATACCTGAGCGCCTTACATATTCAAGGGTTTCAAGCATGGTGCCATCACCACCTAAAGAAATCACATAATCTGCTTTAGCAATTAATTCTTCTGAATTTGAAAATGTGTTAAGCGTTAAAGGTTTATCGGCATCTTTATTTAAAAATTCTAAATATGGCTTAAATACAACAATTTTAAATTTTTCTATTTCCGCTAGCGCTATTAATTGTTCGAGGTAAATCGAAAAATTATCTTTGGTATTACGCGCGTAAACAGCTATTGTCATATCACTTTTTAAAATCTAAATATGAAGAAAGTGTAAAAATTCATCTAGTTTATTTTTCATTCCGCTTTCAAAATCACTGTTTTGAAAAGAGGCTTTTACTACATAATTGTAACGGTAAAACGTTTGCAAAATTCGAGATAAATCTTCTTTATTTACTTTTAATGTAACTTCTACTTTAGTGCTATCAGGAACCGATGAAACATGAGCACTTAAAATTTTGGCTTCGTTACCTTCAATTATACTAGCAATTTGTGTTAACGAATAATCAGCTTGATTTACTTCTAATACAATAACTCCGCCCAAATTTTGAACAGATGCCATCGTTGAAATATTTTGTAACAAGCCTTTTAAGGTGATGCAACCTTTGTATTGTTCTTTGTCATCTAATACCGCAATAAGCGTTAAGTTAAACGACATCATTAGTTTTAATAAATCGTATGTGTGTTGATAGTTGTGAATAATAGGTTTTAATAAAGGAGCCTTAAGTTCGTTTATTTTTTCTTCTGGATGATTATAATCCATGAGTTCGTGTTCCGAAACTAAACCTATTAATTCTCTATCTTTTACAACGGCTAAATGAGATACTTTAAATTGTTCCATCCAATCCAAAGCCATTTCAACCGTATCGGTATGTTTTAATGGAGGGATTTCGTCTGTTATTAAATCGGCAACTAGCATAAACAAAAGTACTATTTTTATTATAAAACGATTGTATTGAAAGTATATTGTTTCATAATGGTAATCAGTGTTTTACAAAATATCACTATTTTAAACTTTCTGAGTAAAGTCAAGTTTCTTTAGCTATAAAACCTTTATATTTGAGCTTAAATTTGTTTATGGTTTCTTTTGATAATACTGAAAATGCTTTTAAAGCAAAATCCAATAGTGATTTAAATCGTTCTTATTGGTTATTTAAAATGGTTGGTAATCCAACAGTTGTAAATTTTGGCGCAAAAGTAGCGCCAATTGGTTTAGCAATTGGGTTTAAAGGACTCATAAAAAATACCATATTTAAACAATTTGTTGGCGGCGAAAACATAAATGAGTGTGATAAAACCATAGCAGAACTTGGTAAATATAATATTGGAACTATTTTAGATTATAGTGTTGAGGGCAAAGAAAGTGAAACTGATTTTGATGCTTGCTGTAAAGAAACCATTGAAACTATTCATAAAGCTAAAAATGATAACTTAATTCCGTTTTGTGTTTTTAAAGTTACTGGTTTAGCGCGTTTTGATTTATTAGAAAAAGTAAGCGCTAATGCAAAGTTGACAGATACAGAAAAAACAGAATACGATAAAGTAAAACAACGCGTTTATTTAATTTGTAAGGAAGCTTCTGATGCTAATCAGCCTTTATTTATCGATGCCGAAGAAAGTTGGATTCAACCTGCTATTGATTCATTAGCTGATGAAAATATGGCTAAATTTAATAAAGAAAAAGCGATTGTTTATAATACATTTCAATTATACAGAAAAGATAGATTAACCTTTTTAAAACAAACGATTGCTCGCGCCAAAGCCAATGGATTTAAAGTAGGAGCAAAGTTGGTGCGTGGTGCTTATATGGAAAAAGAAAGAGCTAGAGCAATTGAAAAAAATTATCCTTCGCCTATTCAAGAAACTAAAGAAGATTCAGACATTGATTATAATTTAGCTTTAGAGGAATGTGTAAAAAACCTCGATATGATGGGACTTTGCGCTGGAACTCATAACGAAAAAAGTAGTTTATATTTAGTGGAGTTAATGCATAAATATGCCATTTCAAGTTCCGATAAACGTATTTATTTTTCTCAGTTATTAGGTATGAGCGATCATATTAGCTACAATTTAACTTTATCTAATTACAACGTAGCTAAATATGTTCCTTATGGTCCAGTAAAAGAAGTGCTGCCATACTTGATGCGTAGAGCACAGGAAAATACTTCTGTTAAAGGTCAAACTGGACGAGAGTTAAGTTTGATTATTAAAGAGAAAGAGAGAAGGAGTAAGCTTAAATAAAAAAATGATTTCAAAAAAAATCCCATCCGCTTTCTGGCGGATGGGATTTTTTTTAGTTTTTTATGTTATGGGTTTGGTGTTACCGGAGTAGTATCTTTATTTTGATCTTTAAAAGCATCAAAATCAAAAGATAAAGTAAAACGTAATGTGTTTTGTAATGGATTACGTTGCGTAATAGGCACTAAATAAGCAAAGTCAATACCAAATACATTGTATCTTAATCCTAAACCAACTGTAAAATATTTACGGTTACCTTTTGTTTTCGCCTCATTAAAATAACCAGCTCTAATTGCTAATGTTTTAGCGTACCAATATTCAAAACCAATACTGTAATTAATTTCTTTAAACTCTTCTTTTCCTCCACCTGGCGCATCACCAAACGATTGCAACATACCTTTTGCAATACCTACATTTGGATCTTTACCAGCTTCAATTATTTTTTCGTTGGTGGAGTTGTTAATTGAATCGGTTCCAGTAACTGTTTTTAAATAAACGGGTTGGGTTGGTACTAATAATTTATTAACGTCAGCGTAAATACCAAATGTATTATAATCGTCGATAATTGTTTTTAAGCCACCACCTACACGTAAGTTAATTGGAATAAAATCTCTTTTAACTGAATAAGAAACTTTCGATCCAATATTACTAACTACTAAACCTAAACTTGCAACGGCTTTTTTATCGTTTATTTTTAATTTTTTTGATTGGTAATATAAGCCAACATCCACAGCTGTTGATGTGCCTGGTTTTGTAGGCTGTCCATTGCTTAAAGTGTAGTTACCAGTTAAGTTAGAACGAATATAACGAACCGCTAATCCAGCAGAAAACGTTTCAGATAATTTTTGAGAGTATGCTAAATCTAATGCAAATTCATTTGGTCTAAACTGTCCGGTTGTATTCCCAACGATATCAGTAAATGTAATATTACCTAATGAGAAATAACGAAGAGAAGCTCCAATAGCTTGAGTTTTACTTATTTTGCCGTAACCAGCAACATAGTATAAATAAATATCGGGTACTAACTGCTTAAGCCAAGGTGTAACTGAAATAGCAGCGCCACCTTTTTTTTCTGAGAAAGCCATTTTTGCTACATTCCAATGGATGCTATTTCCATCCGCAGGAGTAGCCGCACCAACTTCACCCATCCCACCTTGTTTAGAGTCGGGAGCAATCATTAAAAAAGGTACAGCAGTAGTAATTGTATTTACTCGCCCACTTAGTTCTTGTGTAGTTAAATTCGAAGAACTTGTTTGTGCCACTGCTTGAGCAGATAACATAACACCAGTTCCAATAGTTCCTATAATTCGTTTTTGCATTGTTTTAAAATCTTTTTTCATTAAAAAGAGAGCATCAAAGATATAACTAATTTAGAATTACCAACTTTTCTATTTTATCAGCCTTTTTCTTTGAGCCATCTGTAACTGAAACCTTGTAAATATAAACGCCACGGGCCAATTTATCCCCAAATTCGTCTTTTCCATCCCATTCAATACCATCTAAACGAAAACCTTCGTTATTTATTGTTTGATTTATCGATTTTACCACTTTTCCTGTGATTGTATATATCTGAATTAACACTTTTAAGCTAACGCAGCATTGGTTATGCTCAATAAAAAACTTAGTTTTTGTAGTAAATGGATTTGGATAATTTAAAATATGGGTTAAAGCTAAATCAGCCTGATTAGCCACTACAAAATCAGTATAAGATGAAGAAGAGTTATTTTGCACATCCCATACTTTTAAAGTTAATGTATGATTACCTTCGGGTAATTCGTTTAGTGGGTAACGTATTTTACCAGATTGATAGGTGTTTAAATCCGAAACATAATAATCGTTTAATATAATTGCATCTTTTGTATTCTCATCTAGTATAGCAACAATGTCATGCCCTATACCTGCTCCAATTGTATTAATTCCACTAATATCTGAAATTTTTGCATACACTTTTGGATTTTCGTTGGTTACTCCTCCTGAAACGAATTTTTCATCGTTCATGAATAAACTAATTGAAGGACCTTGATTATCGTTAATTGCATTGGGATTTGATCCTCCGATAACAATTTTATCATAATAGCCATTGGCATCATTTACTCCGTTATGAGCATAATAGCTTATTTTTCCTATTCCATAGTTGTATGAAATATCTTTTGGAACTAAAAACGAAAATGTAAAATCTCCATTTATAACTTCTGATTTTCCTTTGTAAATAATGTTTTTTTGCAGTAAAAAAGGTAAAGGGTTTGATGACGCATCGTTAGCAACAGTTGTAACTGTAACTGCTTTATCAAATACTGTTGGATAAACAATGCCATTAAAATTGGTTAATTTATTTCCATTAGCATCACCTATATAACCAGTAATTGATAAAAGAGATAAAGCACTCAGGGTGTCAATAGAAGTAGTTGTTACAGCTTGAGAATTAATAGTAGAGGTAAAAACTCTTTGTTGTGGATATGCTAACTTTAATGCAGGATCTCCTAAAATAACAAAGTTCATATACTGAGAGTTACCAGGAGCTAGGTCTCGTTTTGTTAAACGATATAGGTCGCCAATATGCGGCATTTTACCATTAGGCATTGGGCTTAAAGCGTGATTATAAAATTTATCGTTTAAAATATAATTCAGTCCAGAGAAAGCTAGTCTAACCGTTGTCATTAAACCTATAGCGCCACCATTCTCATTTAATAAACAATATTCACCAGCCGATGTTCGGTCAGGATCATCAAATCTACTGAACTCACAAGTAGCCGTTACAAACAATGGCATATTGTTTTTATTTTTCCAATTTAAAATTTGAGGAACATCTACAATTCGCTCTTCAGCTAATCCTAATTCTCCACCATGCCCTGTGTAATTTAAAATTAAAGCACCCTTTTCAATTCTTCTTTCTAGGTCTTCAACAGCTAACGGATATCTGCTTCCACCCGGAGTAGATTCTTGCACGTAGGCATCAATAAATATTTTATCAACGTTATAGTACTTATTTCCATTATAAGTTTTGTTTGCTAAATTGTTTGCTTGATTGATATGCTCATTGCTATCTTCATCATCTGCTACAAAACATACCCAATTTCTCCAGTCGCCTTGCGGGTAATCATTTTCGGCAGTAACGCAAGATGATTCAATCGCATTTGGATTAAATCCATAGTTTAGTTTGTAATAATTTTCAACTTTATTGGTTACTGCAATTGCTTCGGCTTTGTTTTTTACTGGAAATCTTCCAACGCCTATATCCACTAAATCTGGACCGCCAGAAAGTAGGTCTCCCTCATTATTATCCATCATCGCAAAATAGTCATCAGTGATAAAAGAGTTTGTGTAGGAAGTAGAAATGGCTGTTTCATAAGCAGGAATTAACGCCGTATTTCCACTCAGATTAATGTCTTTGTTTTTGTATGACGCATCACCAAGTAGCAATAAATATTTAGTTGCCTCATTAGGATCTGTTGGTCTTTTGTAAAGCATTTTAACAAAATCTCTAATTCCACCAATATCTGGTGTACCAGATGAAAATTCGTTATATACTTCTTGTGTTGTGGCAATGGCATAAGTTAATGTGTCGTATAGCTGATGAATATTAGCAATACGTTGAGCTTCTGCTAAAAACGAAGGATGAGTTACAATTACAAAATCTGCCTGTTGTATGCCATGTAAATTTTGATTTGGAATAGAACCATATCCTTTTGGTGTAAACGCTTGAGTGGGAGTAAAAATTGTAAATTGTTTTAATGAATCAGAAGTAGCAGTAAAATCTAAAATATTGGCTGAAACATTATATTGTTGCTCCTTAATATCAAATGGGTTAGTTACATCCCAAATGGTTGGAGAAATAGCATTATTATTTGTGAGGATATATTTCGCAAATGTATTTGGACCTACAACAGTTTTCCTGTCTCTAAAATCAAATTGAGTTTGATTGAAAATTAAATTTCTTCTTGCATTGTAAACAATATTATCTAACCAGCCAGTTGCGTTAGCAGTTAATTTTGATACAGAAACTGATAAAAAAGTAGAGTTAAGTATGGCGCCCTTAGAGTCTTCGCCTAGATATCCAACATCAGCTAAGTATGAGTTTACATTGGTTGCAGGACAAGTAAAATTAAAAGAATTTGAATTAAAATTTACTCCAAAACTTGACGGACCAACTGTTGCAGCATCACTTCTTCCTAAAACACTTGCATTCACATAAACGCTATCGCCAATAGCAGCATCTGGAATCAAAAACGAAAAAGAGTATGTTGTTGTTAAGTCAAATTTTTCACCATAAAATTCTCTTCCGCTTTTTACAAGATTAGTCGTATTTTGTTCATGAAATCCATAATAATCTTGTTTACTAGTGGTTGTATTTGGGCTATTTGAAAGAGAACTTTGTGAAGTAATTCTTTTACCAGTTCCTAAATCAGCAGTAATAAAATAAAATGAGGTATCGCTAAAATAATGTATTTGATGATCGAATTGCATTTTTGAGCCAGCCACTCGTTTCCATGTGTCTGTGCTTTGTCCGTAAAAAAGAATGTAATCGCCTGCATCAAAAACACCATCATTTTCGCCAACAACGCTAATTGCATTTTCATTCAAGTCATCAAATCTAAAAGCGGCATTTTTTTCTGGCATTAATTTTCCTCCGTTACCATAAATTCTAATATTTCTTGGATCGGTGTTCGCAACATCTAAACCTAAGTTAGTTAAAAATGTTTTGTCTATTTTATAAACCCCATCTTTAGTAACGCCTATTTTATACCATGCCCCAGAAGCTAAAACAGAAGAGTTGGCGGCAGTAATTTTTTTAATTTGTTTAAATGTAGAATTAGATAGAGTAGTATTGTTATTTTGTAAATCCCAAGTAGGAGTATAGCTCTCTAAAAATTCATATTTGTTAGTTGATGCATTTAATCTAACGGAAGTTATTTTTGCATAGACTAAACTTTCATGTCTTGATTGCCCTATGTAATTTATAATTTCAAATTCTGAAGAAATATATTTTTTAAAATCAGTAATTTGTTCTAATTCTTTTTGAGTTAATTCTCTAACAACACTGTTTTCAATTTTAAATGAAGGAATGTTGTTATTTCCAATAATCGAATTATCTAAATAATAAGGTAAATTACCTTTTTTAATATCACGATGAACATGACTTAAAAATGATTCTGCTTTTTCTTCAGAAATAACGCTCGGGTTTTTGATTTCGAGTCCGTTTTTAACATTTTGTTTATTTATCTGAGAATAACCTGAAAAATAGCTGGAAAATAAAAAAACTAAAATTATTAGTTTAGATTTAGTGATACAAAGCATTTGCTTGATTTTTTTAGAAGTTATATTCATTAAAACGACAAAGAAAATGAAATATTGTTGTATAAAAGTTTTTATTTTCAAAATTAGACTGTTATATTTGTGATTAGGAATAGATTAAGTAAAATAACTTACATGGCGAAGAAACTGATATTATTACTCACAATTGTTTGTGCTACTGGCATTTGGCAAGATGTATATGCTCAAGATCCTCAATTTACGCAGTTTTATGCGAATCCTTTATATTTAAATCCAGCGTTTGCTGGTACAGCAAGATGTCCACGTATTTGTATGAATTATAGAAATCAATGGCCGAATTTATCAGGAACTTATGTAACTTACAGTGCATCTTACGATCAGCATATCGATGCTATCAGCGGTGGTTTGGGTTTAATTGTTACTCAAGATGATCAAGCTCGTGGAACTTTAAAATCTACCCAAGCTAGCATAGTTTATTCTTATTTATTACCTGTTACACGTGAATTTTCTATCAAAGCAGGATTGCAAGCAGGTTTCTTCCAAAAATCGTTAGATAGAACAAAATTAAATTTTGGCGATATGATTGATGCAAGAAGAGGTTTTGTTTGGAATACAAATGAAATTATACCAGCTCAAACTAAAACAAACTTAGATTTTTCGGCAGGTTTATTAGGATATAGCAAGCGTTATTTCGTAGGTTTTGCCGCACATCATATTACTCAACCAGATGAGGGTTTACAAGGTCCTTCTAAATTACCATTAAAAATTACAGGTCACGCAGGTGCTATTATTCCTTTAGAAAAAGGAAATGAGTCTTTTATCTCTCCAAATGTATTATTTCAACAACAACAAAACTTTACTCAGTTAAATTTAGGTTTATACTTTGTAAAAGGAAATTTTGTTGGTGGTTTATGGTATAGAAACTCAGATGCTTTTATCGTATTAATTGGTGTTCAAACAGATCACTTAAAAGTAGGATATAGTTATGATGTTACTGTATCTAAATTAGCTAGTAATACAGCAGGTTCTCACGAGGTATCTTTACAGATTCAATTCGAATGTAGACCTAAGAAAAAGAAGTATCGAACAATTAGTTGCCCATCTTTCTAAAAATAAATTGTAACCTTTTCATATAAATTTCGTTATAGCCTTACATTAAAACCCAAAACCATGAAGTTTAATTTCATAAAAAGTCCCAAATCACTAGCAATCATCTTATCTATTGTTGCTGTATCATGTGGAACAGAGCGTTCTCCAGTTACAGGATGGTCATATAATGACCCTGATAATGGTGGTTTTGAAAAAATGCCCTATGAAGAACAAGAAACAGGCCCTGGATTAGTTCTTATTGAAGGTGGTTCGTTTTCTATGGGGCGAAACGAAACAGATGTTACTTACGAATGGAACAATGTACCACGTCGTGTAACTGTTTCTTCTTTTTATATGGATGAAACAGAAGTTAGTAACTTCTCTTATTTAGAATATTTATGGTGGACAAATCGTGTATTTGGACCAACTTTCCCAGATATTTATTATAAAGCACTTCCTGATACATTAGTATGGAGAGAGAAATTAGCTTATAACGAACCTTACGTTGAATATTATTTACGTCACCCTTCTTATAGAGATTATCCTGTAGTTGGTATTAACTGGTTACAAGCAAATGAGTTTTGTGCTTGGAGAACTGACCGTGTTAATGAGTTTATCTTAATTCGTGAAGGTTTATTAGACCACTTTCCAAATCCTTCTGATCAAGATTATTTCAGTACAGAAGCTTATTTATCTGGAAAATGGCAAGGACAATTAAAACAAAAATTACCTTCATTTGATGATCAAAATCCAGAAAGAGATGTTAAAATGGAAGATGGTATATTTTTACCAAAATACCGTTTACCAACAGAAGCTGAGTGGGAATATGCTGCTTATGGTTTAATTGGAAACACAATCGGTGAGCGTATTACAGATAGAAGAATTTATCCTTGGAATGGCCATGGTGTTCGTAATTCTGATGAAAAATACATTGGTCAAATTGCAGCTAACTTTGTTAGAGGAAGTGGTGATATGATGGGAACTGCTGGTTTCTTAAATGATAACGCCGATGTAACTGCTCCAGTTTATTCTTATTGGCCAAATGATTACGGTTTGTATAATATGGCTGGTAACGTTTCGGAATGGGTTATGGACGTTTACAGAGCGAGTACGGCGCAAGATGCGGATGAATTTAGACCTTTCCGTGGTAACGTATTTGTTACTCAAGTTAAAGATAGCACTGATGGAACAATTGCAACAAATATTGATGGACCTGTTTTCCAAAAATTCATTCATAAAGTTAACCCTCCTACAGCGCATGGTGTATCTGGCGAAACAATTGAAATTACGGATAGTGTATTAACTGTTTTAACAGCAGATGCTCAAAATTATAAAAACGCACCTTCTGATGGTAAATCAGATATCCCAGGCCGTGTAAAATGGAGAGAAGTAACTTCTGCTATTGCATCAGATAATTTAGATGAGCGTAGAAACTACAAAACGTCTGACTACATCAGTTATTTAGATGGTGATGTTAACTCATCTTTATACTATACCGAAGGTGAAGATGCTTATGGTGATAAAGCAAATAGCTTAATGTACGAATATGCAAAAACATCTTTAATTAATGATAAAGCTCGTGTTTACAAAGGCGGTAGCTGGAGAGATAGAGCTTACTGGTTAAACCCTGGTACTCGTCGTTATTTAGATCAAAGACAAGCAACTGCTTATTTAGGATTTAGATGTGCGATGGTGAGAGTAGGTAGCCCAGTTGGTTTAGGAAAATAAATTTGTTGAAAACTATATAGGAAGCCCCTTATCAAACGATAAGGGGCTTTTTAATTTTATAGCATGAAGAAACACGTTACTATAGAAGAATTATATCGATTGTTTATCAATTGTAATCAAAAAATAACAACCGATACTCGTAAGCTTGAGCAAGGAGCCATATTTTTTGCGCTAAAAGGTGATAATTTTGATGCTAATACCTTTGCCAAACAAGCTGTTAATGCTGGTTGTGCATACTCAATTGTCGATTCAGAAACGGTAAGTAATGAAACTACTATTTTATTGGTAAATGACGTTTTGGAAGCCTTGCAGCAATTAGCGAAGCATCATCGTCAACAATTAAAATTTCCTGTGATTGGCATTACTGGTAGCAATGGAAAAACAACTAATAAAGAATTAATCCATGCTGTACTTTCTAAAAAATATAATACGTATGCCACAAAAGGAAATTTAAATAATCACATTGGAGTTCCTTTAACCCTATTGGCATTAACAAACGAACATGAAATGGCCATCGTTGAAATGGGCGCAAATCACCAGGGAGAAATTGCGATGTTAAGCGATTTATCAGATCCTGATTATGGAATGATTACTAATATAGGAAAAGCGCACCTAGAAGGTTTTGGCGGATTAGAAGGCGTTAAAAAAGGAAAAAGCGAATTGTATAAACACATCAAACAAAAAAAAGGTAAAATATTTATGAATGGGAATGACTCTGTTTTGACGGAGCTAAGTAATGATTTGGATAAAATTTATTATGGCGAAAATTCCAACTTTGATGTGCACGGAAAATTATTTTTAAATTCTGAGTTTGTTGAATTTAAATGGAATATTAAGAGTGAGAGCCTAGATAATCAGCCATTGGTAAAGACTCACATGTTTGGACAGTATAATTTTATTAATTTATTATGCGCTGCATGTATTGGTAATTATTTTGGAGTAAAAGAAACTGATATTAATGATGCACTGGCTTCATACATGCCAGAAATGAATCGTTCGCAAGTAAAAAAAACAGAATCTAATACGCTTATTTTGGATGCGTATAATGCAAATCCAAGTAGTATGAGCTTGGCAATTGATAATTTTAATAAACAAGTTTTTGAAAATAAAATTGTGATATTGGGAGATATGCTTGAATTAGGAGAGTATAGTGAACAAGAACATGAAAAAATAATTAAGCAAATCGAAAATTGTACGTTTAAAAAAGTTGTATTTGTAGGAATACAATTTTTTAGATTAAAAAACAAATTTAATCGTTATTATTTTTATGAAAATATTGAAGATTTTAAGAAAGATGATACTACTAATAGAATCAGTGGTTCTAACATTTTAATTAAAGGTTCAAGAGGAATTCAATTAGAGAAAATTGTAAATATTCTGTAGTATTTTTTTTGTTAAATGATTAGTTAATCTATTAATAAATCATTAAATTTGTGATATGTTGTTTAATTAAAAACCAAAATATATCATGAAAAAACAGTTACTATTAGCCACAAGTATTTTCGCTACCGGGATATTATGTGCACAAGTTGCAAATAAAGCAGCTACTACAAAAAGCAGAATTCCTGCTCATTTGGCAAATATTGCAGTTAAAAAAAATGCTGTAGATGTAGATCAAATGTACACAGGAGTTCCATTCCAAACACAAGCTCAAAAACAAGTTGCATCTAACTCTACTAGTTTAAAGACAGCAGCAACTACTACAGCAATTATTGGAAACACGTTATACGATTTACAATCTAACAGTAGTGTTGGAGATAGAATTGTTGTAAACGCTGATGGATCTATTGCTACTTGTTGGACAATTGAACCAACTGATGGTTCTGGATCTTATGCAAATAGAGGTACAGGTTATAATTACTATAATGGTTCAACGTGGGGTGCAGCGCCAACTGCAAGAATTGAGAATGCAAGAGTTGGGTGGGGAAATATTGCTGATACACGTACACAAGGAGAAGTAGTTATTTCTCATGCTGGTGGAGCTAGTAAACTTCATGTTGCAACAAGACCAACAAAAGGGACAGGTACTTGGACAAATAGTCAAACTTCATTCCCAAGTTATGCTGGTGGTAACTGGTGGCCAAGAATGGTAACTTCACATCCTGCTGGTGGAGATACAATTTATTCAATTTCAATTACAAATTCTGGTGTTGTTAATGGATTAGACGGATGTTTATTCTTTTCTCGTTCATTTGATGGCGGTTTAACTTGGAGTGCTATTACTCAGCCTACAGGATTTACTTCAGCAACTTATACAGGGTTTGGTGGAGATGCTTATGCTATTGCTGCTAAGGGAAGCACTGTAGCTATCGTTGCTGGTGATTCTGACTCTGATGTTGGTTTAGCTAAATCTACAGATGGTGGAGTTACTTGGACATATTCAACAGTTTATGATTTCCCTTTACCTTTATGGGATTTCACAACTACAAGTTCTGATGTAGACGGTGATGCAGTAGCTGATACTATTAATACAAATGATGGTAACTTTGCAGTTGCACTAGATAATAACGGAAAAGCTTATGTTTCTTTTGGAGCTTACCGTTTATTAAACGATGCTCCTTCTGCATCTGGATATAGCTATTTCCCATATACTGATGGTTTAATTTTATGGAGTGAAGGAGTAACGCCTTTAACGCATGCAAACAACGCAACTTGGAGCTATGTAGCAGCTATTGAAGATTTATATGGTGATAACAATATTTTCTTCCCAACGCCTTCAGTTGCAGGTGATTTAGCATTCGGAAGATGGGGTTGTTCTTTAACATCATACCCAAGCATGGCTTTTGATATCAATAATAATTTATACTTATCTTATTCTTCAATTGTTGATAGTTTAAGTTCAGTAACAAATGCTGAAAAATTAGTAAGACATCAGTATGTAATGAAAAGCATTATTTTAACTCCTGGCTCAGAGGTTTTCTCTTGTCCTATTGATATTGTTGAGCAATCTGCAAGCGCACCATACGAAGGTATTTTTGGTTCAATGGCTAAAAATATCGACGGAAATGTTCATATTATTTACCAAAGAGATTTTTACCCAGGTAATGGTATTCCTGCTGCATCTGGTACAAATCCAGATGCAGATAACTTAGGAAATCCTAACGATATCGTTTACACAAAAATTCCAGTTAATGATTTTTTACCTTGTGTAACAGGATTATACAGTTCAATTAAATCTAATTCAGTTGCTAATTTAAATTTCTATCCTAACCCAGCTTCTAACAACGCTACAATTGATGTAGCTTTAACTGAAACTGCTAAGTTAGATATCGCAATTTTAAATACAGTTGGACAAACTATTTACACAACTTCAGTTAACGGAAACGTTGGAAGTAACAAAGTAGATGTTAACTTAACTAACTTAAGCGCTGGTTTATATTTCTATCAAGTTAAAGTTGGTAATAGCAAAGCTATCACTAAGAAATTTGCTGTAGAAAAATAATATTTAGTTTTTATATTAAAACCCGCAAAATCATTGATTTTGCGGGTTTTTTATTTTAGGTTGGTTTAACTAAGCGTAAAAAATCAAATATTGAGAATAAAAAAAGCCTTTCATTTCTGAAAGGCTTTGTCGGGGTGGCCAGATTCGAACTGACGGCCTCCACGTCCCAAACGTGGCGCGATACCGGGCTACGCTACACCCCGATTTTTTATAAATTGCTTAAATAAAACCTTTATAAAAAATTAGAGTGCAAAGATACACTTTTTTCTATTCTAAAAAAGAAATTATTTGTTTTTTTTCAGAAATATTGAATTTACTGATGTATTCTACAGCTATTATTTCTTTTTCATTTTATCATACAAATCATGCACAATACCATCTGATAAACCGATTTGAGGAATGAAAATATCTTCAATCTCAGCAACTTTCATAATTGTTGTATATATTTTTGCAGCATGAACAATAACATCAGCTCTATCAGGTTTTAAACCAAACAAATCAATCCTTTCTTCATATGTGTATGAATTAAGCATATCATGAATGCCTTTTAATTTATTATAACTTAAATTTTTATTTTCTTTTTTGGTCATTTTAAATATCTTATTGATATTTCCCCCTGAACCAATGGCGTGTAAAGGACTATAGCTGTATGTGGATTTTTTGATCCAATCTTTCATTAATTCCCATTCATCTTTTTCTACTTTATTTAAAAGCATTCTAACAGTTCCAATATTAAAGGATTTAGCGGCAATAACTTTATGATTACTGTAAAGCGTCAGTTCTGTGCTACCTCCACCCACATCTATATATAAATAAGAGTGTTTAGGGTTTAATAGTTCTTCAATATGATTTGAAAATACTAATTGAGCTTCTAGTTTTCCATCAATAATCTCTACTTCTAAACCTGACTCTTTTTTTATGCGAGCAATAATTTCTCCGCTATTACTTGCGTCACGCATAGCACTAGTAGCAACAGCTCTGTAGCCATCTACTTCATAAACTTTAATCAATTCTTTAAAGCCACGCATGGCTGTAATTAATTTTTCTGCTTTTTTATCAGAAATTTTTCCATCTAAAAACACATCTTCACCCAACCGGATGGGCAAACGAATTAACTCCTCTTTACTAAAGTGCGGTTTCCCATTTACTTCATAGGCTCTGCAGAATAATAAACGCATGGCGTTACTTCCAATATCAACGGCTGCAAAAATCATATTTTAGATAGGGCTTTAGTAACAGGTTTAGTATTCAAATATAATTCTTTATCTTTTTTAAGATAATTATAAATTTCATCTTGAACCCGAATTTTACGTTCTCCAGGCTTTGCTTTTTTGTATAGGTTTTGTTGTAATCTATCTAAAATTCTAACCTTGGTGTTTCCGGAAATTTGAATATTGATAATATCTTTAATTTGTTTTTTTACATCTGCATCCAAAATAGGAACAGCAACCTCGCTTCTGCTATCTAAGTTACGGCTCATCCAATCGGCTGAGGTAATATAAATTTTTTCGTTACCACCATTTGCAAAAATAAATACACGTGCATGTTCTAAGTATTTATCTACAATACTGTAAGCTTTAATATTGTCGCTATAACCAGCAATTTCCGTTACTAACGAGCAAATTCCTCTAACAATCAATGTAATTTGAACGCCTGCTTGTGATGCTTCATATAATTTTTCAATCATATCTTTATCTACTAGGCTGTTCATTTTTAAAATCATGAACGCTTTTTTACCAGCCTTAGCGTTTGTGATTTCTTTATCAATTAAATTCACAAAAGTTTGACGCATAAAGAATGGTGCAACTGCCAAATGCTTGTAAACACCCGTTTTAAAATTGTTTGCGTAAAAATCAAACACACTCGAAATTTCATCAGTTATGTTTTTATCGGCGGTGAGTAAACTAAAGTCAGTGTAGATGCGAGCTGTTTTCTCATTAAAATTACCCGTACCTATATGAGCGTATTTAACTTCTTTACCTCTCACGCGAGTCGTAATTAAAAATAGTTTACTATGAACCTTTAATCCTGGTACACCATAAATAACGGTAGCACCTTCTTCTTGAAGTTTATTAGCCCAATAAATATTATTTTCTTCATCAAAACGAGCTTGCAATTCAACTAATACGGTAACTTTTTTTCCGTTTTTAATAGCGTTTACCAAGGCATTTGCAATTTTAGAAGAATCAGCTACACGATATAAAGTGATTTTAATGGACTCAACGGTTGGGTCAATAGAGGCTTCTCTTAATAATGTAATGGTGTGATCGTAAGTGTGATAAGGATAGTGTAATAAAATATCTTTTTGTTTGATCACATTTAAAATACTTGTATTGATATGATATAAGTACTTATGATTTAACGGACGAGGATGCTCATACATTAATTTTTTTTCGCCAATATTTGGGAAACCAATAAAATCTTTAAAGTTGTGGTAACGACCTCCAGGAATAGCGTTATCTTTTTTATCCATCCCTAGTTTTTTCATAATAAAGGCTAGCATTTCCTTACTCATGGTGCTGTCGTATACAAAACGAACTGGCTGACCTTTCTTTCTATCTTTAACTCCTTTTGATATTTTTTCCAACATACTTTTACTAACATCTTGGTCAATATCTAATTCAGCATCACGGGTTAGTTTAATATTGATGGCTTCTTTTGTTATGTAGCCAAATACCGAAAACATTTCATGAACGTTATATCTAATGACATCATCTAAAAGAATAATGTATTTTTTATTTTTTTCTTGAGGTAAAATAATAAAACGACTTGTTGTGCGAGAAGGAATTTCGATTAAAGCATATTTGTTTTTTTGTTTTTGAACGGTAGAGATTAAACGAACAAATAAATATCCCGATTTATCTTTCATATATGGAAAAGGCTTGTTTTCGTCAACCATGATTGGAAACAAATTGGTTTCTACCTGATTGTGAAAATAGTCCTTTACATACTGTTGTTGATTTTGGTTTAATTGCTTTTCATTGATGATAAAAACATTTTGTTTTGCTAATTCATGCAACAATTCTTGATAAATTTCCTCGAAATTTTGTTGTTGTTCAATTACTTTTCGTTGTAATTTTTGTAGTAATTCTTTTGGATCGTCACCATAAATGTCGATAGCCTTTTTTCCAAGCTTAGTTAAACGATTAATAGTGGCAACGCGAACACGATAAAACTCATCTCGATTATTACTGAAAATTCCCAAAAATTTAAGACGTTCAATAAGTGGAGTAGAAGGATCAGATGCTTCTTGAAGAACACGTTCATTAAACGAAAGCCAACTTATTTCTCTGTTAATGTGCGGGATTTTTGTTTTTTTTATCATAAAATTCAACCAACTATTTTAGTTACCAAATATAAGCAATAAGCGCTAATTGTTTTTTGATTTTTCTTATATTTGAGCTGATTTTGCTAATGCAAATAATGACTTTTATCAAAAAAAATATTCCAATATTTATTATAGTTGTTTTTCACATCGTTGGTTTTGTTGGCTTCATCATAAATCCTGCATACTTTAGGTCTTTAAGCCCTATTAATTTATTGTTATCATTTGGTTTGATAGTTTTAATGAGCCAACAAACAAAATGGAAATTTTACGGAGCTTTATGTTTAGTTACAGTGTTGGGTTTTTTTGTGGAGGTTTTAGGAGTGAAAACTGAACTCATTTTCGGGTCGTATCATTACGGACAATCTTTGGGTTATAAATGGCTGTCGGCGCCTTTATTAATTGGGATTAATTGGAGTATGTTATTGTATTGTACTTCTCAGTTATCTAAATTTAAAAATACAATTGTAAATGCTTTTTTTGGAGCCGCTTTGATGGTTGGGCTGGATTTTTTTATAGAACAAAACGCATCAAAGTTTGATTTTTGGTATTGGAAATCGAATATTATCCCTATTCAAAATTATATTGCTTGGTTTGTGATTGCTTTTTTGTTAAATTTACTTGTGCAAAAACATTTGGCTCAAAAACCAAATTTAACTGCTAAGGCGTTGTATTTTATACAATTAGTCTTTTTTTCGGCCCTTTATTTTTTTGTTTAAACAAATCAAAACTTAGATTGTTATTTGGCTATGGTACTAAATGTATTAATCATTATTGCAGCATTTTTGGCTATGGAATTCATGGCTTGGTTTACCCATAAATACATTATGCATGGAGGTATGTGGCATTTTCATAAAGATCATCATGATCATAGCAATGAATCTTTTTTTGAAAAAAACGATATTTTCTTTTTAATTTTTGCTTTGCCAAGTTGGTTAGCAATTATGTTTGGCGCTATGAATGGATTTGACTTTAAGTTTTATATTGGCATAGGCATTTTATTATATGGAATTGCTTATTTTATGGTTCATGATGTTGTTATTCATCAGCGCTTTAAATGGTTTAGTAAATCAGAAAATTGGTATGTAAAAGGTATTAAACGGGCTCACAAAATACATCATAAACATATAAATAAGGTTGATAGCGAAAATTTTGGAATGTTAATTGTTCCTTTTCATTATTTCAAAGAAAAATCTTCTAATCAACAAAATGTTTTAATAAACAGTTAATTGTATCTTTAAGGCAATTAATATTTCATGAACTCACATTACACGTATTTAGTGCTTGATATTGCTAGTGTTTTATTTCCCTTAGCTTTAAGCTTTGATAAAAAAGTAGCATTTTATAAACTATGGAAATATTTGTTTCCTGCCATGGTTATTTCAGGAGCTTTTTTTATTTTGTGGGATGTGTTATTTACTGCACAAGGAGTTTGGGGCTTTAATCCAAAATATATTACTGGAATAAACGTATTTAATCTTCCTATTGAGGAAGTATTGTTTTTTGTATGCGTGCCATATTCTTGTGTGTTTATTTATGAAGTGTTTAACGCTTATGTGAAACGTGATGTGCTTGGAACTTGTGGTAAAAGAATAAGCATTTTAATTTCTATAATTAGTTTAATTGCATGCATTTTATTTTATAATAAAACCTATACTATTGTTAATGCTGGTATTTGTTTAGCTTTAGTTTTATTTGTCACTTTCCCCTACAGATTTAGAAATTTAGGGCGTTTTTATTTAGCCTATTTTGTATCCTTAATTCCTTTTTTAATTTGTAACGGTATTTTAACGGCTTTACCAATAGTTACTTATAATGACGAAGAAAATATGGCGATTCGTTTGTTTACTATCCCGTTAGAGGATGTATTTTATTGTTTGAGTTTATTACTGAGTACGGTTTTACTAATGGATTATTTTAAAGAAAAAAAGACCAATCAATCATAGTATGGAAACAACCTTTAAATTTTTAAAACAATTACCTAAAAATAATAATAAAGAGTGGTTTGATGTTAATCGTAAAACATACGAAACCGCTAAAGAAGAGTTTACCGAAGTTGTAAAAAAAGTAATTGATAAATCGGTTGCTTTTGATCCGAAATTAGCAGGTTTAGAAGCGAAAAAGTGTTTGTTCAGAATAAATAAAGATATTCGTTTTAGTAAGGATAAATCACCATACAAATTAAATATGGGTGCAAGTATTAACCCAGGAGGAAAAAAAGAAATGGGGGCTGGTTATTATCTACACATCGAACCAGGAAAATGTTTTTTAGCAGGAGGTTGTTATATGCCGCCACCAGATTTATTAGCCAAACTAAGACAAGAAATTGATTACAATACAGCAGACTTTAAAAAGATTTTGAATGCGAAAGATTTTAAAACGTATTTCAAAGAATTGTCGCAAGACGATAAATTAAAAACTGCCCCTAAAGGTTATCCAAAAGATCATCCAGAATTAAATTTATTACAGCACAAGCATTTTATTGTTATGCATCCTTTAAAAGATAGCGAAGTCATGGATAAAAACTTCCCAGCATATGCTGCTAAAGTTTTTAAAGCCATGTTTCCAATGAATGAGTTTTTAAGAGCTTGTATGGAATAGCTTATTGAGCAATCTCCAACAACGACTTTACACTATAATCTGCAATAGCAAACTTAGGATTGTTATAGTTAAGCTCTTCAGGTATGGCTAATACTTTCATTTGAGCGGCCTTACCAGCAATAATACCATTAACGGAATCTTCAATCACTAAGCAATGTAAAGAATCTACGCCAAGTTTTTCGGCACAAGTTAAATATACTTGGGGATGTGGTTTACCATATTGCATATGTTCAGCCGAGCACAATTCATTAAAATAAGGTCTGATATTCAATACATCAACAACAGTATTCATTAAACGTTCGTTGGATGAGGTTCCAATACCAATTTTTAAGCCTTTTGCTTTAAAAAAAATTAAAGCTTCTAAAACACCTTTCATGGTTTTGCCTTCTTTGCTAATTAAATCACATAGACGATTAATAACCAATTCATCAAATTCATCAACCGAAATATGAGTTATTCCATGTTTAGTAAACCAAAATTCAGCCACTTCTTTAAAGCGCAATCCAGTGGTAATTCGACAATGTTCATCGCTAAAAGGAATGCCAATTTCGGTAAAACTTTGTATCATGGCTCTGCGCCATAGTGGTTCAGAGTCGATAATAACTCCATCCATGTCAAAAATAACGGCTTTTATCTCTGCTAGCATTGTTAATTTCTTTGTTTAATAAAAGCAAAGATAACCGATTTATCATGCCATTAGCATGGTATTTTTGCTACATGTATTTTCCTGATTTTGTTGAAATAGGGGTAGACGAACTCTTGTTAGTTACCTTTTTTGTGTCGTTGATTGGCATTGTAATTCATTACGTGGTTAATGTTTTGCCATTGGCTAATTTAAAAACCAATTCATTAGAACCAACTCGTTCTTCTGAGCCCGTTTCAATTATTATTTGTGCTCGTAACGAAGATGATAATTTAACCGAATTTCTGCCAAAAGTTTTAGTTCAGGATTATCCTGATTTTGAAGTGGTAGTGGTAAACGACTGCTCTATTGACAGTACAGAAAATGTAATTGACGAATTTGCAAAGATTTTTCCTAACCTTAAAAAGGTTACTATTAAAGAAGACGATTACTATAAACATGGTAAAAAGTTTGCTGTAATGGTTGGTATTAAAGGTGCTAAATACGAAAACTTATTATTTACCGATGCAGATTGCTTTCCTGCCAACGAAAATTGGTTAAAGGAAATGAGCTCCGGTTTCGTTAATAAAAGAGAGATTGTTTTAGGTTATGGAGCATACAAAAAAGAAGCAGGTTTCTTAAATAAAATAATTCGTTTCGATACCTTTTTAATTGCTCTTAACTATTTATCTGCTGCCATCAAAGGCAAAGCATATATGGGAGTGGGAAGAAATTTAGCCTATAAAAAAGATTTATTCTACAAACAAAAAGGCTTTTCAAAACATTATCATATTACATCTGGCGACGATGATTTATTTATCAATCAAGCTTGTAACAATGAAAATACGAACGTGGCGGTGTCGCATGATGCCATCACTTATTCCTTAGCAAAAACTAACTTTAGCGACTGGAAACGTCAAAAACAAAGACATTTAACAACGGCTCCTCATTATAATTCAAGTAGTAAAACAAAAATTACCTTAGGCTATATGTCTCAATATACCTTTCATTTTCTGTTTTTGAGTTTGTTTTTATTTAAAACAACTATGTTAGCTGCTTTAGTTGGTTTGGTGTTGAAAATATGCATACAAATGATTATCTTTAAAAAAGCGTCGGAGAAACTAAACGAGAAAGATTTGTGGGCTTTATCATTTTTTTACGAAATTGTATTATTAACGGTGTACCCAATATTTCATATTAGTAAAATGTTTCATAAACCAAATAAATGGAAGAGTTAGACCCATCGGATAAACTAACAACAAAGGCAGTTTATGATTATAAACTCATTCAGTTAGCTTTGCATAAAGGTGATCAAAAAGCCTATGCAGAGTTATTGCATCGTTATCGCGAATCGGTTTATTTTACCATGTTACGCATGTGTAACAATAAAGATGATGCTGAAGATTTAACTATTGAAGCATTTGGACGTGCATTTAAGCGATTAGAACAATACACGCCAACATACGCCTTTAGTACATGGTTATTTAAAATTGCTAGTAATAATGCTATTGATTTTTTAAGGAATAAGAAAAAGAATTCTGCTTTATCGTTAGATACTAAAATGGAAAATGATGAAGGACAAGAGTTCTCTAAAAACATTAAATCTCAAACACTCGACCCAGAAGAACATATTATAAAAAAACAAAAGGTAGAGATGTTGCGTGATGTAGTAGATAAATTAAAACCTCGTTACAAAGAGTTGGTGAAGATGCGTTACTACGAAGAATTAAGTTATGAAGAAATTGCGGTTAAGTTAGACTTGCCAGTAGGTACAGTAAAAGCACAGTTATTTAGAGCACGAGACTTTTTGTATAATATTTTAAAAAATCAGGAAAATAGAATGTAATATTAATAGAACGCAGATGACACAGATTGTTATGATGCGTTATGATAATAAAAATATAATATTTCACTTATCTAATTAAAAATCATATTAATCTTAATTAATCCGCAATATCAGCGTTCCATAAAATTTTGAAGCCCGACATCATCCTAAAATATTTCCCAGAGATTACAGCTTATCAAAAACAGCAATTTGAGAAATTGTATGATTTGTATATACATTGGAACGCTCAAATTAATGTTATTTCCCGTAAGGATAGTGATGAACTTTACGAACATCATGTGTTACATTCATTAGGAATTGCTAAAGTCATGCAATTTAAACCAGGCACTAAAATATTGGATGTTGGTTGTGGCGGCGGATTTCCTGGAATTCCTTTAGCTATTTTATTTCCCGAATCAACTTTTCACTTAGTTGATTCTATTGGTAAAAAAATTAAAGTCGTAACCGAAGTAGCAGCAGGTATTGGTTTGACTAATTTAACTGCTGAACACGAACGAGCTGAAAAAATTAACGATAAATATCATTTTATTGTAAGTCGCGCCGTAACCGCTTTTCCTGAATTTTATAACTGGATTTCAAAGAAAATATTGAAAGAAAATTTTAACGATTTGCCAAATGGTATTCTTTATCTAAAAGGTGGAGACCTACGCGAAGAATTTGGTAAACATTATGATAAGGCTGTTTTTTATGATTTGAAAAATTACTTTGACGAGGAGTTTTTTGAGACTAAGAAAGTAGTGTCTTATAAACTTTAAAAAAAAGCCCCTACATTATCTGTAGAGGCTTCTCATAAAATTAATTCAAATTATTTCTTAGCATCCGCTAAAAATTGAGCTAAACCTTTATCCGTTAAAGGATGATTTAATAAAGCTGCAATAGCACTTAATGGAGCTGTAATCACATCAGCACCAATTTTAGCACATTGTATAATATGCATTGGGTGACGAACAGAAGCCGCTAAAATCTCAGTTTCGTAGCCATAGTTATCATAAATTGTTCTAATATCATCAATTAAATCCATGCCATCTTGGCTAATATCGTCTAAACGACCAACAAATGGAGATACATAAGTTGCACCAGCTTTAGCCGCTAATAATGCTTGTCCCGCAGAAAAAACCAACGTACAATTAGTTTTAATGCCTTTATCAGCAAAGTATTTTATAGCTTTTACGCCTTCTTTAATCATTGGGATTTTAACAACAATACGAGGGTGTAAATCTGCTAACATTTCGCCTTCTCTTACCATTCCTTCAAAATCTGTCGAAATTACCTCAGCGCTTACGTCGCCAGTAGTAATATTACAAATATCCACGTAGTGTTTTAGGATATTATCTTGTCCTTTAATGCCTTCTTTAGCCATTAACGATGGGTTAGTCGTTACGCCATCCAATACGCCAAGGTCTTGTGCTTCTTTAATTTGTGCTAAATTTGCTGTATCAATAAAAAATTTCATAGTGGGTTGTTTTTTTTGTAAATTTAGGATAAGCTAAACTATAATTTACACTTGTTTGTAGTTTGTTTAAAGTTTATTTTTATCCCGTTAATGAAGAAAAAAAAGATAGTTGTTTTTAGTGGAGCTGGAATGAGTGCCGAAAGTGGTATTAAAACTTTTAGGGACACTGGTGGCTTGTGGGAAGAATATAAAATTGAGGATGTTGCTACGTTTGAAGCCTGGATAAAGAATCAACCTTTAGTGCTTGATTTCTATAACCAGCGCCGCAAACAGGTAATGAACGCTCAGCCTAACGAAGCTCATTTTTTTGTAGCTGAATTACAAAAGCATTTTGATGTACAAGTTATTACTCAAAATATTGATGATTTGCACGAAAGAGCGGGCAGTAAAAAAGTGTTGCATTTGCATGGTGAAATCATGAAAAGTAGAAGTTCGGTGAGGCAGGATTTAGTTTACGAATTAAAACACTGGGAAATAAAAAAAGGAGATGTGTGTGAAATAGGATCTCAGTTAAGACCACATATTGTTTGGTTTGGAGAGGCGGTTCCAGAAATGGATAAAGCGTCCGAATTAGCAGAAAAAGCTGATATATTTATTACCATAGGAACTTCCTTAAATGTCTATCCCGCAGCTAATTTAATCAATGTGATTGAAGGGCATATTCCTAAGTTTTTGGTAGATCCAGGAGATTTCAACTTAGATTATATTAAAAACCTGACTATTATTAAAGCTACGGCTGTAGAGGGAATGAAAGTTCTATCCAAAAAATTAAACGAATTAATATAGATGATTGCCTTTTGGCAAATCCAAATAATACAAAATGAGTAATTCATCCACAGTAAAATGTCCTAATTGCAAAACTGAATTTCAGTTAGGGGATGCTATATCTTCTGAAATAGAAGCTAAAATAAAAGCGCGCTATGTTGAGCGTTTCAATAAAGATCAGAAAGATTTAGCAGACAAAGAAAAACAATACGAATTGCAATTAGAGCAATTAAAAAAGCAACAGGAAGAACAAGAAAAAATTATTGCTGAAAAAGTAAAATTGCAAAAAGGTGCATTAGAGCAAGAGGCTATTAAAAAGGCGGCTTCCGAAATGCAATTGCAAATGGAAATGCTGAACAAAGAACTTTCTGAAAAAGAAACTAAATTAAAAGACAGTCAGGCAAAGGAATTGCAGTTTTTATTAAAGGCAAAAGAGTTACAAGAAAAAGAAGCGCAGTTTGAATTAACGCTTCAACAAAAGCTTCAAGCCGAAAGAGAATTGTTGTCTGAACAGATTAAAAAACAAGAATTAGAAAAAAATTCCATCAAAGAAAAAGATCATCAACTACAAATGATGGAATTAAAAAAACAACTCGAAGACCAAAAGAAGTTAACTGAAGAGATGGTGCGAAAGCAAGGACAAGGTTCGATGCAAATGCAAGGCGAAGTACAAGAGTTAATTTTAGAAGAATTATTAAGAAGCACTTTTCCATTCGATTCGATTGATGAAGTAGGGAAGGGTGTGAAAGGAGCAGATGCTATTCACACAGTGCGAAATCCATTAGGTCAGGTTTGTGGGAAAATTATTTATGAAAGTAAAAATACCAAAGCTTTTGGCGGCGACTGGATTGATAAGTTAAAACATGATATGCGTTCCTCGCAAGCCGATATCGCAGTAATTGTTACTGAGACCATGCCAAAAGATATGGAGCGTTTTGGAATGAAAGATGGCGTGTGGATTTGTAACTATACTGAAATAAAATCACTAGCGTTTGTGTTGCGCGATAGTTTAATTAAAGTTCACGCGGCCCAAGCAAGTCAAGAAAATAAAGGTGATAAAATGAGTCTCTTATATTCTTATTTAACAGGAACCGAATTTAGACAACAAATAGAAGCGATTGTTGAAGGATTCACTGAGTTGCAATACGGCATACAAAAAGAAAAAAATGCCATGCAAAAGATATGGAAAGAGCGCGAAAAACAATTAGAGAAAGTATTACTTAATACCACTAACTTCTATGGCTCTGTAAAAGGCATAGCAGGTAATGCTATTGGCGATATTAAATTGTTAGAACTTGGGGGAGAAGACGAAGTTTAGCGATATGAGATAGTTATTTATCTAAAAGCCTGTCAGAATTTAATTCTGACAGGCTTTTTATTTACCGAAATTTTAATGAAAGCTACCACTTATTGGTAAAAGCCAACCAGTTACCAATTGGCAATAACCTTTGGCATTTGTGGCGGTATAATTGTTTAGAATACGATAACAATCAAACCTTTTAAAATCATACGTTATGAAAACTTCAAATTCAAACCAAAAAAATACCAGAACAAGCATTTTAGTTTGTTTGATTTTGTTAGCGATTTCTTCTCCTGTTTTTTCTCAAAATAAATTAGTAAGCATAGTCTCTTCTGTAAATCCGAGTTTTGCTATATCGGTTGTATTTGTATTTGGTTTAGCTGTGTTTTTATTTATTGCTTTTATGAAGCAAAAAAATCATTAAGGCTTGTGTTTTGTTTTGTTTGGGAAACCTAGTTGGATTAGTGCTCCAGCTAGGTTTTTTTATTTAGAATTGATGGATGAAAACAATAATGACTCTAAAAATATAATTATTTTTTTATCTCCATCATCTTTTGTGCAATCAGTGAGTGCAGGAAGGTTTTGCATGAAAAACTTTTGAGAGTGTGCCATTTCTATGAGTGTGCTTGCCATTGAATGCGCAAACTTGTATTTAGGATTGTGTTCTTTTATAATTAAAGAAATACGTTCACATAAATCTTTATAAGGCTTAAATAATCGGTCTTTATTATCTTTACTTACATTACGAGTTAAATAGGCTTTTGAGCCTTCCCACATCATTAATTTGTAAGCTTCGTTTTCAGTAATAAAATCTGATTCAATGTGTTTTATTGGTGGCTCTTCTACTAAAAGTTTTATGATAGTTCTTAATTTAATTTCGGTGTTAGTAATATTATTTAACCTAAAAATGGTTTTATATTCTAAATAGCTCCAATACCAATTAATTAAGTAAATTAAAAACTTGTGTTTGTTTTCAAAATAGCGATAAATACTGGCTTCTGTCGTTGAAATTTCAATGGATAGTTTTTTAAAGGTAAACTCTTCAAAGCCCAATTTGTTAATTAAAATCAAGCCATGTTTCACCATCTTCTTACCTAAAACTGATTCTTCGGGGTTTCGAAGAAATAGCTTTTCATTCATTTTTATTCTAATGTCTAATTCCATTAAAGTTGATTTGATAGTAAAAGTATGTTAAATATTTAATATTTGCAAATGAATAATAGTAATACTATTATTTGTATTCATTTTTTTGTTATTTTTGTTGATATATTTGTAATATGGAAAAGAAAAAAGCTAAATTATTATTTACCTGGCTGAGTAATGAAAAGACAATTTTAAGTAAAGTATATACTTTAGCCTTTTTACAAGGTATCATGTATATCGCTATTCCTGTTGGTATACAAGGGGTTGTAACCTATATTATGGCTGGTAGTTTTTCCGCATCACTTATTTTGCTTTGTTCCATTACAATTGTAGCAACCATATTTGTTGGTTATTTTCAAATTTGGCAAATGCGTATTAATGAAACCCTACATCAAAAAATATTTGGAAATTTAGCAACTCGAATTAGTTTGTATTTAAATAATAATACAAATACAGAGGATATTTTATTTAAACTAAATAAATATTTTGAAGTAGTTACTTTACAGAAAGGAATCAGTAAAATATTACTTGATTTTTCTTTTTCTTTAATCAGTATATTTTTTGGTGTATTATTATTGCCTTTGTACAGTCCTTGGTTTATGTTTTTCACAATAATAATTGGGTTTTCTTTTTATTTTATTATTGCTTATTATGGTAAAAAAGGAATTGAAACTAATCTAAAAACTTCTAATGAAAAGTATAATTTAATTGAATGGTTTCAAAAAAGAGCATCTTCAAATGACACAAAGAGTGAAAATTTTATGGAACATTCGGATTTTATTTTAAACGATTATATCATTAATAGAAAAAGTCATTTTTCTGTTCTTGAAAAACAGTTTAAAGGCATTATATTGTTTAAAGTTATTTTTGTTGGAATTTTATTGTTTTTTGGTGCTTTTTTAGTTCAAAGAGGAGACTTAAATATTGGCCAGTTTGTAGCATCGGAAATCATTATTTTTTTAGTGATTAATTCTGTTGAGAAATTGGTAAGTAGTTTAAGTACTTGTTATGATATCATTACGGCTTTATATAAAATTGAAAAAATATTTGGTGAAAAAGAAGAGTTTTCGTTTTTAAATACTCAAGTTGTAGAGCTTGAAGGCGTTTCTAATATCTATAAACGCTCCTATTCTAAAGCCATTAAATATTCATTAAGTGCATTTTTTATAACAGGTTTTATAGTTTTATTTATGCCTTGGACTCAAAGTGTTGAATCAAAAGGCAAGGTTACAACATTAAATCCTGAAGGTAGACCTCAAACAATTACTTCTCGTATAGCGGGTAGAGTTGAAAACTGGTTTATAAGCGAAGGAGATTTCGTTAAAAAGAATGATACCATTGCCTTTATTTCTGAGATAAAGGATGAATATATGGATCCTCTATTGATTAGCCGTTCTGAACAACAAATTAAGGCTAAGGAAACTACTTTAGAGTCTTATGAGAAAAAAGTAAATTCAGTAAATTATCAAATCGATGCCTTGAATAAAAATTTGCTACTAAAAATGGAGCAAACTCGTAATAAACTTGTGCAAGCAAAAATAAAAGTTAGAACGGATAGTATAGAAGCACAAACTTCATACAATAACTATAAAGTTGCAGAAGAACAATTACAGCGTTTCGAAGAATTATTAGTTAAAGGTGTGATTTCAAAAACAGATTTGGAAAATAGACGAATTAAAGTGCAAGATGCCTTGGCTAAGAAAACATCTGCCGAAAATAAGTTTATGTCAACTAAAAACGAATTATTAAATTCAGAAATTGAGTTGAATTCAGTGCAACAAGATTATCAAGAAAAAATAATGAAGGCTGAATCTGATAAGTTTTCTGCTTTATCCTCTTTATACGAAGGCGAAGGTTCTTTAACTAAATTGCAAGGTCAACTAGCCAATTATAGTATGCGAAAAGAATATTATTACGTGCTTGCGCCACAAGATGGTTACATAACTAAAGCCTATGTTTTGGGAATTGGTGAAATTGTAAAAGAAGGAGCCGCTTTATGTTCAATTGTACCTAAGCAAGCTGAACAAGCAGTAGAACTTTATATTAATCCTATTGATTTACCATTAATTCAAAAAGGGCAAAATGTTCAGTTAACTTTTGATGGATGGCCAGCATTTGTTTTTTCTGGTTGGCCTGGAATTAGTTTTGGAACCTATCAATCAGAAATTGTTGCTTTTGATAAGGCGATTTCTGACAATGGTAAATTTCGTATTTTAGTTAAAAATACTGGTAAACGATGGCCTGATGCTATTCAGATAGGAAGTGGGGTTGAGGGCTTCGCATTGTTGAATAACGTACCTGTTATTTATGAGATTTGGCGAAAATTAAATGGATTTCCTCCAGATTTTTACATAAAAAATGGCGAAGAAAAAAAAGAAAAAAAGCAAGATGAGAAAAAGTAAAATTAAAGTATTAATTATTGTTTTTGGATTTTTATTTTTTAATTGCTTTTCTCAAACGACTGTTCTTTTGAGCTACGATGCTTATTTAAAAAATGTATTGGAAAACAATCCTATTTCAAAACGTGCTGATAATATTAAGCAATATGGAGAATTGCAATATAAAGCGAGTAAAGGAAATTTTGATCCTTTTGTTAGCGGTACTTATGAAAATAAAAACTTTAATGGCTCAAATTATTATAGCATTTTAAATAGCGGTTTAAAAGTTCCTTTATTCACTGCGCAAAATTTAAAAGTTGGATATGAATATGGAGTAGGTCAAAACATTAATCCAGAGCAATATACTTCGTCCTATGGCTTGCCTTATGTTGGTCTAGAGGTTGGTTTATTGCAGGGTATGTTTATTGATTATAGGAGGGCTGATTTATTAAAATCAAAAGAATACATTAATTATTATTCTGCCGAAAAAAATATTCAGTTAAATAATTTATTGTATGAATCTTCGTTGCAATATTTTGATTGGCTGTTTAGTTTAAAGCAATTGGCTTTAAATAACTATTTCATGGACTTAGCAAAGCTAAGATTAATTGGCATAGAATCATTGGCTAATGTTGGAGAGCGAGCTGCTATGGATACTGTGGAAGCTGCTATTTTGTATCAATCGCGTTTGTTAGATTTTCAGTCTGCTAAAATTGAAATTCAAAAGCAAAACAATGAATTGGCAATGTATAATTGGCAAACAAACGCTCCTTCAGCTAATGAGCTTTATCAACCTTTGGATAGTTTGGATTTATATTTTGAGAAGGCAAAGAATGGTATTATTAAGCAGTTGTATCAAGACTCAACTTCTAATCCTGTTATTGACAAATATAATTCATTTCAAAAAGTATTAGGCATTGACGCACGCTTGAAGAAAGAAATGATTAAGCCGAAATTAAATGTCAATTATAATTTGTTATCATATAACCCAAATTCTTTTAGTCCAGTATACACACAAAATAATTATAAATGGGGAGTGGATTTATCTTTCCCTTTGCTGCTTCGTAGGTCTAGAAATGAATATAAAATGGCGAAAGTTAATTTTCAAAGTAACTCATTTGAATTGGCTAATAAAACAAACGAATTGGATTTCAAGTTAAATACATTAAAGCAAACCATTGCTATTTTATCTGAGCAATTGCAAAATGCAGAACGATCAGTAAAATACAATAGGCTATTAGTTGAAGCTGAAAAGTTAAAGTTTAATAATGGAGAAAGTTCATTGTTTATTTTGAATGCACGAGAAAACAAATGGCTTGAATCTGAATTAAAGTTTGCAGAGTATAAATATAAATTTATTAAAACAAGTATTTCTATTGTGTATTTAAAGGGAACGTTGAATTACCAGTTGTAATTTTAATATTTTTCGCACCAACTAAAATTTTCATTTATAATGTTGGCTTTTTCTTTCTTTAAATAATTTAAAAAAGCACTTGCAACAGGAGAATGGTTTTTGTTTTTCATCCATATTAAGTGCCACATCGATTTTATTGGGAAATTTTTTATCGGAATTATTTGCAATTCTTTTTGTGTGAGTTCGTTTTTTAAACCAATTAGTGGCATAATTGAATATCCTAAACCGGCAATTACAGCTTGTTTTACTGCTTCATTGGATGTTAGCTCCATTTTTTTATGTACAGGTAAGTTATTCTTTTCAATAAATCTTTCCATCACTAATCTTGTTCCTGAACCCTTTAATATTACGCATTTAAAAATGTCGGATTTTATTTAGAAGGCGGAGTTGGTTACCGAATCAATATGTTGAATGTAGGTTTTTGCTACAAGTTTAAAAAGAAGATGGACGTTTAATCAATCGCTTCTTGTATCTTATCCATTTTACCTTCTGTATATTTTCCTGAAACTACTTCTACTATTTTACCATTAAGGTCTATCACATAAAAATAAGGAACACCATCATCACCAGGTTTTAGTTGGTCTTTTAATAATTTGATGTCGGTATCGCAATCAATTACATTACCCCATAAATCTTTTTGTGTTGCTGCTTTAAAATCTGCTGCGGCTTTTTTAAATCCACTAATTAATGGAATGAAATAATAGTTTACATCAAAGTAACTGGCTACATCAAAATAATCTGTGCCTTTTGGTTTAGCTACAAAAATGTCGTACATCGGTTGAATCCATGTTTTTAAATCTTCTTCTGCAGAGCGTTTATAACAAATACCAACAATGGTAAATTTTTTAGTGTCTGCTATTGGAATCGTAATTGCCGTTCCCTCCAAGGTATGTCCTTCTAATTTAGGAAATGGTCCTTTTTGAGCGGTGATGGTTAAACAGATGAATAGGGTTAAAATGGATAATATATATTTCATGATTCTTGTATTTGATTTATGTATAATTTTTTCTTTTTCTTTGCGAAAAGACTTTGGGTACTCTGCGGTTAAATCTATAATCCACCTAGCATACAAACCCTATCAAATTCTTCAGGTTTTACAATTCCTACGGATAAACGTTGTAATTTAACTAATTGCATTTCTTTTAAGTATTCATCTTCTTTAATTTGAGCTAAGGTTACAGGTGTTTTTAATGCTTTAAATGGTGCAAAATCAACGGCTACCCATGCCTCTTCTTTAGTGGTTGGATCTTGAAAAGCTTCTTTTACAACCTTAGCAATTCCAACAATACACAAGCCTTCATTGCTATGGTAAAATAAGGCTAAGTCACCTTTTTTCATGGCTCTTAAGTTGTTGCGAGCGGCATAGTTTCTCACACCATCCCAGGTAGTGAGTTTATCTTTTTTAAATTGGTCCCAGCTATATTTAAAGGGTTCTGATTTTATAAGCCAATAGTTCATATTCAAAGCGTTTATCTGATGATTAAATAATGTATGATTTCAATTACTAAATGTAACGATTATACCTTCTGAAAGTAAGTATTTTATAGTTTTTTGGCAAGCAAAGTTTATAACATTTCACGTGATAATTTAATCGAAAATAAGTTTGAATTGTTATAGTATTTATTAGATTTGTTACGCATTTTAAAACGTACCATATGGCACATTTATCAGATAAAGTAAATCTTATTTCAGAATCACAAACAATTGCGATGGCTCGTAAAAGCCGCGAGCTAAAGGCGCAAGGTATTGATATTATTAGTTTGAGTTTAGGAGAGCCCGACTTTAAAACTCCCGATGTTATTAAGCAAGCTGCCATTAAAGCTATTAACGAAGACTTTACTTACTATACACACGTAAGCGGTTATGTTGAGTTGCGACAAGCAATTGCTCATAAGTTTAAGAGAGATAATGGGTTAGATTATACGGCTGATGACATTGTGGTATCATCAGGTGCTAAGCAAAGTATAGCAAATGCTGTATTATGTTTAATTAACCCAGGAGATGAAGTGATTATTCCTGCACCTTTTTGGGTAAGTTATTTAGAGATTTTAAAATTAGCAGGTGGTGTGCCAATTATTATTGATACAACTATTGAAAACGATTTTAAAATTACAGCTGAAGAATTAAAAGCACACATTACACCAAAAACTCGTATGATGATGTTTAGTACACCTTGTAATCCTACGGGTTCAGTGTATAGTAAACAAGAGTTAAGAGCGATTGCAGATGTGGTAAAACAATACGATGAATTATACATCATGAGTGATGAGATTTACGAACATATTAATTTTGTTGGTGGTCACGAAAGCATGGCTCAGTTCCCAGATATTAAAGATAGAGTGATTACCATCAATGGTGTATCAAAAGGATTTGCCATGACAGGTTGGAGAGGTGGAATTATGGCCGCTCCAAAATGGATTGCACAAGCTTGCGATAAAATGCAAGGACAATTTACGTCAGGTACATGTAGTATAACTCAAAAGGCGATGCATGCAGCTATGGAATTGCCAGCAGAGAGCACATATTATATGCGTGATGCTTTTTTAAAGCGTAGGAATTTGGTGTTAGAATTAATGAAAGATATTCCAGGATTTAAAACCAATGTACCGGATGGTGCATTTTATGTATATCCTGAAGTATCTGCGTTATTTGGAAAAAAGTATAATGAATACAATATTAATAATGCAACTGATTTATCTATGTTTTTGTTAGATATAGCTCACGTGGCTTTAGTTCCTGGTGCAGCATTTGGCGACGATAAATACATTCGTTTTTCATACGCAACTTCAGAAGATAAGTTAACCGAAGCTTTAAAAAGAATGAAAGAGGCAATAGAAAAATTAAAATAATATATTTAAGATTTATGACATCCGCGCACTTTGCGAAAAAAAACTTTGCATTCTCTGCGGTTAAAAATTTGAAACAATAAAATGAAAAAATTATCTGTAAAAAAAGAACACATTCGTGAGATATTTAAATCGTTTAGCAATTTAAACGTTTTAATTATTGGCGATGTGATGATTGATAGCTACATGTGGGGAAAAGTAAATCGTATTTCTCCCGAAGCACCCGTTCCAATTATTGCGGTTAACAAAAAAGAAAAACGTTTGGGTGGAGCTGCTAATGTAGCTTTGAACATTCAGGCAATGGGTGCAAATCCTATTTTATGTTCCGTAATTGGTATTGATTATGAAGGACAAAACTTTTTGGATTTATTGAAAACTCAGAAGTTAAGTCAGAAAGGCATTTTAAAATCACGCGATAGAATTACAACCGAAAAAACCCGTGTCATTGGAAATAATCATCAGTTGTTGCGAATTGATGAAGAAATTGAAGAAGATATAACGCCAGCTGAAACGCAGCAACTAATCACCTTGATTTCTTATATCATTCAACATGATAAGATTGATGTGATTTTATTTGAAGATTATAATAAAGGATTAATAACGCCTAAGTTAATTAGTAAAGTTGTAGAGTTGGCAAAGAGTAAAGGAATTCCAACCTGCGTGGATCCTAAAACAAAAAATTTTAACGCCTACAAAGGAGTTACCTTATTTAAACCAAATTTGAAGGAGTTACGCGAAGGCTTAAAAATGGATATTAGCTCTGATAATATTAATGAGTTACAGCGTGCTATCAGTAGCTTCCGTGTAAAACAAAAATTTGATACTGCCTTAGTAACTTTGGCAGAAAAAGGTGTGATTATTAATTCTCGTTCAGAAAAACATCATACGCCAGCGCATATTCGTAGCATTGCCGATGTGAGTGGGGCAGGAGACACAGTAATTAGTGTTGCGGCTTTATTAGTGGCGTTACATGTGAATCCAATTGTGATGGCTGCCATTTCAAATTTAGCTGGTGGTTTAGTGTGTGAACAAATTGGCGTAGTACCTGTTAGTAAAGAACAGTTATTAGAAGAAGCGTTGAAGTTGGATTTTGTGAAGTAAAGTCTTAACCGCAAAGAACTCAGAGTAAATGCAAAGAACGCTGAGTTTGTAATTATCAAATACTTATTTTTCTCTTTGCGAAAAAACTTTGCGCACTTTGCGGTTAAATAAAAACAGTACTATGTCTCAAATTACACCATACAATAACACCGAATCAAAAAAAGAGCAAGTAGCTCAAATGTTTGATAACATTGCTTTTCGTTACGATTTTTTAAATTCCTTATTATCGCTTGGTATTCATAAAGGTTGGAGAAAAAAATGCATTAAACTAATTACTGATAAACAACCCAAACATATTTTAGATGTAGCTACAGGCACTGGAGATTTTGCTATTGCTGCGATGAAACTCAATCCAACAAAAGTGATTGGTATTGATATTAGTGAAGGTATGATGAAATTTGGTAGAGAAAAATTACAAAAGCTCAACCTTGACAAAACTATTACTTTGCAATACGGTGATGCAGAAACCTGCGATTTAGCTGACAATAGTATGGATGCTATTACTGTAGGTTTTGGTGTGAGAAATTTCGAGAACCTTGAAAAGGGTTTAACTAATATGTTACGTATTTTAAAACCAGGCGGACAATTATGTGTGTTAGAATTTTCTTCTCCGCAAAAATTTCCTGTTAAGCAATTTTATAAATTTCATTTTAAGTATATCACGCCAACATTAGGAAGACTATTTTCTAAAGACACTAGGGCTTATACGTATTTACCTGAGTCAATAAAGGCATTTCCTGATAACGAACGATTTACAGCTATCCTCGAAAAAGTGGGTTATAAAAAAGCAAGTTTTAGTTCGGTTGGCTTAGGGTTAGCATCTATTTATTTAGCAGAGAAGTAAATGATGCGTTATGGATTTCTTGAAGCTTCTCCATATAATTTTTACCTCTTTTTTCTGCTAACACATCTAAGCTTAGCATAACGCTAGCTTGAATTAATAAGCCTAAGGCTAAACCCTTCCAATAGGTTTGTGGTGAAGAATAATAAATAATTAGCAAAATTATTGAGGCAACAATGAGAATGACTTCTATCCATTTATAGATTGTAAAGTTATTCATTACTTTTTCCATTCTTGGTAGTTCTTCTATTTGTATTTTTTCTGGATTATAATTTAAGAAATAGGTTACTCTTTTTATATCTTTCAAAGAACGATTATAAACACTGATGCCAACCGTTAGTTGAATGATACCAATTATTAATAAAGGGATAGACATTCCTTTAAAAAAGGAATATTTAATGATGAATAAAAAAAAAGCTGATAATAAAAGTGTGACACTACCAATAATAATGAAGAACAAACTCTCAATTCGTTC
>CAITNS010000067.1 GCA_903893815.1 uncultured Bacteroidota bacterium
ACCTTTACAGCAACGCTCCTAAATTTATTTCGTCGATTAGATATATCCCTAGCAAGTTGCTCGCCAGCAGAGCTTGTTTATGTTTCTATCTAATAGTCAAATATAAAAAAAATAATTTGACACAGTTTAGATTACACTCCCAAGCAAGGAGACAGTCTCGTTTTTAAATACTAATTTTTCTATCTAATTTCCCACTCTTTCCAATCCATTTCCTCACCATTTAGTATGCCTAAATAACTTTGGTAACGTTCTTGAGAAATTTCACCAGTATCAACTGCTTTTAAAATGATGCAGCCTGGTTCATTCACATGTATGCAATTATTAAATTTACAACCGTTCATTCGGGCCATCATTTCAGGAAAGTAATGTGCTACTTCCTCTTTTTTCATTTCTACTAAGCCCAATTCTTTTATACCAGGTGAATCAATGATATTACCACCAAAAGATAAAGGAAATAATTCGGCAAAAGTGGTGGTGTGCATTCCTTTTAAATGTGCTTCTGAAATATCTCCGATTTTTAAATCCAAATTGGTATCTATCGCATTGACTAAAGTACTCTTCCCTACTCCACTGTGACCAGAAATTAAAGTCGTTTTATCTTTTAACAATGTTTTAATAAATTCAATATCTTGTTTATCAAATGAAGAAACAGAATAGCATTCATAACCAATATCGGTATATAATTTCATGATATCATTTTGTAATTCTATCATCTCTTCGTCCAACACATCTTTTTTATTAAACAAAATTTTAGCTGGAATTTCATAGGCTTCTGCTGTAACTAAAAACCGATCAATAAATCCTAAAGATGTTCGAGGTGCAAACAAAGTTGCTACTAAAACGGCCTGGTCTAAATTACTGGCAATAATATGTGCTTGTTTAGATAAATTGATGGACTTACGAATGATGTAATTTTTACGAGGGTGAATTCCTGTAATTTGATTACTACCGTCTTTATCTCTATCAATATCTACAATATCACCAACCGCTACAGGATTGGTTGTTTTACGGTCATCCAAACGAATTTTACCTTTCAAACGGCATTCTATTACCTCTCCGCTATCAATGCGAACAGCATACCAACTTCCAGTAGATTTTACAACTAAGCCTGTCATTGGCGTAAAGATAATGAATTAATAAATAGAACGCAGATAACACAGATTTACTATGATTTAAAAATGATTTTTGTTTTTAACAAATATTAACCGCTTAATCTTATCAAATCATAACTATCAGTGCTATCTGCGTTCTATTAAATCTAATAAAAAATCAGTATTTTTGAGATAACAATCTACTACTATGTCCATTAAAATAAATAACATCACAAAACTATACGGCACTCAAAAAGCGCTAAATAATATATCTTTTGAAATTGGAACAAATGAAATTGTTGGTTTTTTAGGTCCGAATGGTGCTGGTAAAAGTACTATGATGAAAATTTTAACTTGCTACATTCCACCTTCTGAAGGGTCGGCTAGCGTATGCGGTTTTGATACCAATAACCAAAGTATTGAGGTAAGAAAGCAGATTGGTTATTTACCAGAACATAATCCATTGTATTTGGATATGTATGTGAAAGAATTTTTAGAATTTATTGGAGGTTTATATAAAATTAAAAATACCAAAGAACGCGTTAAGGAAATGATTGAAGCTACTGGATTACAAGTAGAACAAAACAAAAAAATTGGTGCTTTATCAAAAGGATACCGTCAGCGTGTTGGTTTAGCGCAAGCCATGATTCATGATCCTAAGGTTTTGATTATGGATGAGCCAACAACAGGATTAGATCCAAATCAGTTAGAAGAAATTCGTGAATTGATTAAAAAATTAGGTAAAGAAAAAACGGTAATGCTAAGCACACACATTATGCAGGAAGTAGAAGCCGTTTGCGATAGAGTTATCATTATTAATAAAGGAGAAATTGTAGCTAACGATACTACTGAAACTTTGCAAAAAAACACGACTAAACAAATTATTACAGTTGAGTTTGATAACGAGGTTTCGGTTAATACACTGAAATCAATTACGGGTGTTGAAGATGCCATATTAATAGATGGTAAAACATGGAAAGTAATTTCGGATTTACAAAATGATGTTCGTAAAGAATTATTTAACTACGCGGTAAAACACAATTTAAGTGTGTTAACAATGAATAAAGAAGAACAAAAATTAGAAGATGTATTTAAAGCGTTGACTAAAAAATAATTACAAATAACTAATTTATTTTTTAGATGAAAAAAAATGCACCCATAAAAAAACAAAAAAACACTTTAAAACCTAAAGTTGTAAAGCCTAACTTATTTAAAGATATAAAATCTTTAATTGAAAAAACGAAAGTTCAGGTTGCGTATAATATAAATAGTAATTTAGTATTACTTAACTGGCACATAGGAAAAAGAATTCAAGAAGAGATTTTAAAAAACAAACGTGCCGAATACGGAAGTCAAATTGTTGCGACACTGTCGCAACAATTAACTAATGAGTATGGTCAAGGATATACGAAATCTTCGTTAACTAGAATGCTTGTATTTGCTAAGTATTATAAGTCAACTCAAAAAGTTGCGACACTGTCGCAACAATTCAGTTGGAGTCACATCATAGAATTTTTAACTATCAAAGATGATTTAGAGCGTTCATTTTACGAACAAATGACACATATAGAAAATTGGGGCGTTAGACAACTTAGAGAAAGAATAAATAGCATGTTATTTCAACGTACAGCTATCTCAAAAAAACCAAAAACCCTAATTAAACAAGAACTTAAAAAAAATATATCCAATAAAGTAGTTACAAATACTGAATTAGTTTTCAAAGATCCATATCTATTAGATTTTTTAGGCCTAAAAGATGCCTATAGCGAAAAAGATTTAGAAAGCTGCATATTAACTTCCTTACAAAAATTCATCATCGAGTTAGGTTCTGACTTTGCATTTGTTGCAAGACAGAAACGAATTATCATTGACTCAGAAGATTTCAGGATTGATTTATTATTCTATCATAGAGGACTTAAACGACTAATTGCAATAGATTTAAAACTAGGGAAATTTAAAGCGTCGTATAAAGGGCAGATGGAATTATATTTACGATGGCTTGAAAAGCACGAAGTTAGAGAAGGAGAAAATGCACCAATTGGTTTAATTTTGTGTGCCGAAAAATCAGAAGAACATATTGAGCTACTTCAACTTGAAAAAAGTAATATTAAAGTAGCTGAATATTTAACTGCTCTACCTCCAAAAAAATTATTAGAGAAAAAATTACATCAAGCTGTAATTACTGCTCAAAAACAATTCAACTTAAAAATTAAATAGATTGAATCAATATCTTATTTATTCAGCAGGCAAATTTATTACCTCAAATCAGGTTCTTGAAGTGAAAAATCCTTTCAACCAATCTTTAGTAGCTACAACCTATTTAGCAGATCAATTTATTTTAGAAGAGGCGATTATTAAGTCTTTAGCAGTAAAAGAAGAATTACAAAATATAGCCCCACAAAAAAAGCATAATATTTTAAAACAAATCTCTAATGAGATTTATGCAAACAGAAAAAGATTAGCAGAAGTTTTAAGTTTAGAAAGTGCCAAGCCTCTAAAATATGCTTTAGCCGAAATTGATCGATCGGCATATACTTTTGCTATTGCATCCGAAGAAAGTAAAAAAGACAACACGCAGCATCTCGCTCTTAACAGAATAAACAATACCGACCAAAGAGAAGGTGTTGTTAATTATTTTCCGATAGGATTAATTGCAGGCATTGCTCCATTTAACTTTCCGATGAATTTAGCGGTACATAAATTAGCACCTGCTATTGCCAGCGGTTGCCCTATAATTTTAAAACCTGCAAGCCGCACGCCATTATCTTGTTTAGAATTAGCAAAAATTATTGATAGAACAGAACTACCCAAAGGCTCTGTTTCTATTTTACCAATGGATAGAGCCACTGGAAATATATTAGTAAAAGATGAACGCTTTAAACTATTAAGTTTTACAGGTTCACCAGATATTGGCTGGAAAATGAAAGCGGAAAGCCAAAAGAAAAAAATAGTTTTAGAATTAGGAGGAAATGCCGCCACTATTATAACCGAAAGTGCTGATTTAAAAGATGCTCTGACAAAATCCTTAATGGGTGCTTTTGCTTATAGCGGTCAAATTTGCATTCACGCGCAACGTTTCATTATTCATACATCCTTGTATCAAAAATTTACAGACGAATTAAAAGAGTTGGCTCTTAACTTAAAATATGGCGATCCATTATTCGAAACGACTGATGTATCAAATATGATTGATGAAGAAAATGCCATACGAGTTGAAAAATGGATTAATGAAGCAATACAACAAGGAGCTCAATTAATTTGTGGAGGAAAAAGAAATAGAAGTTATGTTGAACCAACTATATTAACTAATTGCAATCATACTATGAAAGTATATGCAGAAGAAGTATTTGGTCCTGTTATTTGCATAAATTCATACCAAACAATTGAAGATGCCATTGATCAAGCAAACAATACTAAATTTGGTCTGCAATGTGGTATCTTTACTAATAATGAAACAGAATTAAATAAATGCTTTAAACAAATAGAAGTAGGTGGTGTTATCCACAATAATGTGCCTACTATTCGTTACGATCAAATGCCTTACGGCGGAGTAAAAGAAAGTGGGCTTGGCAGAGAAGGTGTGAGATATGCCATGCTTGATATGCTAGAACCAAAAATATTAGTAAAATAATAAAGATTAAAGTTTTTGGTTATTAGTTGTTTGAACACAAACTTATAACAAAACCAAAACTCAAATAACAAACAACTGAAATCAAACAACAAACATTATGGAATATAGAAGACTAGGAAAATCAGGATTACAAGTAAGTGCATTATCATTTGGATCGTGGATTACATTTGGCAAACAAATAGAAAATAATACAGCTGACGAACTATTGACCATTGCTTACGATAATGGCGTTAACTTTTTTGATAATGCAGAAATATATGCAGCAGGGAAATCAGAAGAAGTGATGGGCAAAATTTTAAAACAAAAAAATTGGGCTCGTAGTTCTTACTGCGTGAGTAGTAAAGTATACTTTGGATATGAAGATAAAAAACCAAATCAAATAGGTTTATCTCGTAAGCATATTATTGAAGGTTGTCACGCTGCTTTAAAACGTTTACAAGTGGATTATATTGATTTGTTTTTTTGTCACCGTCCTGATAAAAATACACCGATTGAAGAAACCGTTTGGGCAATGAATACCTTAATACAACAAGGCAAAATTTTATATTGGGGGACCAGCGAATGGGCAAGCGACGAAATTATGGCGGCCTTTGTTTTTGCGGAACGTAACAGATTAATTGGCCCAACCATGGAGCAACCACAATACAATATGTTTGAAAGAACTAAACTAGAAAAAGATTATTTGTTATTGTTTAGAGATTTTGGAATGGGAACAACTATTTGGAGTCCGTTAGCGTCTGGTTTACTATCTGGTAAATATAATAACGGTATTCCTGAAGATAATCGTCTACATATAGAGGGAATGGATTGGTTAAAAGAAAGAACTTTAGGTGAAGAATCTAAAATTGAAAAAACTAAAAAACTATCCTTTCTAGCAAACGAACTAGGAACTTCTGTAGCTAAATTATCTATTGCTTGGACTATTAAAAATCCAAATGTGAGTACAACTATTTTAGGTGCTTCAAAAAAAGAACAGTTGATAGAGAATTTAAAAGCCCTAGATGTTGTTTCGTTAATTACTCCTGAAGTAACAGAAAAAATAGAATTGATTTTAAATAATAAACCGGTACAAGCTCAATTTTAATTGACATGAACAAACCTTTTTCAGATTTAAAAGTCATTGAATTGGCTGGTGTATTGGCAGGGCCATCCGCTGGTTTATTTTTTGCTGAATTAGGTGCAAGGGTTATTAAAATTGAAAATCCCAAAACTGGAGGTGATGTAACAAGAAGTTGGAAATTACAATCAGAAAATAAAGAAGATAAAACGAGTGCTTATTTCTGGAGTATAAATGCAGGTAAAGACGTTTTATTTTTAGACTTATCCATTGATAAAGATTTAGAAAGCTTTTATGACTTAATTAAAAGCGCAGATATTTTAATTACGAATTACAAATTAGGAGATGATATTAAATTAAAAGTAGATTATACTACTTTAAAAGCAATTAACCCAACCTTAATTTATGCGTCTATCAATGGATTTGGAAACGATAATCCTCGCACCGCGTATGATTTAATTTTACAAGCCGAAAGTGGGTTTATGTTTATGAACGGCGAAAAAAATGCAGCTCCATTAAAAATGCCCGTTGCTTTAATTGATATTTTAGCTGGACATCAACTCAAAGAAGCTATTTTAATTGCACTACTCAATAAATACAAAACAAACAAAGGCTCGCATCTTACTGTTTCGTTATTCGATACTGCTGTCGCTTCATTAGCAAACCAAGCTACTAATTGGCTCATTGCACATCATTTACCAGCAGCTCAGGGTTCTTTGCATCCAAACATTGCGCCTTACGGAGAAATATTTACTACAAAAGATCATCATCAAATAACTTTTGCCATTGGCAGTAATAAGCAGTTTAAACAACTATGCGATATTTTAAATATTGAGATAACATCCGACTATCAAAATAATCAACTACGCATTAAAAATAGAGAAGCTTTATTTCTTGATCTAAATAAACACATTCAAACTTTTAATTTTGATATTTTATTTAAGGAGTGTTTAAAACATGATGTGCCTATTGGTAAAATCAGAAATCTAAAAGAAGTATTTGAATTACCCGAAGCTAAAAACCTTATAAATAGATTTCATTACGAGAATACTGTTGTAAATTCGGTAAAATCAATAAGCTTTACATTTGAAGCTTAAATCTTATTTTTTGAATAAAATGAAGTAAATGTCAATATCATTTGATAGTATATATTTGATATTATTTGTAAACTTGTTAAATAAAAATTTATATGATTCGCAGCTTATTTTACACGTTAATACTCACTGTTTTTGTTATTTCATCTAAAGCACAAAATAAAGACACCATTTTATTAATGAATGGTAATGTAGTTGTTGAAAAAGTGTTAGACACTCTTATAGGTGCCGTAACAATAGTTAATCCAGCAAACGTTGCAGAAAAATTGCATTACGAGTATGATGACATTTATTGTGTAAAATACGCTGTAGGTTTCACTGATTATTACTATTCACAAGATACTTTAAAAGGAAATTATTTTACACGTGATGAAATGCTTTACTACATTTATGGAGAACGTGATGCTAGAAAAGGATTTAAAGCACCGGGAGCCTTAATTGGTGCAGGAGTTGTTGGTTTAGTGAGTGGAGGATTAGGAATATTTTTTGCTCCCGTTTTCCCTTATGGCTACATGGCCTTAAGCGGAATTACAAAAGTAAAAATTAAGCATAAAACAATTAGTAACCCTAACTACATTGACCAGGATGCTTATATATTAGGTTATGAGCGTGTATCGCGCAGTAGAAGAAGAATAAAAGCATTAATTGGAGGTACTATTGGCTTAGCGGCAGGATACGGATTGTATTTTGGTCTTCTAAAACAAAACTTACCAGAAACACTTAAACTTAGATTTTAAAAATGAATCGTCAAAAAATTTTATTACTAGGATCAGGAGAATTAGGAAAAGAGGTGACTATTGCCTTGCAACGTTTAGGACAATATGTAATTGCAGTTGATTCTTACAAAGATGCGCCAGCGATGCAAGTAGCTCATGAATGTGAAGTTATTAATATGCTAGATGGAGAAGCTTTAGATGCTATTGTTGCAAAACATAAACCAGATTTAATAGTTCCAGAAATTGAAGCGATTCGTACAGAACGTTTTTATGATTATGAAAAACAAGGTGTCACCGTAGTACCAAGTGCTAAAGCCGCTAACTTTACCATGAATCGTAAAGCTATTAGAGATTTAGCATCAAAAGAATTAGGATTAAGAACTGCCAATTATTTATATGCAACTACCTTAGAAGATTTTAAAAAAGCGGTTGCTGTGATTGGCATTCCTTGTGTTGTAAAACCATTAATGAGTAGTAGTGGCAAAGGGCAAAGCATTATCAAAACAGACGCTTCGACTCCGCTCAGCGTGACAATAGAAAACGCTTGGAACTATGCAATAGAAGGTTCTCGCGGTGATTACAAAGAAGTAATTGTAGAAGAGTTTATTAAATTCAATTCAGAAATTACATTACTAACGGTTACTCAAAGAAATGGCAACACATTATTTTGCCCGCCAATAGGCCATCGACAAGAGCGTGGCGATTACCAAGAAAGTTGGCAGCCATGCGCTATCAGCGATAAAGATTTAAGAGAGGCGGAAGAAATGGCAGCGAAGGTTACAAAAGAATTAAGTGGTGCAGGTTTGTGGGGCGTTGAATTTTTCTTAACAGATAAAGGTGTTTATTTTTCTGAGTTATCGCCTCGTCCTCATGATACAGGTATGGTGACTTTAGCGAATACACAAAACTTAAGTGAATTTGAATTACACGCGCGTGCTATATTAGGTTTCCCTATTCCTAATATTCAATTAAAACAACATGGCGCTTCGGCTGTATTATTAGCAAGTGCCGAAGGAACTAGTTACAACTTTAGTGGAGTTGAAGACGTTTTAAATAATCCAAATACAGATTTACGTTTATTTGCAAAGCCCACTACTCGTCCTTACAGAAGAATGGGAGTTGTATTAACTTACGATAATTTACAATCAGATGTAAATGTGGTGAAACAAAAAGCAATGGATTTATCAAAACTAATTACGATTACTTGTAATTAAATTAATTCCATTTGATACAAATCTAAATCTTTGCCCCAATGATCTTTTTCGTAGGCTACGGTTTTAAATCCGTATTTTTCAAAAAATTGATAGGTATGCTGAGTAGTTCCTAAAGCAATTTTAATTCCAGGATATATTTCTTTAGCTTGCTCAATTCGTTGCAATAAAAGCACTTTCCCAAAGCCTTCTTTGTGATGTTTATTGTCAACCATGCCCCAAGTCATAATAACGTGCGGTTCATTGGTGTATTTAGTTGGCTGATTTAAAGCAATACCTCCACAACCAACAATTTTATCCTCTTTAAAAACAATGGAGTAAGGTCCGCGAGTACTAGCATCTCTATCTAAAAAAGCATCAAATAATGCCACTTCTTCGTCAGCAAAATACAATGGCATATTGCTTTTAAAGATTTCCAATAAAGCAGTTTTATATTCCGGTAAATATGTCTTAATGGTTATCAATTACTTTAGGCACTTTAAAGTAATCCGAATCTTTTTTAGGAGCGTTTTTCAAAGCTTCGTTTTGAGTTAAAGTATCTTTCGATTCATCTTCACGCATCACATTTTTCTCGTCTGTCATGTATATTAATGGTTCAACACCATCGGTATCCATTTCGTTTAACTTATCTACAAAAGCCAACATACGATTCATATCATTTAAAATATCAGCTTTACCTTCTTCCGTAAATTCCAAACGCGCCAAATGCGCCACTTCTTCTACTGTTTTGATATCAATTTTTTGTGCCATTGTATTCGTGTAATGTATCGTTAATTAATTTAAAAACGCGTTCTCGCAAATCTACTAAATTTTCTTCAGTCATGCCTTTGGTTTCAATAGGCTCTAAAATAACTGTTTTTGCAACACCAAAGCATCCATTGCTCTTAAAATAGCCTCCGTTTTGCAATAATTCCCAATTATTTAAATTTACTACAGGCACGATGGGCACCTGTTTCTCAATCGCTAATTTAAAAGGTCCATTCTTAAAAGGTCTTAATTTACCATAAGTAGAAATGGTTCCTTCTGGATAAATCACCATACTTCTGCCTTTATCAATCTCTTCGCCAGCTTTAATAAATGCACGGTGCGAATCCTTAATACTTTTACGATTAACCGTAATATCCATTCCTTTAAAAAAGGTTTTAAATAAAGGCGCTTTTAATAATTCTGCCTTACCCATGTATAAAGCTAAATGATCAATGTAAAAAGTACTCAATACTATATCTAAATACGACGTATGATTCCCCACAAAAACACAGGGTTGAGGCATTTTTTTAGATTTAGATTTATAAATCAATTTTGGAAATACAAAAGAGCCGTAAGCTATACAAGCCGACCAAATACGCTTTATTTTAAAGGTTGTATTTAAGTGCTGCGTTTTAATGGTGATGTAAAAAAACGGGTACAGTAATACAAAAGAGATGACAAACACAGTAAAGAACCATGTTTTCCATATAGGAGCGAATATGCGTTTGATTAATTTCAAGGGGATAAAGATACAAATTTTAGAGATAAGTTATGAGGTATGAGTTATGAGATAAGCACCTAAGATCCAGCTAAAAAATGTTACTTTTACTCAAAATTCACAAATAAAGGATTGCAAAATACAATTGATATCAAACTCTCTAGTGCTGGAAAAAAATTTGGCAGAGAATGGATTTTCCGAAAGGTAAATTTGGATATTGCAGCAGGACAAAAAATAGGCATCTTAGGTTTAAATGGTTCTGGGAAATCCACCTTATTGCAAGCCTTAACAGGTTACTTAACACTGAACGAAGGAGAGCTCACCTACTCCAATAATCAAGAAAAAATAGAAGAAGAAAAACTATACGCATATATTAGTCTAGCATCGCCTTATTTAGAATTAGTAGAAGATTTTACCTTACAGGAACAAATAGAACACGCCGCTATTTACAAAGCATTTTCTAATAAACTAACTACAGAAAATATTGTGGAATTATCTGGTTTAGCTGCTCACAAAGACAAATACATTAAATTGTTTTCGAGTGGTATGAAACAACGCTTAAAATTAACATTGGCGATTTTAGCAGACGCTCCTATTTTATTTTTGGATGAACCGACTACTAATTTGGATGCCACGGTAATTGATTGGTACAAAAACATGATTGCAAACTATGCCCTGCATAAAACTATTGTCGTTTGTTCAAACTCTATTAAGGATGAATATAGTTTTTGTGATAAAGTAATTACTATGGAAGACTTTAAATAGTATATTTAATAGAACGCTGATAGAGCAGATGGTTATGATTTTAGATGATAATACAAAGAGTGTATCATTTAACTCTAAAAATAACAAATGTATTTATTGATTTAGTCATCTAAAAAAATCATATTTAATCATATTAATCAGCGTCATCTGCGTTCCATTCTAAACCAAAAACATGAAACAACTTTTCCTTATACGCCATGCAAAATCTGATTGGACAAATCCCGAACTAAAAGACATTGAACGTTACCTAAACGAACGTGGTTATAGCAATGCCAATATGATGGCCGCTAAGTTTAATCATAAACCTGATTTAATTATTTCGAGTCCTGCTATCAGAGCTATTAGTACTGCTTTAATATTTGCACGTCATATTAATTACAATCCAAACACTATTGTAATTAAACAAGAGTTATACGAATCATCAGTAAAAGATTATCTACCCGTTATAAATGCTATTGACAATAATTTTAATACCGTTTTACTATTTGCACACAACCCCACCATTAGCGATGTTGCAAAAACATTAACACAAGCCTTACCAATGGAAATGCCAACCTGCGCCATTGCAGGAATTAATTTTGACACCAATGATTGGAAAAAAGCAAAAACAGGGGAATTGTGTTTGTTTGATTATCCGAAGAAGTAACCTGTTTTTTGTTTTCAAATAATTTGCTTAAATTTAGTGTAACTAAAATGGAAGAAAACAACAAAAATAATAAAGCCAACGAGCCTTTAATACCTTATACTAAAACGCTACATATCTTTCATTCTTTTGAAGAACAGGAGGCGCATGAATTAAAAGAAATGGCAGCTTTTTCATCTATAGAAATTTTACAACATTTACGACAATGCATCAACGTAGCGTATGGTATGCATGGCTATAATCCTAACAACTTACCTAAAAAACATACCATCACAAATATTAAATATATTGACTAATGAATATTTTTGATGATTACACATATGACGTATTAGAAAAATGCATTCAAAATAATGTTCAATTTTTAATTGTTGGTGGCTACGCTGTTAATTTTTATGGTTTTGAACGAACAACGGGAGATATTGATTTATGGATAAAACCAGACAACGACAATAAAATAAATATTATTAATGCTTTAAAGGAGTTAGGTATAGAAGAAAATGCCCTTGCTCAACTGATGCTAATGGATTTTACCAAGCATTTAGTATTTAGTGATGGAATAGCACCTTTTAAAATAGACTTCATGACACATATCTCTGGCGTATCATTTGAAGAAGCGTACCCTCAAAAAACAATAACCGAAATAGATGAATTAAAAATTCCTTTTATCCATTTAAAACATTTAATCATTTCTAAAATAGGAACCGGTAGGCCTAAAGACAGCATCGATATTGACCAACTTCAAAAAATTAGTCAAATTAAGAATTCAAAAAAATCATAAGCAATCCGCATCATCAGCGTTCCAATTTATTTAAACAAATCCGTAATATCTACGCCTATAGCATATAGTTGCAACCGCTGCTCATCAGGTTCCATAATAGCAATATCTTCTAATTGATTGGTGTGGGCATTATAAAACACTTCTACATAAGTATCATCTACAATAAACAAACTTATTTTAAAAGCATACTGCTTAATAGATGATATATAATCGCCATCACAAAACACAATGGCTGCCCTACCGTGCAAATCTGATTTAGAAAACAATTGATGATTCATGCAACAAAGTTAGTTCAAGACCTTATCGCTTTGTGCTACGATTTGTAGCAAAATGAAAAAAATCTAATAGTGGTAGAACGAAGAAATTAAATTCATTACTTGTTTGGTTTGTTTAGATTTCCAGGTTTATCATCTACTTCACATTGCCCCAACAATAAACACTTATTTAATGCACCAAATACAAGAATAATAAACCCTACTATCCCCATGCCCCAAATACCATTTATATAGGCATAAATAATAATGATTAACCCTATTGGAATTAAAGTCAATCTAAAAAAACCGATTTTATCAATAAAGTTTCGCATCTTTTCAAATTATGCTACGTTCAATTTACTCTTTTTGTAACCGTACATGAGGTATACAACTAAGCCAATAACTAACCATACACCAAACATCATCCAGTTTGTCCAGCCCATGCCAGTTAGCAGGTAGCAGCAAGATAATAAACCTAAAACAGGAATTAAAGAATAATTCTTGATAAATGAGAAGATTGCTATCGTAATCCATACCAAATAAAACACAATCATTGGAATGTTATAAGAACCATTTTCATTCACTATCATACTCACATGATTAGAGAAAATAATAATTAATGAAATAATGGTAATTGCAGGAACAATGTACTTTGAATTGACATAAGGCATTTTAAATTTCCCCTTTTCTTTTGCGTCCATGTTACGAGGTAAAATTAAGACGCCACCGCATACTAATACAAAAGCAAACAACGTTCCGATACTTGTAAAATCTAAAACAAATTTTGGTGTCACAAAAAAGATAGGAATACCAACTACTAAACCTGTAATTAAAGTAGAAAACGCAGGCGTTTTATATTTTGGATGAATCTCAGCAAATTTCTTTGGTAATAAACCATCTCTACTCATTGCCATCCAAATACGAGGCTGCCCCATTTGAAACACTAAAATCACACTCGTCATAGCAACAACCGCTGCAATCGATACAATAAAAAGCATCCATTTTATTCCTTTTAAAGCAAATACTTCTGCTAGTGGATCAGACACATTTAAAGCTGTGTAAGACACCATGCCAGTTAAAACCAAGGCCAAAATAATAAACACAACTGTACAAATAATTAAAGAATATATCATACCACGTGGTAAATCACGTTGTGGATTTTTACTTTCTTCTGCTAAAGTAGAAACCGCATCAAAACCAATATAAGCAAAGAAAACGCCCGATACGCCTGCCATTACTCCGCTAAATTGATTTGGCATAAAGGGTGTCCAATTATCAATATCTACATAAGATGCTCCAACAATAATAACCAACAAAATAATAGCTAGCTTAATAATTACCATCACATTACTTGCATTACGAGATTCCTTAGTACCAACATACACTAACCAAGTCACTAAAATATTAATCATAATAGCTGGCAAGTCTATGATGAATTTCACACCAGCTATAATTGGTGCAGTATTCCAAGCATCACTCATTTTACCAGCTGTGCCATCTAAAAATGCTTGATGAGAATCAGAATAATTATTTGTTAACCAAACAGGAATATGTAATCCTACACTTTCAATCAAATTTACAAAATAGCCACTCCATGAAAAAGCTACATATATATTACCAATAGAGTATTCCATTAATAAAGCCCACCCAATAATCCAAGCCGCTAATTCACCAAACGATACATACGCATAAGTATAAGCGCTCCCTGATGCCGGAACTCGAGTAGCAAAGTCAGCATAACACATAGCAGTAAAACCACAAGCAACGGCGCAAATGATAAATAAAAAAATAACGGCTGGTCCACCCGAAAAACAGGCAGAACCAATACTACTAAAACTACCAGCACCAATGATGGCTGCAATACCAAAAAATGTTAAGTCTCTAACGGTTAACACACGGTGTAATCCCGAATCGTGACTTTCAGCATCAGTAATTGCTGTAACTGGCTTTCTACGTAATAAATTATTAAAAATAAAACCCATAAAAAATAAATTAATGCTTTAAACAAATATAACTATTTAACTAAACGATTGATAAACGGAATCTTTTTTATACGCTCAGTATCCAAAAATAATAATGGAATCATTAATAAAAAAGGAATAAATGGGATTTTATACCTTACAATAGCTCCTAACACAGTGGTTGTTAATCCCACTAAAATAAAAGAAGTCACAACAAGTGAAATACAAAGTAAAAGTAAATTTATATCTATTTTATTCTTGGTTCTAAACCAAAAACACAACGTAAAAAAAACAAGGAATACTAAATTCTCAAGCGAGGCTACTAATTCTAAAATGGAACGACTATCGTAAAAAAAAGGCCTACATAATACATTATAAAAAGACTGAGGAATTAATTTAACGAAAGAGCCAAATGAATAGTCTAATCTTTCCATACTAATGGCAGAACCCGAAGGCGTTACTCTACTGATGAATCTAAAGGTAGATGTATCTCTATTATTAGTTTCATAAATAGTATCTCGTAAATTGTTATTACGCCAATACATAAAAGCAGAATGAGGATTTAATTTATATAAATTTCGCTTTGCATCCACTACTTCATAGTGAGTGGTATCAGTAATTTCGAAACGCACATATTTTTCGTCATTTAAAAAAAACGTTCCACCATGGCTTAAATTAATAAAATCATTTTGACGAACCACAATCGTTTGAATGACATCTTTATGTAATACAATTTTCAATACAAACACTACACCTCCAAACAAAAACAATATAATGGTTAAATAAAATAGAGCAACTCTTTTGATTTGAAAATGTTTTACTATAGCGAAAATGAATAATGGAACAATTAAAAGAATTAATATATAAGGCTTAAGTATTAAGAATAAAAGTGATGTGGAAATCAATAACAATATGTATTTTATTTTAAATTGATAATTAACAAACAACTTCATAAAAGCATACACAAACAATCCAAGTAGGCCAATAGCCATAGGTTCTTTTAAAACACCAGATGTCCAGAATAAAACGGAAGGTGTGATGAAAATAATTAAAGCTAATAAAATTTCTTTTTTAGGAAAATAAGATTTAAAGGCTTTATAAAAAGCAAACTGCCCAACAAACGAAAACATCAACATCACAAAAGCGTGCACCGTATAACTACCAAATGAAAACAACATAATAATAGCGTTGATACGAATTGGTGTTCGGTTATCGTTTAAAAAAAAGTTAGAGCTCACATCTGCCCTGCCCCATTTTTCGATTTGATGAAAATACGGTTTGTATAAAGGATCCGTATCTAAATCAGAGTGCAATCCTAAAACCATTTTAAAAAAATCAGTTGGATGATTTGGCAAAGCATCGTACATAATTTTAGCATCATGCAAAGTTGATACACTATCACCGTTAAAGCCCGCAGGGTAATAACAAAAATACACCCAGTAATAAGCAAAACAAGCAAGACTCTTAATAATTAAAATAGTGAAAATAATTTTCAGAGAGAGCACATCATCTTTAAAAAAAGTTAGCTTACTTATCAAAAAGTAAAAAAGTAAAAAATATATGGTGGCTAAAATCAATACTCTTCAAAAAATTTAATGCTCATAAAACGTTTATTTCCTTCCTGACTTTCAAAACCAAATTGAGCATACAAACTATGCGCATCTAATGTCGCTAACATAAAACGACGCAATTTTTTAATCACCTCTTGCTCCATAATAAATTTCATCAACTCTTTTGATAATCCTTTACCTCTGTAATTCTTATCAATAAACACATCCGCTAAATAACCAAAAGTAGCGTAATCTGTAATGACTCTTGCAAAACCAATTTGCTTACCTTGATGATACACTCCAAAACAAAAACTTCCTTCAATAGATGTGTTTACAAGTTCTATTGGAATATTTTTTGCCCAATAACTTTCTTTACTCAAAAAATAGTGAATGTAATTAACATCTAACTTAGCTCGGTCAGTAGAGATAATATAGCTGTCTATTTTTTTTTCAGAAATCATAATTATAGATATAAATTATAAGATATGAATTAAGAGTTTTTTTGTTTCATTTTTAATATCGAACTTCTTATCATTTTCAATAATTCATTAGCACTAAATTGCAATCCTTCAAATTCAATTTGATTGATATACTCTGTTTCTTTTAATAATTCTAACCAATAGATGGTTTCATCGCATTCTTTTTGAGCAATAGCTAATTTATGGATAAAATCTTTAGTGCTCTCTGCATTTTGAGCTTCTCTTACTAATGCGCCTACAGCGGTCCCACTTCTTAACAACTGTTTACTTAAAACAAACTCTTTTTTGTTTTCAATCAAATACTTGCAAAGTTTTACAACACGAATTGAAAACACAAAACTCTTATCTTTTATTATGCTCTTACTCATATTTTATAACATTAAGCGTACCAACTCATAATTCATCTCTTATAACTCATAACTCTATAAATTACTGACTATTGCTAATTGCTTTGTTTTACTATCAAACACAAAACGAGTAATTTTTTTAATTCCTAAATTAGAAAAAGAGAATAATACTTCCCAAGCTTTAGATTGTTCATTATAACGCATCAAATCTGCATTCTCAGATTTAATGAGCCCTAATTCAGGATGCCAAATAAAATCTTCGTTAGCAGTTGGATAAGTTGTATAAACTTTACTTTCTCTTAACGCGGGGTTATAAATTCTAAATTCTGTATGAACAGAATCTTTCATAGCATAAAGGAAATTTGAGGAAAGACCTATTTTCTTAAATGCTCTCGTTGGATGGTCGCACAACCAATAGTCTTCATTTGATTTTACATTCAATATTCTTAACGAATGTGGATTGGTTAATTTATAGTATAATAAAGTATCGTTATTTAACCATGTGTGGTAACCAATAGAATCAGTGCCTTCGTGAGCAATGCTATGAAATTTACCATCAAAATTAAATTTCCAAACTCGTTGTGATGAATCTTTTTCAACTACCACGCAACTAAATCCTAATCCATTAGGCAATATAGTTGGAGAATATTCAGACACTTCCGACTTGGTTAAATTAAGTGTTGCATTTTTATTGATGTTATATTGATAAATATCGGCTTGTTTTGTAGAATCAATGACTACATATAAAATAGATTTTCCATCTAAACTAAAAGTAGGCTGATTATCATAACCTACTCTATGAGTAACGTTTAAAGGATTTGTGTATAAGTACACATTTTCTTTCTTCTCAATTTTAAACAACCAAATATCCGTTTCGGGCAATTGCCCCAAAACACTACTTGCAAAAAAAAGACTTATGATGAATATTCTAATCATTATACTTCAACGGTTTCGTGAAATTGTTGTTTAAAGATATATTGTATTAATCGATACACCACATAACCCCAAAATATACCCACTACTAAACCTACAAAAATATCAGAAGGATAATGAACCCCCAAATAAATGCGAGAATATGAAATAATAGCTGCCCAAGCAAAAAAGGCACTCCTAAATAATTTCGATTCTTTGCTAAATATTAAAAATAACAACATGGCAACGCCAAAGGTATTAGTAGCGTGACCAGAAAAGAAGCCATACGTTCCACCCTTGTAATTATTGATGGTATGCACTTGTGACTGTATTTCTAAATTATGACTTGGACGGTAACGTTTAATGGCATGTTTGGTTTGATTGGCCGTTTGATCAGTTAAAACAATTAAGAATACTAAAAAACCAATCAAAATAACTAGCTTTTTTAAGCCATAACGCCTAAACACCATAAATAACCAATAAGCAAAAACCGGTGCAAACACCCAAATTTGAGAAATATAATACATCACATTATCCAAAATAGGAGCATGACAAGCATTAATAGCCAAAAACAAGGCTCTATCAAATAATTCTAATTTGTCTAACATGTTTTAAAAGTAGAAAAAAAGAATTAAAAGTCAGATTTTTCGATTAAAATCAAATTGTTAAAAACTTGTTATTAATTGATATACACACATTTTTAAGGACTTTTCAACAAAACCTTAATATCATTCTCGAACAATTATCTTTGTGGATTAGAACAACTTATGAGCGATACAAAGAAAATAAGCAGTGCATTGATTTCTGTTTTCTATAAAGATAATTTAGAACCTGTTATCAAAAAATTAAACGAATTAGGAGTTACCATATACAGTACCGGTGGTACTCAAACGTTTATCGAAAATCAAGGAGCACCAGTAAAATCAGTAGAAGGATTAACTTCTTTTCCTGAAATTTTAGGTGGGCGAGTTAAAACATTACACCCAAAAATATTTGGTGGAATTTTAGGTCGCAGAAAATTAGACACTGATGTTGCTCAAATGGAACAACATGAAATCCCTGCTATTGACTTGGTAATTGTAGATTTATACCCATTTGAAGAAACATTAGCAAGTGGTGCTTCGGAAGAAGATATCATAGAAAAAATTGATATTGGTGGTATTTCACTAATTAGAGCAGCAGCAAAAAATTACAATGATGTAGTGATTGTTTCTTCAAGAAATGATTATTCATCATTATTAAATTTGTTGAACGAAAAAAATGGTTCATCAGATTTAGCAGATCGTAAAACATATGCTGCTAAAGCATTTGCTATGAGTAGTCATTACGACTCTGCTATTTTTAATTATTTCAATACAACTGAACAATTACCAATTTTAAAACACAGCATCAATGATGGTGTAACATTACGTTACGGAGAAAATCCTCATCAAAAAGGTGTTTTTTATGGTGATATGAATGCCATGTTTGAAAAATTAAATGGTAAAGAATTATCTTACAATAATTTATTAGATGTAGATGCCGCCGTAAATTTAATGGCTGACTTCACTTCTGAACCAACTTTTGCTATTTTAAAACACAACAATGCTTGTGGAGTAGCAAGCCGTGCAAAAATAATGGATGCATACTTAGACGCATTAGCTGGAGATCCAGTTTCTGCTTTTGGTGGCATTTTAATTAGTAATACCGAAATTGATTTTGAAACAGCAGAAGAGATTCATAAACTGTTTTGTGAAGTAGTGATTGCTCCCTCTTATTCAGCAACTGCATTAACGTTATTGAAATCAAAAAATAACCGTATCATTTTGGTTCAAAAACCAATAGCGCTTCCGACAAAACAAATCAGAACGTTATTAAACGGAATTGTAGAACAAGATAAAGATGCTGTAAGTGAAACTGAAACTAATTTAACAGTAGTGACTAACGTAGCACCAACTGAGGCACAAATCAAAGATTTACTATTTGCTAATAAATTAGCAAAACATACTAAATCCAATACAATCGTTATTGCAAGAAACAATCAATTAATTGCAAGTGGCACTGGTCAAACATCTCGTGTAGATGCTTTAAAACAAGCTATTAACAAAGCATTAGCTTTTGGATTTGATTTAAAAGGCGCGGTGATGGCAAGTGATGCATTTTTTCCGTTTGCTGATTGTGTAGAGATTGCTCATAAAGTTGGTATCGATACAGTTATTCAACCAGGAGGTTCTATTAAAGATAAAGATAGTATAGAGTATTGCAATGCAAAAAATATGAGCATGGTATTTACTGGTACTCGTCACTTCAAACATTAAAATAATTTGGCGATGAGTCAATTCGACAAATTGCCAATTGAAAAATAATTATTATAAACATTGACTAATCGTCACATAAACTAATTAACTCATTTAAAATATGGCATTGTTCGACTTTTTAACGCAAGATATTGCAATTGACTTAGGTACTGCAAATACCATTATTATCCACAACGAAAAAGTAGTAGTTGATCAGCCAAGTATTGTAGCGGTTGACAGAACCACTGGAAAGGTAATTGCTGTTGGTAAGCAAGCACAAATGATGCATGGTAAAACCCATGAAAACATTAAAACGATTCGTCCTTTAAGAGATGGGGTTATTGCCGATTTCCAGGCAGCTGAAGAAATGATTAAAGGAATGATCAAAATGATTAATACTGGCAATCGTTTTTTTAAACCTTCTTTAAGAATGGTAATTTGTATTCCGAGTGGAATTACAGAGGTAGAAAAACGTGCGGTACGCGATAGCGCTGAGCACGCAGGAGCAAAAGAAGTTTATATGATTCACGAGCCAATGGCAGCTGCTATTGGTATGGGAATAGATGTAGAAGAACCAATGGGAAATATGATTATTGATATTGGTGGTGGTACTTCCGAAATTGCGGTTATTGCTTTAGGTGGTATTGTGTGTGATAAATCAACACGTATTGCGGGTGACGACTTTAATGCAAACATTGAAGAATATATGCGTCGTCAACATAACATTTTAATTGGTGAGCGTAGTGCGGAACAAGTGAAGATTGAAGTGGGTGCAGCTATGACAGAAATTGAAAATCCGCCAGCTGATTATGCCGTTCAAGGACGAGATTTAATGAGTGGTATTCCAAAAGAAGTATTCGTCAGTTATGTAGAGATTGCTCACTGCTTAGATAAATCGATTTCTAAAATTGAAGAAGCTATTTTGAATGCCTTAGAGATGACGCCTCCTGAGCTAGCAGCCGATATTTACCGCACTGGTATATATATGGCAGGTGGCGGTTCTTTATTAAGAGGACTTGACAAACGTATTTCTTTAAAAACAAAATTACCTGTTCATGTATGCGAAGATCCATTAAGAGCAGTAGCTCGTGGAACTGGCATCGCTTTGAAAAATGTGCACAAATTCCCTTTCTTAATCAAATAAGAATAAATCAAACGTATCATGAAAAAACAAATCGCCCTAGCATTAGCATTATGTATTTTTTTATTAAACACAAAAGTGCAAGCACAAGATGAATCTGCATTTGATAAAGGTACTACAGTTATTACAGCGGGATATGGATTTCCAGATCTTTATAGAACAAGTTTAAGAATATCATACAACGCTTACTCCTCAGCCAAAGTAAGCGGTATTGGTCCTATCATATTGAAAGGGGATTATGGTATTGTTAAATTCAAATGGGGACATGCAGTTGGTGCTGGTATTGTTATTGGATATAATGCTACAAACATAAAATTTACAGGTACTTATTATGACTATAATAACTTTATATATTCAACTAAAACATATTCCGAAACACACAAATACAAAACTATTACCGTTGGAGCTAGAGGGACATACCACTTTTTCACAAAAGAGAAATTTGATTGTTATGCTAGTATCGGATTAGGTTTCAATATCAACACGGCATCTCGTACAACAGATAATCCAAATGGGTACACAAGCTACGCCTCCGCTCGATCAGGTGTATATAGTGCTTTTACGGTATGTATTAGGTATTATTTCACTAAAAACTTTGGTGTATATTCTGAACTTGGATGGGATAATTCTACTCCAATACAAGCTGGCTTAGCATTAAAATTTTAATTATTACTATAATCTGTTCTATAAAATCATAAATGAAAAACCTTTTAAATTTTCTATATAAAAACAATTTCTTTTTTGTGTTTTTATTTTTAGAAATTATCTGTGGTTTTATTTTAATTAAAAACAATGGCTTCCAAGGCTCAAGTTTATTAAACTCTTCAAATAAAGTAAGTGCTAATATTTATAAAATTGAAGCAAGTGCTAAAGAATATTTATTGCTAAAAGATGAAAACGAGCGTTTAGCAAAAATGAACGCATTTTTATTAAACCGAATAAAACTGGGTTATGCAGCTATTCCATTAAAAATTTACAAAAAAAACGATACACTTTATAAACAAGAATATGAGTTTATGAATGGTAAAGCTATTAATAGCAGCGTAAATAAAAGAAGTAATTATTTAACTCTTAATATTGGTGCGCAACAAGGCGTAAGTCGTGATATGGCAGTAATAACAAGCGACGGTATAATTGGCATTGTAAAAGATGTGTCCGAAAATTTTTCATCAGCCATGTCGATTTTACATAAAGATGTTAGAGTAAACTGCCAATTAAAAAAAGATGGCACTTACGGTCCGCTTATTTGGGATGGTTCTGATTACCGTTTTTCTAACCTAACGGATATTCCAACACATGCAAAAATAAAAAAGGGAGATACGGTTATCACAAGTTCGCTATCTGGAATTTTCCCAGAAGGAATTTTAGTAGGCTTTGTAGATAGCTTTGAACAAAGACCAAACGAGTCGTTTTATACAGTAAAGGTAAAACTGAGTGCGGACTTCAAAAAAATAAATCACGTATCAGTTATAAAATATAATTACAAAACCGAAAGAGATAGTTTAGAAATTAAATCGCAAGTACAAAGTGATAAATAGCATTATTAAAAATAGCATTCGGTTTGTCATATTAGTGCTTCTTCAAGTTCTAATCGTTCAAAATATTCGCTTGGGATCGTTTATGATTTTATTCCCTTACGTGTTATTTATTCTATTACTTCCATTCGAGACTCCAAAATTAGTTGTCTTATTTGCTTCTTTTTTTCTTGGACTAACTATTGATATGTTTTACGATACTGCAGGTATGCATGCCGCCGTTTGTACTTTAATTGGTTTTTTGAGGTATTATATTTTAAAATTATTATCGCCTCGAGAAGGCTATGAATCTGGACTGATTCCTAATGTAGATTCCATGGGGCCAGTATGGTTTATCACCTACTCTGCTTTAATCATATTTATTCATCATTTAATTTTCTTTTATTTAGAAATATTCAGATTTAATGAATTTTTCACCACATTATTGAGAGTTATTTTAAGCACCATTGGTACTTTCTGTTTCGTTTATGTTGTTCAGTTTTTGTTTTACAAAACAGATAAAAATAAATAATGAACAACAATTCTCATTTAGCAGATAGAAAATATATTGTCAGCGGTTTTTTTATCGTTGTGGCCATGGTATATATCTGCCGATTATTTTACATTCAAATAGTTGATGAACAATATAAATTAGATGCTAGGAATAATGCCTTTAGAAATAGAACCGAATATCCTTTAAGAGGCTACATTTACGATCGTAATGGAAAACTACTAGTACAAAATGTATTGTCATACGATTTATTGGTAACGCCAAAGTTGGTAAAAGACTGTGATACGGTGGCTATTTGTCAAGTATTAGAAATTACGAAAGAAGAGTTTTTAAAGAAAATGAAAAAGGCTTGTCAGGCTCCAAACTCACCAAGAAAAGAAAGTATTTTTGAAAAACAACTCTCCAATAAAGTATATGCTGCTCTTCAAGAAAAATTATATCGATTCAAAGGCTTTGATGTTCAATCAAGAACCGTTAGAAAATATCCTCGACCTGTTGCAGCACATTTATTAGGTTATGTTAATGAAGTTACAAAAGAAAAAGCTGCAAAAGACCCTTACTATATTGAAGGTGATTATATTGGGGCTAGTGGAATTGAACGTGGATACGAAACAGAATTAAGAGGAAAAAAAGGGAAACAAATTGTAATGGTTAACGTTCATGGTAAAACAAAAGGACGTTATATGAATGGCTTTTTCGACACAGCTGCTGTTGCTGGCAAACCTTTGTTTTGCAGTATTGATGTTGACCTTCAGGAATATGGTGAGAAATTATTAAAAGGAAAACGCGGCGCTATTGTAGCCATTGAACCAAGCACAGGAGAAATCTTGTGCTTAATCTCAGCACCTGGTTACGATCCAAATTTATTAGTTGGAGGCAAAGAGCGGTCGCGAAACTTTACTAAATTATTTTATGATTCTCTAAACCTTCCCTTATTTAACAGAGCTTTAACTGCTATGTATCCTCCAGGATCAACCTTTAAATTAATTGATGCTTTAATTGCTCAAAAAGATGGTTTAATTGATAGATCTACAGTTTTTCCTTGTCATGGAGGTTACCCTCCAATGGGCGGCAGGCCAAAATGCCATCCTCACCCTTCTACGGATTTACCTGGATCGATTGCTACTTCTTGCAACTCTTATTATAGTTATGTGTTTTGTAAAATTGTCGATCAAAAAGCCTTTCCAAATTTTGTAGATGGTTATAATCACTGGAGAGATGCTGTTCGTTCATTTGGACCTGGAACAAAATTAGGAACTGATTTACCTTTTGATAAACCAGGCAATGTTCCGTCGGTTGAATATTATAATAAAGTATTTGGCAAAAACCATTGGAGAAGTAATACTGTTGTTTCTCTTGGAATTGGTCAAGCCGAATTACTATTGGTGCCATTTCAAATGGCCAATGTGGTTGCAATAGTTGCCAACAAAGGATATTTTTACACCCCACATTGCATCAAAGGTGTTGGCATAGAAAAAGCACTTGACAAGAAGTTTAAAGAAAAACACCTAACCTATGTTCAAGAATACAAATACTATGAAGTAGTTCACGATGGTATGCAAAAATGTTTTGACGCAGGTACAGCTACCGCTTCAAAAATACCAGGAATTGTAGCATGTGGTAAAACAGGAACAGCCGAAAATCCTCACGGTAAAGATCATGCTGTATTTTTAGCTTTTGCTCCAAGAGATAAACCGAAAATTGCGATGGTATGTTTTATTGAAAATGCAGGATTTGGAGGAACATGGAGTGCACCAATCGTCAGTTTAATGATTGAAAAATATTTAACAGGTAAAGTCACTCGTCCTGATTTAGAAAAAAGAATGATGGAAGCTGATTTAATTGGTGGAAAAAATTTGTTGGGTAAAAAAACAGTAGAAAAGAAAAAAACAAATTGAGACAAGACGAACATAAATTATTTTTTGGGGTAGATAAAATCACCATCCTCACCTACGCACTACTCGTGTTTATGGGGTGGTTAAATATTTATGCCGCTGTATATAACGAAGAACATCAAAATATTTTTGATACTTCACAAAAATACGGCATGCAACTAGTTTGGATTGGTAGTGCTTTTTTAATTGCCATTTTTATATTAATCATTGACGCAGGCATTTACACGGTGTTTGCCTACTTTTTTTATATTTTTTTATTAGTGGCATGTATTGCAGTGCCTTATGTCGGAAGATCAATAAAAGGGAGTCGATCATGGTTTGGCTTTGGGTCTTTTGGTGTTCAACCTGCTGAGTTCATGAAATTTGCAACAAACTTAGCATTGGCAAAATATTTAAGTAACGTTAATATAGAAGTAGAAACTTCTTCACGTAGAAACAGAATCTCTGATTTATTAAAAAATTATAAGAACACAATTATCGCAGTTATCATTTTAGGGTTTCCCTTGCTAATCATTAAAGTGCTACAGGACGAAACTGGCTTGGCGCTTGTTTTAATGGCTTTTATTATAACATTGTACAGAGAAGGTTTATCTGTTAATTTTTTAATTTTTGGCTTATTATCAATTTTACTATTCATTCTCTCATTAGTCATTGAATCTCAAACATTGATTATTGCAATAGCCATTATTTCTGCTTTGGCACTTTTGTTTATAAAACGTTCTCGCAAAAATTTAATTATTATTGCTATTGCTTTTTCTGCAGCAAGTGGTATTGTATTAGGGACAAATTATGTCTATAATAAACTAGAACCTCATCAAAGAGACAGAATCGATATTTTATTGGGAAAAAAAATTGACCCAAAAGGTATAGGCTACAATGTGAAGCAATCCAAAATTGCTATTGGCTCCGGCGGTTTTTTTGGAAAAGGTTATTTACAGGGGACGCAAACTAAATATGATTTCGTACCAGAACAGGAGACTGATTTTATTTTTTGCACCGTAGGGGAAGAATGGGGCTTTTTAGGAACTAGTGTCGTTATACTACTTGAACTCTTTTTAATTATTCGCGTTATTTTTATGGCAGAAAGACAACGCTCGCCTTTTAGTAGGATTTATGGTTATGGAGTTGCTTCCGTTTTATTTTTTCATCTAGCAGTTAATGTGGGTATGACTATTGGTTTAATGCCTGTAATTGGGATTCCGCTTCCATTCTTTAGTTATGGAGGGTCTTCGCTTTGGTCCTTCACCATTTTATTATTTATTTTTATAAAATTAGATGCTAATAGGCTTGTGATTTTAAGATAAAACTCTACAAAAATTTATTAAAACATATTATTAAATTTTGTAAATTACAGCTATAAATAATCAAAAAGGTTCTATGTCAACAAAAACAACAGCTCATATGAATTTGTTAAGAGATAAAATTGAAGAAATTTTAGTTAAAGAAAACTATACATTTAGTCAATTAGCTGATTATTTAAATTTATCTGAAGAACAGTTGGAAGATGGTTTAGCTAACAAAACCCTTGAATTAAGATATTTAGAAGATATCTCAAAAAACTTAAAAGTACCTTTGTATAGCTTTTTTAGAGATACTAATCAAAAGACTAATTATACAGAAAAGCCTTATTTTGTAAACAAACTTTGGAACGACGGAGAAGAAGTGAGTCCACAAAAATTAATGGAAGAAATTGAGCTTTTAAAACAAGCGATTGCTCAAAAAGAAGCAGAATTAGCCCAAAAACTGAAGTAATACTCACTGCAACATTCCTTTCAAAATCTCCAATTCAATTGCTATATTTGCATAAGGATATTTTTTACATATGTTAGCAAGTTTATTTCTTACTTTTTTATTAGTTCTATTAAATGGTTTTTTTGTAGCTGCAGAGTTTGCCTTGGTTAAAGTACGAGCTTCACAATTAGATATTTTAATTCAAAAAGGGAGCGGTCGTGCAGAGGTAGCCCGTTCATTACTAGAAAAACTAGACGCTTATTTATCTGCCACTCAACTTGGTATTACTTTAGCCTCTTTAGCTTTAGGTGCTATAGGAGAAGAAACCATTTCACACATTGTCATAAATCTATTTCAAAAATATGATTTAGGTGTAAACATGGTTACTGTGCATAGTATTTCGCTTCCTATTGCTTTAACCTTACTAACCTTTTTTCACGTAACACTTGGCGAGCAGATTCCTAAAATGATTGGTATTAAATATTCTATGGATACAGCTTTATTGATTGCATGGCCTATACGCATCTTCTATATCGTTTTTAGTCCGTTTATTTGGCTATTAAACAAATCTTCAAATATAATTTTAAGAATTGTTGGTATTAAAAAAATTGGAGATGAGGATGTGCATACCGAAGAAGAATTACGCTTAATTTTAACAGAAAGTGAAGAAGGTGGCGCTATTAAACCAAGTGAAAATGAATTGATTCAAAATGTATTTGATTTTGATGACCGTTTGGTGAAACAAATTATGGTTCCTCAAAACCGTGTAACCGCTATTGATGTAGAAGCTTTAGATAGAGATGGTATTATTCAAAAAATATCTGACGAAGGTTTTTCTCGTTACCCCATTTATTTAGGCGATATTGATAATATCATTGGTGTAATATATGCCAAAGATTTATTCAAAGAACTAATTTCCAAGAAATTTAAAACTATTAAAGATATTATGCGTCCTGCTCATTTTGTGCCGGAGTCGATGAAAATTAATGATTTATTGCGTGATTTCCAGAAGCTACACATGCAAATTGCCATTGTTACCAACGAATTTGGAGCAACAGCCGGTATAGTAACTATGGAAGATATAATTGAAGAATTAGTTGGTGAAATACAGGATGAACATGATGAAGAGAAACCAACCGTAGAAAAGAAAAGCGAAACTGAATATATTGTTAATGCTCATAGTAGTATTGGTGATGTAAACGAATCGTTACCAATGGCTATCCCGGAAAATCCTAAATACGAAACGATATCAGGTTTGATAAATTTTTTATGGGGAAGAATCCCTGGAGTAAACGAAAAAAGACAATATGGTGGTTATGAAATCACTGTTCTCCAGCGAAAAAAACAAACGGTTGAGTCTGTTAAACTAAGAGTTTTAGAAACTGATAAAGTTGAATAAACCCTTAATTATCTAAATAAATCCTACCCTGTCTCCACATGTCTACTGCTTCATACCATCTTTCTTTATAAAGCTCACTTCTTTCTAAATAAAAATCATTATCTGTAAAAGGATTAATAATTTTTATAAAAGAAAACGAGATGGATGTTGGATTATTAGGTTCACCATAAATCCATACTTCTCCATTTTTTCGTTTAGATACTTTATTAGGTGCGCCAAAAACAATGTAAATCATTCCTCTATCGGTTTTCCATCCTTCCTGAAAACTCGTAAATAATTTATTACTTTCTTGAACGCGCAAATAATATTTTCTGATCAGTTCTTTTGCTCTTTCAGTACTACCTGCAATCTCAACCCAAAATTTATCAATAGCACTTTTTTGATCAGGCGATTGTAGGCAATTGTCAAATTCTTTTTTAGCCATAATATAACGTGTAGCTAAAATCATTTGTTCAGTATTTTTTATTTTAGGATAACTTGTTTCATATACAAAAAATGTCACACCATCTTTAGTTGCCATATTTGTTTTCAAATGAAAAAATCCTTTTGCTGGAAGAGCTAATTCAATTTTCCCATTTGTTTCGTATACACTGAACGTAGAATCTGGCTTGTAATTAAACTTCGGCATTAATTCAACAGAAAAAGGTGGAAGTGCCAGTTTGAACTTTGGTTTAAAATAATCTACTTCATATAACTTCTCTCTATTGCGCACCGATTGTATATATACAAAATCATTAGGTTTATAATAAACTGATGAAAGCACTTCGTCGCGAGAATTAGTAATCAAAAAGTTTTGTCGCGACTCAATAGAGCTTTTGTTTGAATATAAGTTATCGGTATACTCTGTTTTTTTATTAACGTCATACACATTCACATTAACATAATAATTAAAATTAGATTTTAATTTAAAATACAAACTACCACTCAACTGCTTGATAATAGCATCTGTTTGTCTATCAATAATGGTAATGGAGGTGGTATCGCTTATCGCACTTAAATCATCTTCAGCATTAACATCTAACTGAATTTTTATATGGCCATAAAAAAAATTACTTGTATCTGTTTTTTTATAAAGTAAAACTTCGTTTGAAATCTCATAAAACAATTGGCTAATACTATCGTTGATATGATAAATAGTATATCTAGCATCCAATTCATTATTAGATTTTTTATACAATCTGTCTGTAGTAGATTGATTTACTTTTTGAGATGTACAAGAAATTAATCCTAAAAAAGTAAGAGAAATAATGCTAGTTATAATTTTAATATAATTCACTCGAAAATAGATGATTAAAAAATCAATCACCTTAAATTACAAATAAAAATTAAATACAGGAAAATTTATTTTAATTCGAAAGGCTTACGCTCATATTGGCAACAATCTTGAAGCTTACCATAAGCATAATCATCTCCATAATAACCATCATTATCATAACCAGATTTGGCAATTAATTGTTGAATACCATCTAAAGTGATTTTAGTAGTGTCAAATTTAACAGTCATCAAAGTAGATTCTGCATCCCATTTTTTTTGAGTAACACCGTCAACAGCAATTGAACTTTCAATAGTTGCTTTGCATTTTTCACAATTTCCCCAAACCTTAAACATTTCTGTTTTTTCTGCGGTTTGTGTTTTGCAAGAAAATAGCCCTAAGCTTAAAAAAAATAATATGTAATAAAGAAATCTCATTTTAATTGAATTATAGCATTGCAAATTTATAATTTAATTTCAGAAAATGTTCAATATATTGAGGAAGGGCAAATTTTAAGTTTTTTTGGGCTTTTATATTGTCATGAAATACTATAATACTACCATTTCTAGTATATTTAATACTATTATCTAAACATTTTTTAGATGAAGTTAACTTATCATAATCATAACTCAATACATCCCAAAACACTACCTTATAATTCTTTACCAATAATTTATACTGACTTTTTTTAATTCTTCCGTAGGGAGGTCTAAATAAATTTGTTTTAGTTAACTCTTGGCACTTTTCGATATTTTCAATGTACAAAGAATTTTTCAATTCCCAACCTTTCATATGGTTAAATGTATGATTACCAACCTGATGTCCTTCAAATTTAATCCTCTCGAATAATTTTGGGTATTTTACAATATTATCTCCCACACAAAAAAAGGTGGCCTTAATACCATATTCTTTTAAAACATCTAGCACCCATTCCGTTAACTCTGGAATTGGACCATCATCAAAAGTGAGGTAAATAGTGGGTTCATTTTTATCCATTCGCCATAAAGACCCTTTATATAAAGCTCTCAATAATTGTGGTGGACGAACCAATAATTTCATTCTTATTTTTTTTCGTTTTAAAGATAACTATTTCAGATAAAAACTATTAAAAAAATGTTAAATAAAACACCTAAATGGATACAAATAATAGCGTTCAATAAACAGATACTAGTGTTTACGAACTCATACGACTTACTTAATCAGATACAGTTAACTGTAACAAGAATTATAGTTATTTTTAGGAGTTTTACTACATAAAAAATTTATAATGAAACTGTCAAAATATTTAATTCTATTACTTACTTCTATTTCAATTTTTGGAATTGCTCAAAATCAATACGATGATTTATCTATTGAAGACAAAATCATAATTAAAGAAAGCAAATTACCTATTTTTTCAACTTACAAGCTAGGATCTGGAGCCAATCCTGTTGTGCTAACTACCGGACCTGAACAACAATGTAATAGTGCAATACCTGTTTGTCAAAATATATATACTACTTCAACTTCATATTCCGGTAATGGTTCATCTCAAGAAATACCAGGAAACTCCTGTTTAGGAAGTAACGAATTAAACTCTGTTTGGTATACGTTTACGAGCAGTTCAGCCGGTAATATTGCTTTTAATATTACTCCAAATGTTTTAGGACAAGATTATGATTTTGCTTTATACAATCTTACAGGGACAAATTGTTCGGCGATTAGTAGTGGTGCATTAACCCCAATTCGTTGTAATTTCTCAGCAACAGGAGGTGTTACCGGTTTATCTTCGTCTGGAACTAATCCATCAGAACCAGCAAGTGGGCCAAATCAAAGTACTGTACTCGCAACTACTGTTGGACAAACGTATGTATTAATTATTAGTAACTATTCATCATCCGCTAATGGATACCAATTAGATTTCACTCCAGGAACTGCAAGTATTTTTGACGTTACTCCACCCACATTAGCTAGTGTTTCTGCACCTTGCGGAAGCAATGTTTTAACATTAAACACAAGTGAACAAATAACTTGTGCTTCAATTGCAGGTAATGGTTCTGATATATCTATTTCTGGAACTGGCGGTCCTTACACTATTACTGGAGCAAATGGCGTAAACTGCGGCAGTTCAACAGCTCAAATTCAATTTACTATTACTCCTGCATTAACAGGAGGTGGACCATGGATACTCAATGCTCATTCTGGTTCTGATGGAGATAGTTTTATTGATAATTGCGGCAATGCAATGCCTACAACAACTGTTTCTTTTAACGTTGCTCCTGCAACACCCGTTATTACTGGACCTGCAAATGTTTGTAAAGGCACTACTTTTGCTTTATCGTCGTCAAGTGCGGTATCTTACACATGGACAGGAGCTGCGGTACAGGCTGGACAGCAAAATCAACAAACAATAACAGTCACTGCAACTACTTCAGCAACAATGAATTTTCAATTAGTAGTAAGTTACGGGGCATGTGGTACGGCAACAGTTACTAAAGCTGTTACAGTTACAGATGCACCAATTGCTAACTTCACTGCTCTTCCTTCTTTAACTGTTTGTGCAGGATCTCCAGTAACATTTACAAACACATCTACTTATCCTTGTAGTACAGGAGGTTTGGGTCTTAATCAATGTAATTGTGGTTCTTTTTTATGTAACACAACTTCCAACCAAGGTACATTTGCAACCTATTTATGGACATTTGGAGATGGTGGGACTGCTTTTTATATAGGCGGAAGTCCAGCTAGCTCTTTCAGTCCTGTGCATACTTACACCGCACCAGGAACTTATAATATAAGTTTAAATGCCTCTGGTTTGATTAATACTTGTAGCAATACAAAAAATTTAACCATTACCGTTTTACCTGCAACGCCCAATTTAACTATATCACCAACTACAACTATTTGTCCTGCTCAAAGCAGTACATTAACTGCAACTGGTGGCACAACTTATACTTGGACTCCAGCAGCTTCATTAAATACAACCAACGGAGGAACTGTTATTGCTTCACCCGCAGCTACTACAATTTATACTGTAAGTACACCAGGTTGTTCTGGTAATCAAACAGCAACAGTGCAAGTTGTTGTAGGAGGAACTCCCCCAGCTATTGGGGCAATTAGCGGATCTACTCTAATTTGTCCAAACTCAACTGGTATTACTTATTCCGTTACTAACGTAGCAGGTACTAACTATACATGGACAGTTCCTGCTGGCGCAACCATAACTTCTGCTCCTACTAACTCAAATGCAATTACAGTAAACTTTGGTGCAAGTGCAGGAACGGTTTCTGTTATTGCGGTTGGAACTTGCGGTTCTGCTACAGCTGCTATTAACGTTAGTTTGAGTCCAGCATTAAACTTAACTGTTACTCCAAATACATCAACGGTATGCGCGGGTAGTTCATCTACATTAACCGCCAGTGGGGCCACAAATTATACATGGAGTCCTGCTGGTTCTTTAAGTTCAGCTATTGGAACAAATGTTGTAGCAACTCCAACCATAACAACCATTTACACAATTATTGGTTCTACTGGCACTTGTACTGGCTCAACTACATCAACAGTAACAGTTGGTAGTGCCTTAACTTTAACCATTACTCCAAATACATCTACGGTTTGTCCGGGAACTCCAGTTACATTATCGGCCAGTGGAGCAACCAATTACACTTGGAGTCCGAGTGCAACATTAAGTTCTACTAATGGTAGCACGGTTACTGCAACCCCATCTGTTAATACAACTTATACAGTACTTGGTGCTACTGGCACTTGCACTGGTTCCGCAACTGCAAACATATCTATGTCCGCTGGTTTAACTTTAACATTGACTTCAAATACACCCACAATTTGTCCAGGTGGTTCAGCATTATTAGATGCTAATGGTGCTATAACTTACACCTGGTTTCCTTCTGCTACTTTAAGTTCAGCAAATGGATCAAACGTAACTGCATCTCCATTAGTAAATACAACCTATACAGTTTTGGGCTCTACCGGAACTTGTAATGGTGTTGCAACTATTAACGTTGGTATTGGCGTATGTGTATCGAGTGCTTGTGATTTAGCGTTAATACGCTCAACCTTAACGGGAGCTGGAAATATTGAATTATTAGGAATGAATAATACGTGTAGTTTATATTTTATCAATCCTCAATTCATGACTGGTCCTCAAGCTCAAGTATACGCTCAAACCTTTGGAGCAAATTTAATTTCTGTTCAATCCGCCATCGAAAATGCTGATTTAGTTCAAGCATTATCAAATCAAGGATACGCGGGTCAGGTAATTTGGATTGGTTATAGCGATGCAGTTACTGAAGGTAGTTATGTTTGGTATGATGGTGCTCCACTTAGTTATTCGAACTGGGCACCTGGTGAACCCAATGATGCAGGTGGTGTTGAAGATTGTACTCAAATATATCCAGACGGAAGTTGGAATGATTTGAATTGCGTAGGTTATAACTCCTTATCAGTTATTGAAGTTAACATTTGTCCTCAGGTTTCTGTGGTTAACGTCCCTCCTACTCATTGCCCATTAACTAACGTGACAATGAATGCGAGTACACTTTTAGGTTCTCCTAATTATACTTATACTTGGGTACAATCTGGAATTTCTTCATTTACAACTACTAGTACAGGCAGTAGTTTAAACGATCAAATAACTGTAACCTCAACAGGAGCTAATACATTTACAGTTTTCACTGAAGATAGATACTCTTGCCCTCAATCAACTACTGTTTCATTAAACGTTTTTCCAACTCCTACAATTACTGTAAATAGTTCAACTATTTGTATAGGGCAACAAACTGCAACATTAACCGCAACTGGCGCCGACACATATACTTGGGCTCCAGCAACAGGTTTAAGCGTAACTACTGGATCCATTGTAAATGGCGCACCCGCTTCAACACAAAACTATACCATAAGTGGTACTGACATTAATGGCTGTATTAATGATACAACTGCATCCATAACTGTTAACACATTACCTACCGTTACCGTAAATAGTGCATCTATTTGTATTGGACAACAAACCGCAACCTTAGTTGCAAACGGTGCATCCACTTATAGTTGGACGCCAGCGTTAAACTTAAGTTCTTCATCTGGAACAACAGTTACAGGAACACCTGCGGCTACTGAAAGTTATACCATTATAGGAACTGATCTAAATGGTTGTTTTAACAATACAACATCTACAATAACCGTTAACTCATTACCTACTATTACAGCAAATAATTCTACAATTTGTTTAGGGCAACAAACAGCCACATTAACAGCAAATGGAGCTGCAACATATAGTTGGATTCCAGGAACAGGTTTAAGTGCAACTACTGGATCTGTTGTTACTGGAACTCCTAGTGCTACAGAAAACTACACAGTTGTAGGAATGGATGCAAACGGCTGTATTAGTGGAACTATATCAGCCATCACAGTTAATCCTTTGCCTACTTTAACGGCAACAAGTGCCACGATATGTGTTGGGCAACAAACCGCAACATTAACGGCATCGGGAGCAACAACTTATAGTTGGATTCCAGGCACAGGATTAAGTGCAACTACTGGATCAGTTGTAACTGGCACACCAAGTGCTTCTCAAAATTATACAGTTGCAGGTATAGATGCCAATGGTTGTATAAATGGAACTATAACTGCTATAACAGTTAACCCATTACCTACCATTACAGTTTCGCCCGATATGACGATTTGTCCATTAGCTTCAAATACATTAACCGCTAGTGGTGCTAGTTCTTATACTTGGACTCCAAACATATTCTTAAATACTAATTTAGGAGCAAATATTATTTGTACACCATCAATAACAACTACTTATACAATTGATGGAACATCTGCCGCCTCTTGCACTAACTCAGCGGTCATGACTATTGCTGTAGCTAATACTGTTGTTGTGAATGCATTAGCTGGTGCAACACCATCTACTACAATTTGTCCTTTAGGCAGTGCTATTTTATCCGCTAGTGGGGCTACTTCATATACTTGGACACCGAGTTTGAACTTAAGTTCAGCAAATGGAGCTTCGGTAACTGCATCACCAGCAACATCAACCACTTATACAGTAATTGGATCAACTAGTACTTGCACTAACTCTGCTCAGGTAGTAGTGACGCTCACTGTAAATCCAACACTTACCGTAACTCCTAGTCCATCGGTTATTTGTAGCGGAAACACATCTGTCTTAACCGCTAATGGAGCTAGCAATTATACTTGGTCTCCATCAGCTACATTAAATTCTGCAAATGGCGCAGCGGTTAATGCTAATCCTAATACAACAACCGTTTATAATATTACTGGAACAAGTCCATTAGGTTGCTTAGGCTCAACAACAACAACTGTATCTGTAATTCCTAAACCATCACTCAATGTAATATCAAGTCCAGGTGTTATTTGTGCTAATAGCAGCTCTACATTATCTGCTTCTGGTGCAACTAATTATACATGGTCGCCAAGTGCCAATTTAAGTAATGTAAATAGCAACACAACGGTTGCAACGCCTCCACTTACCACAACATTTACTATTATTGGATCTAATGGTATTGCCCCATTTGTTTGTATAGATACAAAAACAGTTCAAGTAACCGTTATTCCTAATCCTACTTTAACCCCTGGACCAGATGTTCCAATTTGCGAAGGGCAATCTACTTTAATGTATGCTACTGGAGCTAATACTTATACCTGGAGCCCAACTATAGGAGTTAGTGATATAAATGATTCAACAACATCTGTGCAACCTCCATTACCTGGTGTATATATTTATACTGTAACAGGTACTACTAATAATTGTACTGGCACAGCAACTGTAGAAATTACGGTGAACGCATTACCAATTTTAGATGCAGGCATAGATAGCACTATAAATATTGATGAAACCATTACATTATTTGCTTCGGGTAACACTCCCGTAGGATTTATTAATGCCTCTTCTGGTGTTCCGTTTGAATGTAATTACTGTCCAACTGTAACCGTTAACCCACAAGAAAATACTTGCTACACTATAGAGGGAATTTCGAGCTTCGGTTGTAGAAATACAGATGTCGTTTGCATTACAGTTACTAAAGATTGGGATGTTTTTATTCCTAATGCTTTTACGCCTAACGGAGACATTAATAATGAAGTTTTTGCTCCAAAAGGTTATGGTATAGATAAAATTCGACTAGCAATTTTTGATCGTTGGGGTCATCAATTATTTAATGAAGAAGGGCAAACTGTTGGCTGGGATGGAACCTACAAAGGTAAAATATGCGAGCAAGGTGTGTATATATTTAAACTTGAAGTAACTGCCATGTCTGAAAAAAAACGATATAAAACAGGACATGTAACTTTACTTGGAAAAGTAAAATAATTTTTAGGCAATAAAAAGGCCGATGCTTACACAGCGGGTTTCTTTTGTATACCTAAAGTGAAATTTTATGTACTCTATTGATTGGAATTACAACTCCTTTTTTTAAAATAACTCGTTTATCAGTAACTCCCCAAACAGTAGTTTCTACTAATTTAAGAGATTGATTGTCTTCAAAATAAATTTTAATTTTTGTATGTTCTAGATTCCCTAAAGCCAATGCTCTGTTTAATTCCGACTCCCGTTCTTTAATTTGTTCCTTATCAATTAATACGTCTTGTGCAGGAAATTTTAAAGCTTCGATTTTCTCTTTTTCTATCGGTTCAAATGTAGTAGTCATGATTTATTATTATTAAGTGGGTGAATAACTATATCATTAAACCATAATTTTCAATAAATGGTTACATTAATATAAAAATAATAATGAACATTATTTTCTTTCCAATAAAACTACATTTTCTACATGAGCAGTTTGTGGAAACATATCTATAGGTTTTATTTCTTTAATATCGTAATGCCCTACCATCATTGCTAGATCTCTAGCTTGAGTAGCGGGATTACAGCTTACATAAACAATTTTTTGTGGAGCTGCTTTTAAAATCACACTTATTACATCTTCATGCATGCCAGCTCTTGGCGGATCTGTTATAATAACATCAGGTTGTCCGTGCGTCTTAATAAATGATTCATTCAAAACATCCTTCATATCACCTGGATAAAATAATGTATTTGAAATATTATTAAAATCTGAATTATTTTTTGCGTCAATCACGGCATCTTCTACATACTCTACTCCCACTACTTTTTTTGCTTTTTTTGCCACAAAATTAGCAATCGTACCTGTACCCGTGTATAAATCATAAACCACCTCGTTACCCGTTAAGCCACATAAATCTCTAGTAATTTTATATAATTCGTAAGCTTGAGGTGAATTTGTTTGATAGAATGATTTAGCTGAAATCTTAAATTTCAAACCTTCCATTTCTTCAAAAATATGATCTCTGCCGCTAAAAGTGATAATCTCTAAATCCTGTAACGTATCATTTCCTTTTTGGTTAATCACGTATTGCAAGGAAGTAATTCGAGGAAAGGTGTTTTTTAAATGGTTTAATAATAAAGTGATGTTTTCGGGTTGGTTTTCAAAAAACTGAATCAATACCATTAATTCGCCATTACTAGAAGAGCGAATCATCAATGTTCTCAATAAACCTGTTTTATCTCTTACTCCAAAAAAAGTCATCCCATGTTTATTGGCGAAATCACGAATTTCGTTTCTGATAGAATTAGAAGGTTCCTCTTGTAAGTAGCAGTTTTTAATATCCAAAATTTTATCAAACATTTTAGGAATATGAAATCCTAATGCATTACGATTATCAATTGCTACGCCACTCTTTACTTCTTCATTGGTTAGCCATTTTTTATCCGAAAACGAAAACTCTAACTTATTACGATAAAAATAACTTTCTTTATTTGGAAAAATTGGTTTTAAGGTAGAAATATCTAAATGTCCGATGCGGGTTAAAGCATCTTCTACTGTTTTTTGTTTAAAAACTAATTGCGTATCGTAGGTCATGTGTTGCCATTTGCAACCACCACAATAACCAAAATGCTCACATTTAGGTTCTATTCTATTTGCTGAAGGTTTTTTAAGGGTTACAACATGACCTTCTGCATAATTGTTTTTTTTACGCGTAATCATCACATCAGCTATATCACCTGGCACGCCGCCGTCCACAAAAATAACCATTCCATCTACTTTGGCTACTGATTTCCCTTCCGAAGAAATATCTACTATCTCTGCATTTTCAACAAAAATATTTTTCTTTATTTTACTCATAAGGATACAAAGATAGAAGTTTTAAGAAGTAAGATTTAAGAATTAAGGACATTTCTTAAAAAACTATAACATTTCCACAAATACAATATATATCATTAAATTTATGGCTGAAAATGACCTTCATAAAAAGCCCAATTAGACTATTACATAGCAAATACATAATTGTATTTGCTTTCTTTTTAGCATGTATTCATTCTGGATTTTCACAATCGCAGGTTAAGGTTGGAGATGGGAAATCAGAAAAAACAATTTTCATAAGACATGCTAAACGATTAGCTTATGATAAATCTTTAGGGGTTGATGCGAGACGTTTAATTGGTGATGTAGAATGTGAGCATCAAGGCGCTGTGATGCGCTGCGATAGTGCTTATTTATTTAGTGATAAAAAACTAATTGCATATGGTCATATCAGTATTATTAAAGGCGATAGTATTTTTTTATATGGAGATTCGTTGCGATATGATGCAACGAGTAAATTAGCAAACATGAAAGGCAATGTGCGTTGTATTGAAAAAGATATGACGCTTACAACAAACACCTTAATTTACGATGTTGGAAACTCAGTTGCTAGTTACTACAATGGCGGAAAAATAGTAAACAAAGAAAATACCTTAACTAGTAAAAATGGACATTATTATTCAGCAAGTAAAGATTTAACATTTCATTATGATGTAGTCCTTATTAATCCTGATTATCAGATGAAAGGTGATACTTTAAGATATAATACTATTAATAAAACATCATATTTCATTGGTCCATCAATCATTACAAGTAAGGCAAATTATATTTATTGCGAAAATGGTTGGTACGATACAGAGAATGAAATCTCTCGCTTTAGTAAAAACGCCATTATTGTTAGCGAAAAACAAAAATTAACAGGAGATAGTATTTATTACGATCGTAAAAAAGGCTATGGCAGAGCCACAAAAAATGTTCGTATTATTGACACCACTCACAAATCCTTTATTGTAGGTGACTTTGCTGAACATTACGAAAAAGGAAATAAAGCCATCGTTACTGGCCACGCTATTTATGGAAGAAGAATAGAGAAAGACACTCTATTCATGTCGGCCGATACTTTATTTTATGAGCAACCCGATTCTATCAAAACCTTTGTAAAGGCTTTTAGACATGTGAAAATATTCAAAACAGATTTACAAGGGATGTGCGATTCGTTAACGTATTTGTTACATGATTCATTAATGACGATGTACAACTCACCAATTTTATGGACCAATAACGGACAAGTTACTGCAAAATTAATTAAAGTAACAGCAGGCCAATCTACTATAAAATATTTTGAATTATTGAATAATGCCATTGTGATTCAAAAAGTTGATAGCTTGGATGATAAAAAATACAATCAAATTGAAGGAAAAAAAATAGAAGGTTTTTTTGCAAAAGATTCTCTAGGAGAACAAAATATAAGGAAACTAAATGTGATTGGCAATGCTGAGATTATCTATTATGTGAAACAAAAAAAGAATTATAAAGGAGTAAATAAAACTGCCTGCAGCGACTTAACTGTTTGGTTTAATGAGGAAGGTGTTGATAGAACAACTTTTAGAAATAAACCCGAATCAACTGTTTATCCATTAAAAGACATTAATGATGAGGACATGCGATTAAAACATTTTTCTTGGATGGAAAATAAACGGCCAAAAAAGAAAAATGACATTTTAATCAGATAGCATTCCTAAATTTTTTAGTAATATATAATCATAGATGTGTAAGATTTAACCTTAAAAAGTTTGAATTTATTTTTTTCCGATGTAATTTAGTCAAATGATGAAAAATGTACTTACAATTTTAGGAATTTTAATTTCAGCTTTTTCATTTTCTCAAACGGGACCTGCTGGAGTTGGCTCTTCGTCAAATAATGTATTTTGGTTAAAAGCAGACGCAGGCACTTCAAGTACAACTAATAATACACGTATTTCTTCATGGAGTGATCAGTCTGGAAACGGAATTAATATGACTCAAACAGTAGCTGTTCAGCAACCTTCATTTGCTACAAGTGTGATAAACGGCATGCCTGCTATTCAATTTGATAACGTGAGCACTACAAATGATAAAATGATTAGCAGTGATTCGCCTATTTTAGATAACACATCAGGATATTCATTTTTCAATGTAATAAGGCCTCAAAATGTAGACAATGAAGCTAGATCTATTGTTTCAAAAAGAACAACCGTTGGAGTAGATCAGTCATTTATGCTGTTCTTTTTTACTGGAAGCAGGTATTATGTTGATTTACAAACAACTAACAATAGATTTAACACAACTACTACTTATACGGCAAACAATAACTATATTTTAAATACAGTCTATAATGGAACTATAGCCGCTGCATCACGAGCTAGGGCTTACACGGGAGAAACATTAGAGATTACAGCAACAGAAACAAATACTTTAATACCTGATAATGCTTCACCATTATTAATAGGCACTACAGACGCGACAGACGGCAGACCATTTGGCGGTTATATTGCTGAAGTTATTATTTATACAGTTACTGTTAATGATGCACAAAGAATTCTGGTAAATAATTATCTTTCATCTAAATACGATATTGCCTTAAGTGCTAATGACAAATACAGCGGAGACACACCAGCTAATGGAGATTATGACAGAAGTGTAGCAGGAGTTGGTGCCGAAGCATCGGGCTCAAGTCCTACTTTTTCAGCTTCTGCTGCCTCAGGATTAGGTATTAGAACGTTATCGGGATTAGGAACTGGCGACTATGTTTTAGCTGGGCATGCAGTTCCTTCAAATTCGGTAATTACATCGGATATCATTGGCTTATCTGGCACAAATCCTGCACGATGGTCGCGTATTTGGTATATTGATGTTACAAATGCAGGAGCTGTTTTACAAGCAGATGTAGAGTTTGACATGGTTGCTGGTGGCATGAGCGGAACAACACCTGCCACAGCATCAAATTATAAACTATTATACCGTGCGGGGACTTCGGGCGCATGGTCTGAAGCCGCCACTGCTAGTTCTATATCTGGAACAAAGGTTATTTTTGCATCTTATAATTTCAACAATAATGCTGATGATGGTTATTACACAATTGGTACCATGAATAACGCCCTAAGCCCTCTGCCAATTGAACTTCTTAGCTTTGATGCCATCATGAATGATAAACACGTCGATATTACTTGGGCAACCGCTACTGAAATAAATAATGATTATTACACCATTGAAAAAAGTAAAGATGGAATTAATTTTGAAACCTCATCAATTGTTGACGCCGCAGGAAATAGTGTATCACTGATTAATTATAAAGATGTTGACACAAATCCATTTGAGGGCATTTCATACTACCGTTTAAAACAAACTGATTTTAATGGAACATTTTCTTATTCGAAAATTGTTTCCGTAAATTATACGTTGTCGAATGATGGTATTAGTGTTTTTCCAAATCCAACAGACGGAGAAATAAATATTAATATTAAAGATTTAGAAGGCAAAGAGGTATTAGTTGTTATACGAGATATAACAGGTAAAGAATGTTTTTCTAAAGTTATTATTAGTCAAGAAAATCTACAATTAATTGCAGTTGATAGCGAACAAAAATTAGCAGCTGGTACATACATTGTTACTGCAAGTACAAGCAACAAACTTTATAGTAAAAAAATTATTGTTAAGTAATTACGATAACAGAGCGCTTAAAACTTTAGGATTACTTTAAATTATTATAAAATGATAATTTGTATATTTATCATTTAATTTTAAAACTATATGAAGTTATTACAAAATAAAGTAGCCATCATTACTGGCGCGTCTCGTGGCATTGGAAAAGGAATTGCCGAAAAATTTGCAGAACAAGGTTGTAACATTGCTTTCACCTTTTTATCATCTTTAGAAAAAGCTAAAGCTTTTGAAACTGAATTAGCAACTAAATACGGTGTAAAAGTAAAAGGATACCAAAGCGATGCGGCTGATTTTAAAGCTGCAGATCAATTAGTAACAGATGTAGTTGCTGAATTTGGAACAGTAGATGTTTTAGTAAATAACGCCGGTATTACTCGCGATACCTTATTAATGCGCATGAGTGAACAACAATGGGACGAAGTTATGAATGCTAACTTAAAATCTGTATTCAATTTAACAAAAGCAGTTCAAAAACCCATGTTAAAAGCACGCAGTGGTTCTATTATCAATATGAGTTCTGTGGTTGGTGTAAAGGGAAATGCGGGCCAGGCTAATTACTCGGCATCAAAAGCAGGTATTATTGGTTTTACAAAATCTGTAGCTTTAGAATTAGGCTCTCGTAACATCAGAAGCAATGCGATTGCTCCAGGTTTTATTGAAACTGAAATGACGGGTGCTTTAGATGAAAAAGTAGTTCAACAATGGAGAGATTCTATTCCTTTGAAACGCGGTGGCTCTGCCGAAGATGTAGCAAACTTAACTTTGTTTTTAGCAAGCGACATGAGCGCATACATTACTGGCCAATGCATTAATGTTTGCGGAGGAATGCTTACTTAAAAGTTAGATTTTAGAAGTAACTATAAATCTAAAATCGCACCTCAAAAATCGTAAATCGCAAAATGGAATTTATCTCTAACTATCCTTGGTATTACACCCTGTTATGTTTCTTAGCAGGGTTTGTTTTTAGTGCCTTATTTTATGTTCGAGATAAACAAAACACAGAACGTTCAAAGGTTTTATTGTATAGTTTAGCCGCTTTACGCTTTGCGTCTATCAGTATCATAGCCTTATTATTGCTTGATGTATTTATTAAGCGTTTAGTAAATGAAACGGAAAAGCCTGTTATTATTTTAGCTCAGGATAATTCCTCATCTTTAATTGCAGGAAAAGATTCTACAGAAATAAAAAATGAGTATACAAAAGCAATCGCTTCTTTTGCAAATGCCATAAAAGACAAATACGATGTAAAAACATATCAGTTCGATTCTGAATCTAAACCTTCTGAAACATTTGATTTTAAAGGAAAAGAAACAGACATTTCAAAGTTATTTTTAGACTTAGAAAACAACTACGCTAACAAAAACATTGGCGCTATTATTTTAGCGACTGATGGTATATATAATAAAGGAACAAACCCTTTATATAGTATTAGTAAATTTAATGCGCCTATTTACACTATTGCTTTAGGAGATACGGTTCCTTTAAAAGATGCCTGGATACAATCTATCAATCATAATCAAGTTGCATATTTAGGCAATTCATTTCCTGCAGAAGTTATTGTAAACGCGATTGATTTAAAGGATAAATCAATTACCGTTACTTTATCACAAGCTGGCAAATTATTAAAATCCGAATTGTTGGCAATTAATTCAAACAACTTTAGTTCTACGCTTAGCTTTTTATTAGATGCTGATAAACCAGGTATTCAAAAATACACGGTATTTATTTCGACATTAGAGGAAGATAAGAATAAACAAAACAACAGTCAGTCATTCGTCATTGATGTGATTGATAATAGAGAGAAAGTATTAATCTTAGCCAATGCACCTCATCCTGATATTGCAGCTCTTGAACAAAGTATTTCATCAGCTCAAACCTATGAGGTAGACGTGGCATTAATTAATGATTTTACAAAACCACTAAAACCATATTCATTAATCATATTACATCAAACTCCAACATTAACTCAGCGTATTACGAACGAATTAAAAGCTAATAATCAATCCGTATTTTATATTGGGAATGATGTCATTAATTATGCTACAGGACAAAACATCAAAAGAATCGGTGACTCGCGCAAAAATGATGTGGAAGCAGCCTTTAAAAAAGAATTCCCATTATTTAATATCAGTAGCGAATTACAAAATTATTTTAAAGAATTTCCTGCGGTAAAATGTAACTTTGGAAATACCTCAATAACAAACGGTGCAAACGCTCTATTAAATCAAAAAATTGGTGTGGTAGAAACCGATGAACCCTTAATGGTATTTTCAGAAACTAATGGCGTTAAAACATGTGGCTTTTTAGGAGATGGTTTATGGAAATGGCGAATGAGAGATTTTGCAGATCACAGCAACCACAATTTGTTTAATGAATTAATTAGCAAAACAGTCCAGTACTTATCGGTGAAAGCAGACAAAAGTTTTTTTAGAGTCTTTACCAAAAAAATCATCAATGAAAATGAAGCGATTGATTTTACCGCAGAAGTATACAACCAAAGTTATGAGTTAGTAACAGAACCAGACGTGACATTGATTTTAAAAGATGATAAAAGCAAAACTTACAATTATACATTCAATAAAAAACAAACGATGTATAGCTTATCTGCTGGGCAATTTACAGCGGGCGAATATAGTTATGAAGCCAAAGTAAAATTTGGAGATAAATTGTATACAAAATCAGGAATTGTAATTATCAAGGAAATTGTTTCTGAAAAAATAAATACGGTTGCTAATCATCAATTACTATATCAAATTTCAAAGCAAAGTGGCGGTAAATTATTTTACAAAAATCAATTAGAGCAATTACAAAAAGACATCCTTTCTTCTGATTCTATCAAATCAATTACTTATTCTCATAAGCAATTAACAGATTTGGTAAACCTAAAATGGATATTTGGCATTATCATTTTACTACTTTCGATTGAGTGGTTTTTGAGGAAACACAATGGAAAAGTGTAAATAGCTCTTAAAAAACACCCTTTTAAGAATCCAATTTTAAACCTCTATTATGGCACTTTTATTGCCTTAATAAATCATCAAATCATTACATTTGTTTAACTAAATCTCATACAATGAAAAAATTACTTATTCTATCTTCCGCAATCATCCTTTCTTTATCTGCTTTCAGATCTTCTGATGGAGATAAAATACCTTCTGCAACAGTAAAAAAGTTAGATGGTTCTACCACTAATTCAAATACATTTTCTAACAATGGGAAACCAATCATTATTAGTTTTTGGGCCACTTGGTGTAAACCTTGTAAAAAAGAATTAGATGCAATTAATGAAGAGTATGCTGAATTGGTAAAAGAAACTGGTGTAAAACTAATCGCAATATCAATTGATGATGCGCGTAGCTCAGGAAAAGTAGTAACTGATGTTAAAGTAAAAGGCTGGACATATGAAGTATATATTGACGAAAATCAAGACTTTAAACGCGCGATGAACGTTAATAATGTACCTCATACTTTTTTAGTTGATGGTGAAGGTAAAATTGTATGGAGTCATAACTCTTATGCAGAAGGCGACGAAGAAAAATTATTTGAACATGTTAGAAAATTAGCCAAAGGCGAAAAAATAGCAGGGCACTAATTCCTATTTTAATTACCTAACCATTAACATTATATGTCTGTAAAATCTATTACACGCTTTTTAATTATTTCTTCTGCTGCATTATTCTGCAATACAGCTAACTCTCAAATATTAAATGAGTTAGGTTCGGTTCACGGTAATTTTCAGATAGATGCTGCCTATTATCAAAAAGACACTATTATAGATGCCGATCCGGGCAGCGAATTATTTAGATACAATGCCTTTGGAAACATTAATTATTCAAAAGGTGGTTTTAGTGCGGGTGTTCGTTTCGAAAGTTATAATCCACCATTATTAGGTTATTTGCCAGGCTACAAAGGTTCTGGTGTTCCTTATCGCTTTGCCAGATATCAGCACAAAGATATTGATATTACAGTTGGTAATTTTTATGAGCAATTTGGTAGTGGAATTACTTTAAGAGCTTATGAAAATCGTGGACTGCTTTACGATAATGCCTTAGACGGAATGCGCGTTATTTTTACTCCAAAAAATGGTATTACCATTAAAGGTTTAGTGGGTAAACAACGTACATATTTTTCTTTATCACCTGGAGTAGTTCGTGGAATTGACGCAGAGGTAAATATCATGGATTTATTTGATTCTATTTTAGGGAAATCTAAAACAAAAGTAATTATAGGCGGAAGCTTTGTAAGTAAATATCAAGAAGATCAAAATCCAACATTAGTTTTGCCGCAAAATGTGGCAACAGGTGCTGGACGTATAACTATCATTAGAGGCGGATTTAATTTTAATGCAGAGTATGCCAATAAAGCAAACGATCCATCGTATCAAAATAAATACAGCTATCAGCAAGGACACGCTGTCATTGCCTCTGCATCGTATGGAACAGATGGATTTTCAGCAATGCTTTCTGGAAAAATGTTAGACAACATGAGTTTTAGAAGTGATAGAGATGCGCAAAATACGATTGCCATGATTAATTACCAGCCAGATTTTAGCAAATTTCATACGTATTCATTAATGGCATATTACCCATATGCAACTCAACCTAACGGCGAAGTTGGTGGAACGGGAGAGATACAATATAAAGTAAAAAAAGGAACTTGGTTAGGAGGTAAATATGGAATGGACATTACACTAAATGCATCAGCATATTTCGCAACTGATACTATTGGAATAGCTCCAATTAACGATACTTTGAGAAACTTTAAATATTCAACCAATTACAGTAACCTTGGAGAAGAATATTATCATGACTTTAACATTGAAATTACTAAAAAATTAAATAAAAAACTAAAATTGACAGTCATGTACGCTAATCAATTTTTAAATCAATCCATTGTACAATTTAATACTCCTGATAAAGAGGAACACCCAGATATTAAATCTCATATTGGCGTAATAGATCTTACTTGGAGATACAAAACTGGCTCTGCTATTCGCTTTGAAGCACAAGGTTTTTTTGCAGATTATGATTATAAAGAACATGCCATTGATGCGAATGGAAATAAAAACATTACTAGTAACACAGGCTCTTGGGCTTCTGCTTTAATTGAATGGACCCCAAATACACATTGGAGCATTACTGTTGCAGATCAATACAATTACAACAATCCAGTTATTTCAAAAAGAGTGCATTATTATTTTGGAATGATTGGATATACAAATGGACCTACAAGAGTTTCTGTAAGTTATGGTCGTCAGCGACAAGGTATTTTTTGCGCCGGTGGTGTTTGCCGGTTTGTGCCTTCATCAAGTGGTTTAAATATTAGTATTTCATCCAGTTTTTAATAAATAGATTAAATAATAGTACTATGAAAAAAATAATTTATCAAATCACCATCTTAATTGCAATTATATTAATTATTGTAAGTTGTGATAAAGTTAAAAATGTAAAAGATCCAAACGCTGAACCAATTATTGGAAACAGAAAAGTTTTTGTAGAAGATTATACTGGACATAAATGTGGAAATTGCCCCGCAGCAGCTGATACTTTAAAATACTTAACAAAAAAGTATCCAGGTCAAGTTGTTGCCTTGGCTATTCATGCAGGATTTTTCGCTAATATAAATGCTACATACCCTACAGATTTAAGAAATCCTACTAGCACGGCTTACGACAATACTTTTGGCGTTTCTTTAGCAGGAAATCCAAATGGATTAATCAATAGATCTGGATTTGGTTCAGCTAATTTCATCAAAGCCTATACAACATGGGAAGGTGAAGTAACTCAAATGCTTAGCAGACCAGCAAAATTTGAAATTAAGATTAGAAATACCTTCACAACATCAAACAATAACTTAAACACTAGTATTACTGTTAAATCATTAACAAATAATGCTGGTATTTACAAACTAGTTATATTATTATCTGAAGACAGTATTATTGCCGAACAACTAGATTATAGATTACCATCAGGAAGTCAATTAATTCCAAATTACGAGTTCAATCATGTTTTAAGAGAAGCTGTTAATAGTTCTTTTGGCGATCCTATTTTTACTAGTGGCGCTGTAGCAAATGACTCAGCGGTAAAAGCTTTCCCTAATTATTCAATTAATTCAGCATATAACGCATCAAAATGTCATATCATTGCTTATGTATATGATGCGGATCCTAATAGCCCAACCTATTACGAAGTGTTACAGGTTGAAGAAGCGCACGTGAAGTAATTAATTCACAAATTCAATTTGTCAGTTCCATCTGTCATCCTGAGCGGAGTCGAAGGTCGAGAACTAACAACATTAATTTCCCTTTTGCAAAGCTCTTTATAAATGTATATTTTTACACATTAGAATACATTTATGAAACCATCCATTCCAAGAGGCACCAGAGATTTCGGGCCTGCAGAAATGCAGAAACGTCAATATATTTTCAATATTCTGAAAACCAATTTTCAATTGTTTGGTTATGCTCCTATTGAAACGCCAACCATGGAAAACATTACAACCTTAACTGGTAAATATGGCGAAGAAGGCGATCAATTAATTTTTAAGGTTTTAAATTCTCGAATACACGAGAGTAAAGACGATAAAAAAGAATTACTCAAAAAAGAATTCAATACCTCTTTAGAAAAATCATATAACTCGGAAGCATTAACCGAAAAAGCCTTACGTTACGATTTAACGGTTCCCTTTGCACGTTATGTGGTGATGAATAATCACGCACTCACCTACCCTTTTAAACGTTATCAAGTACAGCCAGTTTGGCGTGCCGATAAACCACAAAAAGGTCGTTACCGTGAATTTTACCAATGTGATGCCGATGTGATTGGCTCTAACTCATTAATTAATGAGTTAGAATTAATTGCCATGATGGATAAATCGTTTTCTGAATTAAATATTCCTGTATTGGTTAAATTTAATAACCGAAAAATATTAAGTGGCATTGCCGAAATCTTAAATGCCAGCGATAAAATCATTGACATCACAGTTGCTATTGATAAACTTGATAAAATTGGTAAAGACGGCGTCGTAAAAGAATTACAAGAAAAAGGAATTTCAGAAACTGCTATTAAACAATTAGAACCCTTAATTGATTTATCAGGTTCAAATGAAAATAAAGTAAGCACTTTAAAAACATTTTTAGCAAATAGCGAAGTAGGAAAAAAAGGAATTGAAGAAATTGAATTTTTATTAAATAATTTAACTACGCTTAAAATCAAACACATTAGCGTAGAGTTAGATATCACGTTAGCTCGCGGATTAAATTATTATACAGGAACTATTTTTGAAGCCAAAGCCAATGCTGGAACATTTACGCCAAGTATTTTAGGTGGTGGTCGTTATGATGATTTAACGGGTATTTTCGGACTAAAAGGTTTATCAGGCGTTGGTATTTCTTTTGGCGTTGATCGTATTTATGATGTGATGGAAGAATTAAATTTATTTCCTGAAGCTGTAAATAGAGTATCTACCACAAAAATATTATTAGCCAATTTTGGTGAAGCCGAATTAATGCACTGCGTAGGCTTAGTTTCTAAATTAAGAGCTTTAGGAATTAATGCTGAAGTATATCCAGATGTGGTGAAGAAAATTGCCAAACAATTTGAATATGCTGATAAAAAACAAATTCCTTTTGTGGGAGTTGTTGGCGGAAACGAAATGACCAACAATACCGTGATGTTAAAAAACATGGCTTCCGGAACTCAGGAAGAAGTTGGTTTTGAAAAATTAGTGGAGAGTTTGAAATAAATATTTCTAAAATTAATAAAACAAAAAAGGCTTCGTTAACGAAGTCTTTTTTGTTTATAAATGTATAATTTTAAATTGCATCAAAATCAACAACTAACTTTTCGGTTAATGGATGTGCTTGGCAAGTTAAAATAAAACCATCTTCAACCTCAGCATCAGTTAAGGCGAAGTTTGCATCCATTTTTGCTTTTCCTTCAATAACCTTTGCACGGCAAGTACAACACACTGCGCCTTTACAGCTAAACGGAGCGTCAACACCTGCATCAATAGCTGCATCTAAAATAGTTAAACCTGCAGTATTTAATTTCATCGTCGTTTCAATACCATATTGTATAACGGTCACCTCGCTGTTTACATCAGCACCAGTTACAACTGCACCTTCTGCTTTTGAAACCGCATCAGCCACCGCACTAAAATATTCAATATGAACTTTTTCTTTGGCAATATTTAATCCTTCTAGAGCTTGCTTAATATTTTCCATCATTGGTCCTGGACCGCAAATAAAATATTCATCTGCGTTAACGCCACCGTAATTTTCAATAATAGCTTTTACTCTATCAACTGATAGTAAACCTTTTTGTAAATCGCTCACTTGTGTTTTAGGCGTGTCGTATACATTTAATACTTTTACTCTATCTGCATTTTCAGAAACAATTTTCTCAATCTCCGTTTTAAAAATAACTGAATCTTCATTACGGTTTGCATAAACTAGAGTAACGTTACTTTGTTTTTCGATGTATAAAACACTTTTTAAAATACTCATCATGGGTGTAATACCACTTCCACCGGCAAATAACACATAATGCTTTTTGTTATTACCTGATAAAATTGAACTAAAATTTCCCATTGGAGTCATGACCTCAACCGCATCACCTACTTTCCAAGTTCGGTTCATTAAAGTTGAAGCTCGTCCGTCTTGTACTTCTTTTACAGCTACGCGTAATTCTTTTTCGCTATAAGGACTCGTGCAAATACTATATGAACGACGCAATTCTTCGCCATTTACATTTAATTTAACTGTAATATATTGACCTTGTTTAAATTGGTATTCGTGTTGAATTGCTAGAGGGATATCAAAAGCAATGGAAACGGCATCAACTGTTTCTCTGCGAATATCTTTTACTTTTAAGGTGTGGAATCTTGCCATTTTTTAAATTTTAGTTGCGCAAAAATAAAATATTAATGTGATAATTAAACAGTAAATGATTTTTATTGTTTAAACAGTTATAAAATGAGGATAAAACCTTTGAAAAAAAGCGGTCAAAAGCTTATATTTGTATAATTCATAAACAAAAACGATGGAACTTACTCAATTTGAAGATGTATTTGAAGGCAAATTAGCCAAAAATGAAATGGTGGAGCCTAAAGATTGGATGCCGGATAATTACCGTAAGCATTTAATTCGCCAAATATCACAACACGCGCACTCTGAAATAGTGGGGATGTTACCAGAAGGTAACTGGATTACTCGTGCGCCAAGTTTACGCGCTAAAGTAGTTTTATTAGCTAAGGTGCAAGACGAAGGTGGACATGGTTTATATTTATACACTGCTGCCGAAACTCTGGGTATTAGCCGCGATGAATTATTAGATAATTTACATACCGGTAAAGCAAAATATTCGTCTATTTTTAATTATCCAACTTTAACTTGGGCAGATATTGGTGCAGTGGGTTGGTTAGTAGATGGTGCTGCCATTATGAATCAAGTGATGTTGCAACGTACTTCTTACGGACCTTATGCACGTGCTATGGTGCGTATTTGCAAGGAAGAAAGCTTTCACCAACGTCAAGGTTTCGAAATTATGACTCACTTGTCATTTGGCACTGCTGATCAAAAAGCAATGGCACAAGATGCGTTAAACCGTTGGTGGTATCCAACAATGATGATGTTTGGTCCACCAGATGCAGAATCACCCAATAGCGAAAATGCAATGAAATGGCGTATTAAGCGTGAAACAAACGATCAATTACGTCAAAAATTCGTTAACCAAACTGTTCCTCAAGTAGAATATTTAGGATTAACAGTTCCGGATGCAAACTTAAAATGGAATGAAGCTAAAAAAGGATACGATTATAGCGAACCAAATTGGGCTGAGTTTAAACAAGTAATTAGTGGAAACGGTCCTTGTAATAAAGAACGCTTAGCAGCTCGTAACAAAGCGCATGATGACGGCGCTTGGGTAAGAGAAGCTGCACAAGCCTTTGCTAAAAAACGTAAAGAAGTTTACGAAGCAGCGTAAGTAAATTTTGAGTGTTGATTTATTAGTTTTAAATAATCTTCTAACCAACTCTCTTTGATATTAAAAACTAAACACTAATAACTAAGCACTATTAAAAATGAGTGATAATCAAGGCCCAGTTTGGGAAATATTTTTACAAAAAAAAGCAGGACAACCTTTTGTACACTGCGGAAGTTTACATGCGTTTGATAAAGAAATGGCTTTGCAAAATGCTAGAGATTTATACACTCGTCGCGGAGAAGGTGTTTCTATTTGGGCAGTACCCTCTAATGCTATTGTAGCGAGTAGCCCAGAAGATATTGGTCCTTTCTTCGAGCCTTCAAACGATAAAGTATATCGTCATCCTACGTTTTATCAAATTCCGGATGCTATAGGGCATATGTAATTTTTAGACACAAGATACAAGACTTAAGATATAAGACTTAAGATATAAGACTTGTTTATCTTATTATCAAAAAATTAATTACTAAAAAAATCTGCGGTAATTTGCGAAATCTGCGGGACAAACAAAATGACAACACAAGAAGCATTATTTAATTATACATTACGATTAGGAGATACTAACTTAATTTTAGCACAACGTTTAAGTGAGTGGACAGGCCACGGCCCTTTTTTAGAAGAAGATCTAGCTTTAACTAACATTGCTCTAGATATTACAGGTGCAGCAAAATCATTATTAGAATATGCTTCAACAATCGAAAATAAAGGCAGAAGTGCCGATGATTTAGCTTATTTCAGAAATGATAGACAGTTTTTTAATGCCCAAATAACAGAACAACCAAATGGCGATTATGCCAAAACCATTGCTCGTCAGGCAATCATGGACTGTTTTGATTATTATTTTTTTACAGAATTAGCAAAAAGTAAGGACGAAACTTTAGCTGGAATTGCCCAAAAATCAATTAAAGAAGTAACCTATCATTTACGTCATACCTCATCTTGGTTAGAACGTTTTGGTGATGGTACTGAAGAAAGTCATAATAAAACACAAACTGCTATTAACCAATTATGGCAATATACTGGCGAGTTATTTGAAATGACTGAAGTTGATGAAATTTTATTAAAAGAAGGTATCGCTGTTGATTTGAATTTAGTGAAAGCCAAATGGGAAAACCACATGGCTGATTTATTAGCAAAATGTACTTTAATACAACCAGAAAATGTATTTATGCAAACTGGTAGCCGCAAAGGAATTCATACAGAGCATTTGGCATTTATTTTAGCAGAGATGCAAGCGTTACCGCGAATGTATCCGGATGCGAAGTGGTAATCAATAGTTGTTGGTTGTTTGAAAAAAGTTTTTTGATTTTTAATTAAATGTCAAACAACAAATCTCCTATAATAAAAAACAAATATTAATGAACTTTAAAGAATCCTGGAAAAAAATATCGCCCTACTTTGTAGATGTTTGGCAATACATTGTGATTATCATCATCATGATTATTGCAGCGATATTTATCTTATAATTACCCAATACTTTCTGCGCAAAAAATCTCTGTGATCTTTGCGGTTAAAATATGAAAACCAAAGAAGACATACTTTCATTACTTTCTGAAATTCCCGATCCAGAAATTCCAGTCATTTCTATCATCGAATTAGGCGTTATTAGAGATATTAATATTATTGACGAGGTATCGGTTACTTTAAAAATCACCCCTACCTACTCTGGTTGCCCAGCCATGAAACAGATAGAAGATGATGTGCGAAAAAAATTGACAGAAATTGGGTTCACCAATATCTCAATTAATACTATTTTCTCTCCACCTTGGACAACCGATTGGATTACAGCTGAAGCCAAAGAAAAACTAAGAATTTACGGCATAGCACCGCCTGAGCATAGCACCGAAGATAAAAGTTGGCTAACCGGAAAAACAAAAAATATCGCTTGTCCTCGCTGCAAATCTCAAAACACCAAATTAATTTCTCAATTTGGTAGCACGGCCTGTAAAGCTTTACACCAATGTGAAGATTGTTTGGAGCCCTTTGATTATTTTAAATGTATTTAGGTTTCAAAATTTCTTTTTCCAAAAAATAATTCCCAATTTTATCTAACAAAAAAATACTTAATATGAGTTTTATACTTTCCGAACTTAAAGAAAAAGTAATGGTTATTACTTTAAATCGTGCAGATAAATTTAATAGTTTTAATAGAGAAATGGCTTTGCAATTGCAAGATGCATTAGATGAAGCAGAAGCTAATGAAAATGTTAGAGCAATTGTTTTAACAGGAATAGGAAAAGCTTTTTGTGCAGGACAAGATTTAGCAGAAGCTATTGACCCAAACGGACCTGGCATTGCAAAAATAGTTGACGAGCATTACAATCCCATTATTTTAAGAATCCGTAAAATCGAAAAACCAATCATAGCTGCGGTTAATGGTGTAGCCGCTGGCGCTGGCGCTAATATTGCTTTGGCTTGTGATATCGTAACTGCCACAAACTCTGCTTCTTTTATTCAAGCATTTAGTAAAATTGGTTTAATACCAGATAGCGGCGGAACGTTTTTCTTACCTCGTTTAGTTGGTTTTCAAAGAGCAACTGCTTTAATGATGACTGGCGACAAAGTAATGGCAACCGAAGCTCAACAAATGGGTATGATTTATAAAGTATTTGCTGATGAAACCTTTATGACGGATGCTTTGGCTTTTGCCAATACATTAGCCAATATGCCAACAAAAGCAATGGGTTTAACGAAACGTTTATTAAACGAAAGCTTGTTTAACACACACGATAAACAATTAGCTCGCGAAGGTATTATACAAGTAGATGCGGCATCTACCGCAGATTACGCCGAAGGTGTAAATGCTTTTTTAGAAAAGCGCAAGCCTGAGTTTAAAGGAAAATAAGTGGCTTAGCGTCATGCTGAACTTATTTCAGCATCTCATGATACCCTGAAACGTTTTCAGGGTAACCCTACGTTATTAAACCTCCTATTGTTTACAATTTTTTTGTATCCCACGCCTTAAAAGTCGTTATAACCTTAATTTTACTGTTATGAAGGCATACAAACTCTTATTTATTTCCTTTCTTTTTTTAAGCTTCTCAGCTTTTGCACAACCTAAAAAAGAATACTACGATAGTGAACAATTAAAACTAAAATCCGAAACCAATATTGTAAAAGGTATGCCACATGGACGCCATGTAGAATATTACAAAAATGGCAACGTATCGCGAAAAGGTTCATTTTACAACGGAAAAGAAGATAGTACGTGGTATTTTTATTATGAAAATAAAGTTTTAAAAGCTATCGAAAATTACAATAGAGGTAAAAAAAACGGTCATAATTATTATTATTCCAAAACTAGTGAGTTAGCTCAAGAAACCGTTTTTAATCAAAATTTACCTGATAGTATTTGGACTTCGTACCATGAAAACAAAACGGTAAAAAGTCGCGAATCCTTTGCTAAAGGAAAAAAAACAGGTGATTGGTTATATTATTTTGATAACGGACAATTAGAAAGTTCTGGAAAATTTGAAAATGATTTAAAAGAAGGCGAAGTAAAAACCTTTTATAAAAACGGAAAACCTGCTTCTGTTTCCTCATTTTGTAAAGGCAAACCTTGTGGTAAGATTTTAGAATATTACGAAAATGGTCAACAAAAATTAGAAAAAGAATACGTGGATTCTGTTGCTTTTGCCATTCACAATATGTGGAATGAATTAGGAAAACAAATTATTACAAATGGTTCCGGAACCATTACGGCACAATACAACAGTGGAATTATTAAAGCTCAAGGCGCCTATAAAGAAGGCTTTATGAATGGCTTATGGCGCTACTTTCATCATAACGGGGAATTGGACTATGAAGCTAATTATGAAAAAGGCGTATTGAATGGTTTCTACTCTTCTTACTACCAAAATCATAAAGAAAAAAGCGAAGGCTGGTTTGTAAACGGAAAGAAAAACGGACTATGGAAATTCTTTACCGAAAAAGGTGAAAAAGAAATGGAAGGAACATTAAAAGATGGTTTACGAAACGATAAATGGACTTACTATTACAGTAATGGGAATAAAGAATCAGAAGGATATTTTTTAGATGATAAACAAACAGGCACTTGGGAATATTTTTATCCAACTACCGAAAAATGGAAACAAGGTAATTTTGACAATGATTTAAAAACGGGCATTTGGACAACCTGGTTTGAGAACGGAAAAAAATTACAAGAAGGTTCTTATGTTGCTGGCAAAGAAAACGGCCAATGGCAAAGTTGGTATAACAATGGACAATTAAAAGATCAAGGAAGTTTTAAAGATGCTCAAATTACGGGGTTATGGGAAGGTTGGTACATGAATGGAAAAGCTAACTACAAAGGAACTTATAACGAAAAAGGTAAAAAGCAAGGCTTTTGGGAATATTGGTTCGAAACTGGGCAGTACCGAGAAAAAGGTTCTTATGTAAGCGGAATTAAACATGGTCATTGGACAAGCTACTACGAAAAAGGAAACTTTATTGATAGTGATGGTAATTACAGCAAAGGAAAACAACATGGCACTTGGACATACTACTATGAAACTGGCGGTATCATGAAAACACAAGGCTTTAAAGATGGGCGTTTATCAGGGAAATCCATTTCTTATTTCTCTAACAACAAAATACAATCCGAAAGTAATTACAAAGTAGTTAGCGAAAAACGAAAAGGTAAAAAACAAAGTGTTGCACACGGCGATTGGGTTTTTTATGATAAAACAGGTAAAGAAATCAGCCGAATTGCCTATAAAAATGGTGTGAAAAAGTAACCAATAAATAATATAAATTTAATTTAATAAAAAAGTATATTTACTTAAATAAAAAATACTCTATGCTTTTAAAAATTAAACTTTTTTTCTTAACCACTTCAGTTGTTATTTTAATAAGTTCGTGCGGAGGAAATAAACAAGAAGAACTAAATACAACAGACGATGAAATACAAGCTGTTGGTCTTGATTCTCAAAAAATTTCAGCACAAAATGTATTTAATACGATTTCATCTAGAGCTACCATTTTGGAATTAACAAAATTATCAAATGCAGAATACAATGTTCAATTATTAAATAATCCCAACGACGTAAGTAGATATTTATTAGAAAGTAGTAGAGCCCTTAATTTGGGCGTATATGGCGCAGATTTAAACGTAGCAAGCATTTACGACCAAACTCAAGAATCGATGTTGTTTTTTAAATGCGTTAGTATTATTGCTAAAAGTATTGGTGTCAGTAATTCTTTTGATGAAAATATGGGAGATCGCATGACTGCTAATCAATCTAACAGAGATTCAACTTTAAGTATTATTACGCAAGCTTTTAAAAGTGCTGATGAAACTTTAAGAAAAAATAATCGCCCTGGCACATCTTCTTTATTAGTTGCTGGTGCTTGGATTGAAGGTCTTTATATAGCATGCCAAACAGCTAAGGAAACTAAAAACGAACCAATCGTAAAAGAAATATTCGCACAAAAAGAATCGTTAGATAATTTAATGGAATTGTTACTATCCTCTAAATTACCTGATGAAACCGCTTATGTTTTAGAGGATTTAAAAGCAGTTAAACTAATTATAGATTCAAAAACGGATAATGTATTTACATTAAATGCGATGAAAGAATTAGATTCAAAAATTACAGATCTTAGAACTAAAATCATTTCTTCTAAATAAACTATGGCATTTATTTTACCTGTTAATGGAATTGAACCCTATTTAGGAAAAAACACCTTTGTAGCGCCTAACGCAACTATTGTTGGCGATGTTATTTGTGGCGAAGACTGTAGCTTTTGGTTTAATGCCGTTGTAAGAGGCGATGTAAATTCTATCCGTTTAGGAAATAAAGTTAATATTCAGGATGGTGCGGTGATACATTGTACTTATCAAAAAACAAAAACAGTATTAGGTAACAATGTTTCAGTTGGGCATAACGCTATTGTACATGGTAGTTTAGTTCACGATAATGTATTAATTGGTATGGGCGCAATAGTAATGGATAATTGCGAAATTGGCTCTAATTCCATTATTGCTGCAGGAGCTGTATTAACAGAAGGCACCATTGTACCAAGTGGTTGTATTTATGCTGGTGTACCCGCTAAAAAAGTAAAAGATATTTCAGAAGAGTTAATTAATGGTGAAATCAATCGCATTGCCAATAATTATTTGATGTATAGCGGCTGGTTTAAATAAGTTTCCTAGAATTCCAAAAAATACCTTAAAGACATACTCAACATAGAATTCATCTATCATACGTTAGTAAGTGTGCGGCTGCTTTTGACGAAACGGTGTGAACTACAATTTTTTTGGTGGAATTGCGCAGACCTTTCGAGCGAAAAAAGAATTGGAGTTGGCGTTTCGTCTTGATTTTTTTTGTTACTTTTTTTCATCAAGGAAAAAAAGTAAATAATAATTATATCTTCTATTTAACAACCTATTCTTTCAATTTACATGTAGTTTCGCTCGCCGAAAGCGACTTGCAATGCTTTTTAGCATAACTCTTTGTTGATTCAATTGTTCCGGCTATATAGGTGCCATTTGAGCTCGAACATTCACAGGTTCTTTCTTTTTTACAAGAAAAACAAAAAAATAGAGCTGATATGGCACAAATTGTAATAATTTTCATCTTCATAAGGATTGTAACGCTAAAATAAACAATTAATTGCTAATAATTTTTGGTTTTTGGCTAATTAGTCTATATATTTGCAACCCAAATTAAAAATTAATAAACTCATATAATGTTAATAGTAGCAGTAAAAGAAGGTGAAAGCATCGAAAAAGCTTTAAAAAAGTTCAAAAAGAAATTTGAAAAAACAGGTGTTGTAAAACAATTGCGTTCTCGTAAAAATTTCGAAAAACCATCTATCACAAATAGACAAACTCGCATTAAAGCTGTTTACAAGCAAAAAATGCAATTGGGTTTGGCTGCTGAATAGGCACTTTTCACAAAAATTATATATTTAACCTAAGGTTATTGCGAATTTTAAAGCTAAATTCGTTATAAGCTTAGGTTTTTTATGTTTGATAAGCAACTACATCTATTTTTTGACTACTTAACGTACGAAAAAAAGTACTCCACTCACACGGTTACTTCTTACAAAAACGATATTGCTCAATTTATAGCCTTTATCAACCCTCAAAACGAGGAAATAAGCTCCGAAGAAATCAACTACCAACAAATCCGCGCTTGGGTTTCAGAACTCATTAAACACAAAATAGCCGCCCGAAGTATCAATCGCAAATTATCGGCACTTAAATCTTTCTTTAAATTCTTGCAGCGTCAGCAAATTATTGAGGTAAACCCGATGTCCAAAATTTCGGGGCCAAAAACACCGAAACGTCTGCCCTCTTTTGTTGATGAACACCAAATGGAAGATTTATTTACCGAAGTGAAATTTGACGAAGGCTTTGTTGGACAGCGAGATAAATTAATATTGGACCTTTTTTACCAAACAGGCATTAGGCGATCAGAATTAACGCATTTAAAGGAATTGGATTTGGATTTATTTAACTCTACCATCAAAGTATTGGGTAAACGAAATAAAGAACGCATGCTTCCAATTTCTTTAGCCTTAAAACGTAACCTTGAAACCTATTTGCAAGTAAAAAAGGAACTAAACTTATCAAATCCTATGTTGTTGGTTAGCGAGAAAGGTACTACACTAAGCGAACAAGCTGCTTACAAATTGGTGAAGAAATATCTTTCTCAAATTACCACTATAAAAAAGAAAAGCCCACACGTTTTACGACACACCTTTGCAACGCACCTTTTAAATAATGGCGCTGATATTAATGCCGTGAAAGATTTGTTGGGGCATGCTAATTTAAGTGCTACTCAAGTTTACACACATAACACGATAGATAAACTCAAAAAATCATACAAACAAGCTCACCCACGAGGTGATTAAAATATTACAATTAACAGAGTATAAACCAATCTGCCTATGCACTAGGCTTCGGCAGATAAAAAACACAAAAACAGGAGGATTTATTATGACAACAAACATCCAATCAGTGCACTTTGATGCAGACAAAAAGTTAATTGAATTTGCTCACGAAAAAATGAACAAACTAAAAACCTTTCACGATGGTTTAATAAATGGCGAAGTGATTATGCGTTTAGATAAATCATCTAACAGCGAAAATAAAGTAGCTGAAATAAAAATTTTAGCAAAAGGTCAAGAATTGTTTTCAAAAAAACAATCGGCTTCTTTCGAAGAATCGATTGATTTGGCTTGCGAAGCTTTAAAATCTCAAATTAAAAAACATAAAGATAAACAAGCAGGTGCTAAAGTAAATATTGATGATTTATAGATTGTAAATTAATTATTTTTAAAAGGAGCTAAAGATTTAGCTCCTTTTTTATTGCATCAAAATCTCATTTTTTCAGTACTTAACTTAAAGTATTTATAAAACTTATTATATCAAGTTTAATTAAAGCCCAATGCTTTCCTCTCATGCAGATAGGTTCAAAATCATTATCTGCATTTTCAAACTCCTTAAATTTTTGTTTTAATTCATCTCTTTTATGAGCGTATGGATGCCTTTTTTCGTGCAATGCAAACATAGTATCAGCGCTATAATAATTCATCAACTCGTGAATATCCCAAAAATCTTTTTTTCTACCTCCTCTGCTAACAACATCTACTTTCATAGCAATAATTTCATCAATACTTGCTAACCTAATATTATCAATTAGTACAACATTATCTATAAATGAATCATTGGCGTAAAACACATCAAGCTTTATGCTATTTTCGGCACTCTCTCCTATGAAATACGATTTACCAAAACCTATAAGGTCATCGTTACTAGTATCGACATAAGGATACGTGTTACGCAAAAAAATATTAATTGCATCAAAATCAATAGTGCCGTATACAGCATCTGTGAACAAATCTATATCAACCGATTCTCTATGACCTCTGTATAAACTCAAAGCAGTTCCTCCAACCAATCTAAACTCTTTAAATTCATCTGCTACCATTAACGTTTTTAGTATGCTGTGAAGTAATGGTGTTACTGTATTATAATATAGTTTATCCGCCATTTGAACTTATAATTTCATTCACAATTTCTTTTCCATAAAATCGTGTAATCTCTTTTTTTTCAATCTCATTACCTCGCTCAAAAACTCTTTTAATAACCGCTTTTTTTTGCTTCTTCCAATCAATTTTCTCCATTTTCGTATCCCAAAACAACACAGGTCTTAACTTTAATAAATCTGGCTGCTCGGTATTTTGTTTTCGCTTCTCTTCCTCTATATCATAGTAAAGTTGTAATATCATAAAATATCCTTCTTCCATATTAAGCGCTTGCTCTATTTTTAAAGCTAAGCCAATATTCATTTTTCTTTTTGTTTTAGTTATAGAAACTAAAGTTTGCGGATATTCTTGTAACGACAAAGCAAAACGCCCCTTCGCTAACTTACGTTGTTTAAGTTCTCGTTCAAGTATAATACCAGGATGAATGCCTTTAATGATATTAAATTCAGTTTTCATATTACAAATATAAACAATTTTGTTTACATACTTTTGTTAATTTTTGATTTGAATAGTAGCGTTTTGTAAACCTTTATTATCACCTCATCCCAAATTTACTGACTTTTTTGCGCTTTTTCTGAATGAAAATCTACGATACATAGTAGATTCTACAAAATATCAATCTTTTTAATATATTTGAAAGTGCAACAAAAACCAACCATCAATATTATAGGAGCAGGTATTTCGGGCTTATCAGCTGGATGTTATTTGCAAATGAATGGTTTAAATCGCAGATTTTTCGATAATAGTCGTATTATCATAATTAAAAATGCGCTTTAATACACTTTGCCTGTTTTTCTAAGTAACAACAATTAATACTACAAAAAGTGCATTTAAATACGCAAATAAGCATAAATATGTTTATTATTTATATATTTGTATTTAAATACGCAATTTAACGCACAATGAATATAGAAAAAATAAGCGAGTATTTAAAAAATAGGCGAAATACCTTACGCATACTACAAAAGGATTTAGCAGAGCTTTCGGGAGTTAGTTTACGCACAATTATTCAAATTGAAAATGGTGCTGGTAATCCTTCTATTGAAACATTAAATAAATTAACAAAGGTTTTGGGTGTGGAGATAGAGTTTAAAATTATTAATAAATAAAAATGTCAAAAGAAGGAATTGTATACGTTAATAATGAAGTGGCTGGTAATATTAATTATCAAGATGGGTTCTATATTTTTAAATACAATGATGCTTACTTTAATAACTCTCAAAAAAAAGCCATAAGTGTAACCTTACCCAAAACACAACAAGAGTATAAATCCAAAACATTATTTCCATTCTTTTTTAATATGTTAAGCGAAGGTGTTAATAGAAAATTACAATGTCGCCATTTACAAATTGATGAAAACGATTATTTTGGATTACTGCTTGCAACTAGTGGAACCGAAACTATAGGAGCAGTAAGTGTAATCTAAATAGCTATCGAGACTTAATATAAAAAAATGAGTGTTCAAATAAAAAATTGCCCAAGTTCTTTAAAAGAAAATTTTTCTTCTTACAGTGGTGCTGCTCTTAAACGCATGTTTCATAATAAAAAAGTGTATCATGTATTACCATTTTCTTCGCCCGATAAAGAAGGCCCCCAACAAGAAAAATTTATTGAAAACAGAAAACGTATTTCAATATCAGGTGTACAAGAAAAACTATCTCTTGTTTTAGTAAAAAATAAATTGCAATTAACCGAAATGGGGCAGCAAGGGCAGTATATTTTAAAACCTATACCGCGCGATATTTTAAAAGTAAGTCAAGTTCCAGCCAACGAACATTTGACTATGCAGATAGCTCATCAAGTTTACAAAATACATACGGCCGAAAATGCTCTTATTTTTTTTGATAATGATAAGCCTGCATACATCACAAAGCGTTTTGATTTAAAACCAAATGGCGGAAAATATTTACAAGAAGATTTTGCGGCTATTGCAGGAAAAACAAAAGATAATGCAGGCAAAGATTTTAAATACGAATTTAATTATCTTGATTTAGGGAAATTAATTGCAAAGCATATTAACGCAGTTGAAGTAGAATTAGAAAAATATTATAAACTCGTTTTATTTAATTACTTATTTTCAAATGGCGATGCTCATTTAAAAAACTTCTCCTTAATAGAAACATCGGATGGAGATATGATGATGAGTCCGGCTTATGACCTAGTTTGCACACGTATACATGTTAGCGATTCTTATGTTGCATTAAAAGATGGGTTAACCGAAGATTCATTCAACCACCCTTCATTTACAGCATTAGGTTATTTTGGATATGATGATTTTTTTGATTTTGGATTACAATTAGGATTAAAAAATGCGCGAATTTTAAAAATAATCAATCAAATGCGGACCGAAAATCCAAATGTACATGAATTAATAAACCATTCATATCTTGATGAAGAAACTAAGCAGGAGTACAGAAATTTATACAAAGATCAATTAGTTAGATTAAACACCTCCTTTAGTAATCGTATTTTATAATAGAACTGGTTTTCTTCATTAAAACCTCAATCTTTTTAATATATTTGAAAGTGCAACAAAAACCAACCATCAATATTATAGGAGCAGGTATTTCGGGCTTATCAGCTGGATGTTATTTGCAAATGAATGGTTTTGAAACTCAAATTTTCGAGAAGCATTCTATTCCCGGTGGTTTATGTACTAGTTGGCAAAATGGAGAATATACCATTGATGGCTCCATTCATTGGATTTTAGGCTCTAACGAAGGAAGTGGTTTTAACAAAATGTGGTCGGAATTAATTGATATGAAAAAAGTACCTTTTCATAATCATGATATTCGTTTGCATATTGATTTAAAAAACAACGCTGATAAATACGGCAATAAAACCTTTAAACTATACACCAACCTCGATAAGCTTAGAGATTATATGCTCGACTTATCTCCTGAAGACAGCAAAGTAATCCACGAAGTAATAAAAGATATTAGAAACTTGCAGCAGTTCGAATTGCCTCCTGTGATGTATAAGTTACCATTATTTCCTTCTATCATCAGAAGTATTAAAATGGCTAAGTACTTAAAGTTTTTAGTGTACGTTACCAAACAAAAAAGAATTAGCAATATTGATATTGCTAAAAAATTTAAGAGTCCGTTTTTAAAAGAAAGCTTCGAATTATTATTTGATGGCGAAGAAGTTAAGATGTTGGTTTTAAATTTACCAATGGCTTTTTTTGATAAGCAATGTGCAGGTTACCCTATTGGCGGCTCATTAAGCTGGGCACAACGCATAGCAGATAATTATATTGCCATGGGTGGAAAAATACACTACAACACACCCGTAAAAAAAATATTAGTAGAAAATAATGAGTCAAAAGGCTTGTTAGTTCGTAATGATGTGATTCACAAAAGTGATATCGTTTTATCAACGGCGGATTGGTACAAATCGGTTTTTGAATATTTAGAAGGGAAATATGTGGATGATACGATTTTAAAATTGCGCGACGGAAAAATATTGGATGTTTACTATGCAATTCTGTTAGTGTCTTTCGGATTAAAAAAATCATATAAAGACTATCCTCATTTTTCGCGTTTCCCTACCGAAGTAAAACTCGTATCGCCTTGCGGTAAATCGTGGGATCGTTTAGAAGCACATTTTTATAACTACGACCCTACTCTTGCTCCCGAAGGCAAAACCGTGATGGCTTGTAGTTTTTATACAACCAACGGACAATTCTGGATTGACTTACGTAAAAACGACAGACCAAAATACCGCGCCGAAAAAAAGAAATTCACCGATGCGTTAGTTGAATTATTGAATGTGAAATTTCCAGGTATTAAAGATGAGATTGAAGTGATTGATTTTGCTACGCCTGCCACAGTATTGCGTTATACTAACAATTGGCAAGGTAGTGCACAAGGCTGGTTACCAGGAAAAGATATGACATCGTCATCGCCTGTAAAATTTACATTGCCTAATTTAAAAAATTATTATTATGCAAGCCATTGGGGGAGAGCTGGTGGCGGCATTCCTATCTCTTTAATTCAAGCACGCGATGTAGCAAATTTAATTTGCAAAAAAAACAACATGGAGTTTGATCCTCAAAGAGGGAAACATTCTAATTGGGGCTTGAAGTAATCATTTTACTCTATATTCCAAGTATCATTCTGTCACTTTTTTTCTTAGTCAAAAAAAGTAACCAAAAAAGACAAGCCAAAAATATGCTCAGCCCGCCTCTTGGAAAACTACGATTTTCACGTTCCGTTACACTACACTAAAATCTTGTTTTCTCAATTCACCGCTCTATCTGCCCGCATTTTTGGCCACCTACGCACCCAAATGACTGGGCTTTTACTATTCTTAATAGATATAGATGTTCTAAACATAAAGTCTGAATTATGATATTTTTTCACATCAACGCATACATTGGTAATAGTGCGGCTGACTTTGGTAATTCGGTGTGGGGCAAAGCGAAATAAGCTTTGAGCCAGCAGGTGGGAAGGCCATTCAGAGAAGCTTTTGCGGGGCAAATGGAGGTTGGCTAATTTCCTTGAATTTTTGTTTCTTTTTGTTCAAGCAAAAAGAAAATAAAAAAAGCTTTTGAAGATTATTGGTCGCCAAAGTATTAAATGAGAAAAAGAAAAAAAACTACAATTCACTATAACACTTCACTCCTTTTACAAAATGAGTAAACACAATATTTTCGGTATACACACCTGTCGTCGCATCTTTAAATCCACCCATTAATCGCATCTCATCTCTTTTCTTTAAAGTAGAAGGCAAATGAGCATAAAACGAAAAATGTGCTTTTATAACAGCGATAAAATGTGAGCCGTGACCTTCAGCTAAAAACTTAAAAGCAGCTACTCCATCTAAAATCATTCGGTAAATGATTTTGAAAAATAAAAAACGTGGCGACGCATTTTTAGTAAGCGTAATTAAATTGTTTCGGAAATTTAAATATGTTTTACGCGGACTTAATTTATTTAAAGTACCTCCACCCACATGGTATACCAATGATTTTGGTTCTACATAAATTTGATAACCAATATTCTTCATTCTCCAACACACATCAATTTCTTCCATGTGTGCAAAATAATCATCATCAAAACCACCCACTTTCCAAAAAGCTTCGGCTCTCACAAACATACAAGCACCTGTTGCCCAAAACACCTCTGTGGAATTATTGTACTGCCCTTTGTCTTCTTCTAAGGAATTAAAAATTCTTCCCCTACAAAATGGATAACCATATTTATCCATAAAACCTCCTGCAGCGCCAGCGTATTCAAACGTTGTTTTATGATTATAATCCAAAATTTTTGGTTGGCAAGCTGCTATTTGTTTATTTGAATCCATTAAATCCATAATGGGTTCAATCCACTTTTCGGTAACCTCAACGTCCGAATTTAGTAACACATAATACTCCGCCTCCACTTGTTTTAAGGCTAAATTATAGCCAGTAGAAAATCCATCATTACTTGGGTTAATAATAATTCTTACTTCAGGGAAATGCTGTTTTAAAAAAGAAACACTATCATCCGACGATTGATTATCTGCAACTATAATTTGAGCGCTTGAAGAATACTTGATAACGATTGGCAGAAACTTTTCTAAAAAAGATTTACCATTCCAATTTAAAATAACAACCGCTACCTTGCTACTCAACATAAATTAGCGAGGATTATTAAAGTTATCGTCAATATTACTGCCATAAGTCTTGGTAGGTGCTGTATCATCAACGTTACCAGATTGCTGCATTCTATTTACTAATTTAAATCTCCAACGTTCGTCAAATATTTCACCTCTTACTTCGCTGTGAATGAGTTTATAACAATCGTCGGCAATGGCAAAATTAGCAAAGATGAATTTTTTGTTCGAGAAAAACCGTTTCGTTGCCTTATCATAAATTCTATTGTATTGCCAAATTTCATAAGGATAGGTATTTGGCTCGCTCATAATTTGAGTGCGTTGATCGGGCTTGCCATATTGCAAATACACTCGTCCTCTATCTGTGTAATATCCTTTTTGTTTTCCACATTTAAGTAGGGCGTTAGCTTCTAAAACTTCTTTGTAATAGCTAATCCAAATTTTAAGAGGATCGATTGTATCACCTGATTGTTGTTTCCAATAACCCACTAAATAACTGCGCATAATGCTTGGATCTTTTCGAGCCACTTGAGTTTGCTGCCACTCTCTTTCTTTTACGGATGATATAGGCCACAAGCACTCTACAAATTGTTTTAAAGAATCAGTGCTTTGAAAATTATTAAAAAATTCTTCAATGGTTTTTATATTTCCAGTTACGCTCTCTATAATTGGAGCAGCATCACTTTGACGTTGGAAAAACCATTTTTTTTGTGATTGAACTTTGTTTAAAGAATCTTTTACTTCAATCACCAAATTATAATTTCCTGTAGGTAATTGAGTGATATCAAACTGAGCTAATAAAGGATTAACGCGTGCCGCCAATTGTTTTTGAAAACCACTTAAACCCATTAGTTTTTGCAAGTTTTCGCTATTCTCAACATAATAAGAATATACAAATTTAGTGCTAGGTCCAATTACAGTATCTAAATTATAGCTTTCGAGGTAAAATTTAAGTGCGTTTTGTGTTTTAGGAAAATAGTTAATGTTATAAGGAATTAAATCGTAGCCATTTTTATTTAAAGCAGAAGGAGTGGCGGATTTAGTAAAGGATTCTAAAATTTGAAAATCAGAATTATAAACCTTTTTTTCTCTTTTAATTAAGACATTTATTTTTTCGGAATGCGTTGTTTTCTTACCTGAGTTAGCATTATCAGTCACCACTAGTTCTAATGTATATTGTCCATTTTCTATTGAAAAACGTTGACTATCGATAAAAGAAGGCAAACGCAAGGTATCTGAGGTTTTAGGACTTAATACATTGTAATTAGAGGCTTTAACAATTTCGGTTCCTTTTAAAATTTTCCACGAAACGTTAATGCTAGCTTGATAACTACCATCTACCGGCTTAAATTTAACACTATTGCCTGCAATAGTTAAATAAGTTTCGAGGTAAGGCTTGGAATTACCCGTGCTAAAGATGCCATAATTGAAATAAACCGTAATATTTGCAAAAACAGTACTATAAATCAGAAAAAAGAAAATAATCAAAAAGTGTCGCATGGTGTTGATTTACAAATTATTGGGGGGATGTAAATTTGTATAAATTTACGGATAAAAAATATTTTAAAAAAATTAGTTGTAAAATAAAAAAAAAGATTAATTTTGCCTCCCACTGGAGAAATGGCAGAGTGGTCGATTGCGGCAGTCTTGAAAACTGTTGAACCGTGAGGTTCCTGGGGTTCGAATCCCTATTTCTCCGCTGATAAAAAACATAAACCCTTTACTAGTAATAGTTTAGGGTTTTTTGTTTTGTGTTTTAGCCGACATGTAGCCCAAAAGCAATTAAAGTAGGTGTTTTAAGCATAAAAAAAGCGGACTGTTATATCCACTTAATTTTAAATAATAACCTAAATCCTTAGGGATTAAAGCCGTAATAGTTACAAAGCCAGTTATCCAATTGAATATCTCTTAATTTATCGACCTCAACTCTTTTATTCAATAATCTCAATAATCTTAAGTTTCTTTTAGTCGGGTTGCCATTGTAATTGGTTGTATCTCTTTTATTATAAAGTTCGTTAATTGTTTTTTCTAAATGAAAATAACGACCATTTAACCGATATTCTTTTGAGTGAGTTAGTGAGTAATAATAAATTCTATTATCATAGGCATAAGGGCATTTAAACCTTTCAGCATTATAACATAAATATAATGCTTTGCACCTTGTTGCACTCTCACGTCAAATGAAATACAAATTATATCCTTTGCCTAAATTAGATTTAACCTTTTGAATATAGATTTTATAATCAAAAGCTTTACTCTCGTTGATTCGCTTTATTAATGCTAAGATATTTTCTTTTGAATTCATCTAAAGCACTTCATTTACTTTAATGATTAATAAACGTGCTGACCTCCATTAATACTATAATTAGCGCCTGTAACAAAACTGGTTTCTTCACTCGCTAAAAACGACACTAAATGAGCTACTTCATGAGTGCCACCCAAACGCCCCATTGGCACTTGTGCTACAATTTGATTTAATACTTTTTCGGGAACAGCCATTACCATGTCGGTGCCAATATAACCTGGTGAAATAGTATTTACTGTTACACCATATTTTGCTACTTCCATCGCTAATGATTTAGTAAAACCATGCATACCCGCTTTTGCTGCAGAATAATTGGTTTGTCCGAATTGCCCGCGTTGCCCATTAACAGAAGAAATGTTGATGATACGTCCAAAATTACGATCAATCATTCCTTGAATAACTTGGCGAGTGCAGTTGAACACCGAATTTAAATTGGTATTAATAACAGCATGCCAATCCTCTACTTTCATATTAATTAAACGTCCATCACGCGTGATACCAGCATTATTAACTAAAGTATCAATATGTCCGTATTTTGCTTCAATTTCAGCAATCATTTTACCTGTGCTCTCGTAATCACTCACATCGCCATAAAACAGTTCAATGTTAAAGCCCTCGCTTTTCATTTGAGCCATCCACTTATCAGCTTTTTCTCTAGTGTGATAATTACCAACAACAGTATAACCATCTTTATATAACTCTTTGCACATAGCGGTTCCCAAACCACCCGTTGCACCTGTAATTAATACAGTTCTTTTATTTGAATTTTCCATGACTATTATTTTTAAAATTAAGTGCAGAATTAAGAATTTTGCATTCGACGAACGTTACGGAATTATTAAAATACAGTAAACTATATCTTATCAACGTTCATCACTGTAGCTTCACCACTTGTGCAAACATTACCCGTTGCTTTATCTTTAATCAACGTTTCAATTATTGCTCTGTGTTTGTCTTTTAAAACTTCCTTTACAGTAAAAACCGCTTCATAATCCACCTCAACATACATTGGTTTCATAAAACTCAAGGATTGCTTTAAATAAATGGTTCCTTCGCCTGGAAATAAAACTCCAAACACCTTACTAAACAAGGCCGCACCAAGCATTCCATGCATAATTGGTTTTTTAAACATTGTTTTTGCAGCAAATTCGGCATCTGTATGAACAGGGTTTTTATCGCCAGTTACTTCAGCAAAACGGTTGACCTCGTCTTGGGTAAATTTAAAATCGTGAGAATAGGTTTGTCCAGTTTCTATCATTTAGTTCAGTTTTTATGTAATTTTCAAAAAAAAAAAGCAGAATGTCAAGTATTTTTAATACTTATTTCGATTTAGACCAAATAAATCATTTTTACGACAATTTAACTTAAAATTAATACCAATTTACTTGACTGGTATATGAAAAATTGTCGACATTTGCGTCGCTTAAAGTAAATAATGACTAAAAGGCCTGATTTTACAGTAAAAAACTAAAAACGACATATAAATACTTAAAATTTTAACTAAGAAAAAAAAATGAAAACAAACAACCCAATGATCGACAACATGATGGATGCTCAAGCTAACGCTATGAACACTTGGATGGATTCTGCAAAGAAATTCCAATCTGCATTTACTAATGGCAATGCTATGGCTGACAGCCAATCTATCTACAAAGATATGATGGAAAAACAAGCGGCTATGTTTAGCGGAATGAATACAAATGGTGCTAATCCTTTTGCTTTTGCAACAAACCCATTTATGACTAGTAATTCAAAACCAGAAGAGTTTTTGAAAAACTGGTATAACCAACAAATGACTGGTATGAAGCAAATGACAGACTTTAACCAAAGCATTTATAACTCAATGGTTAATTATGGTAAAAACGCTAACGATTATAACAACAGCTTTTCTACAATGAATAACGCATGGACAAACATCTACAATAGCTGGATGAACACTATGAATACTTCATACGATACATTTTCTCAAAACATCAAAAACCCTTTTAATGCAGATATGTTTAAAAACATGTATGAAGGTGGTCAAATGTACATGAAAGTACAAGAGATGTTTCAACCAATGATGAATGCTATCAAAAATTCTGATTTCAGCGCTAATACTTGGAAAAACATTTACTCTCAAGACAATTATAAAAAAATGACTGAACAAGTTTTTGGTTCATTTTTTAATAACGCTAGCTTAAAAGAAGTGTTTGAAAACTCTACTAAGCAAATGCAAAACTTTTTTGTAAACCAAAATGGTTTAGGAAAAGAATATTATGAGCAAATGAAGAATATGTCAACTCAATTTCCTGAATTATTCTCAGGTGATTCAGAACACATGAAAGATTTATATGCTAAAATGAATAATGTATTTGGTAAAACATTTGAACCATTATTGAAATTGGCTAACCCAGGAAAAGAAAAAGAAAACATTGAATCTACTATTGCTTTATTAGATAAAGTAACAGAATACAGCATTAAGCAATCTGAGTTACAAGCTCAATTGTATAAAACAATGCAAGCTTCTATGGAATCTTTAGCTAAAGAAACTCAAGAAAAATATAAAGATTTACAAGCTGGTAATTTTACAATGCCAACTGCGACTGAATTATATAATGAGTGGGTGAAAACTAACGAAAAAATGTATTCTGAATTATTTGCTACAGATGAATTTAGCAAAGTAAAAGCAGAAGCATTAAACTTAAGCATGGATGTAAAAAAACATTTTCAAGACCAATTTGAGAATGTATTTGAACAATACCCAGTTGTTTTTAAAAGCGAAATGGAAGACATTTATAAAACCATGTACGACTTAAAAAAAACAGTAAAAGATTTACAAACTAAATTGGCAATGCAAAATGCTGCTACTGTTGAGTTATTTGACGAAGAAAAAGCAAAAGCTAAGAAAAAATAATCCTATTGTGCTCATAGCATAATAATAAGAAGGCTGCCGATGTGTTTGTGGGCAGCCTTTTTTGTTTTCTATATTTTTATAGAACGCCGATGACGCAGATAGTTATGATTATACTGATTTATTTATGTATTATATTAAAAATCATTTTTTATCTTAACCATCATAATAATCTGCGTTCCAACATAGAATAACCAAACTTGTACTTAAAAAATAAATATAATGCTCTGTTTCTTGGATTCTTCCTATCCATAGCTGCTACTTTATTTTATTTCCGTCCGCTAAATTCTCCATGGTTTCCAATTATTGGCGGTGATGGCATAGGCTATTATTCATACTTACCTGCAAGATATATTTACCATGATACAAATTATGACTTTAAATGGTTTAATAAAGCTTATAATGATAATTACATTGGTGGCTTTGCCAATCCCGAAGATAATTTTATGGTGCAGTACAAGGATAAACGCATCAATAAATACTATCCAGGCTTATCTTTGTTATGGACTCCCTTTTTCTTTATCGCGCATGTGATAGCAGAACCACTCGGTTATATTGCTGATGGCTATTCCCTGCCCTATCAAGTGGCTATTGCCATCGCTAGCTTATGCTATTTGTTTTTAGGGTTATATTATTTGAGGAAATTATTACAAAAATTATTTCGTAACGAATTAGTCTCAGTGCTGATACCAATAACTATTTTTTATGGCACCCATTTATTTTATTACACCGTTTTTCTAAACTCTCAATCGCACGTTTATTCTTTTACCTTCATTAGTTTATTTCTCTATTTTTCCTACTCCTATTTTAATGATACGGATAAAAAAACATTACATTTCCTTTTAAGTACTTTATGTTTCGTCGTCTTATTAAGTATACGACCGTTAAATGGATTGATACTATTGGTTATTCCAGCTTTTATTCCAACCAACTTTTTTAAAGAAAAATGGAGTTTCAATTTTCAAACCAACCTAATTTTACCGCTCTTTTTAATTGTATTATTTATCATTAATACCCTTATTATTCTGTATACACAAACGGGTACTATTATTCCATACACCTACGTCAACGAGCGTTTTTACTTCACTCATCCAAAATTAATGGATGTTATTTTTAGCTACCATACTGGTTTATTTATTTATGTTCCATTAGCATTTGTAAGTCTTTTGGGTGTATTCTATTTACAAAATAAACTTCAAAAAATACTATTCCCAGCAATTATACTTTTAGTACTTTATCTATATAGTTCTTGGTGGTATTGGCCAATCACCACTCGTGCACTGATTGATTTTTATCCTATCATAGCCATTTTATTAGCGGCTGCACTTCATCATTTTATCAATTATCCAAAATACAAAATAGCCTCTATTACCTTTCTATTTGTGCTAACTGGCTACCACCAATTAAAAAGTTTTCAGCTACACAATGGCATATTAGATGAAAATTATACGTACTCCGAATTGTTTTGGCGCAATTTTTTTAGAATACATAAAACCAATCAGTATATCATTCCTCCGTCTTGTATTGTAGAGCAAAAGAACTATGCTGAAGATTTTGAAACCAATACCTATTCAGGTTTCAAATCCAATCAATTAGCACATACAGGTTCTTACGCTGCTTTATTGAATAAAGAGCATTCTTTCAGCTCGGCATTTCAATACAAACTACCTGATTTATTTACTAAACCTGGTATCAAAAAAATTCGTTTTTCGGGATGGTACTATTTTGATAAGGACATTCATAATGCACAATTATATCTTAAGTTTTTCAATCAAAAAGATAGCCTGGTATTTGAAACTCCCTATTACATTGGAAAAGAGTTGATACAACATCAAAGCTGGGATTATAAAGAATTTGGATATGAATTGAGTGAAGAGGAACTAAAATCCAATGCAATTGACCATATTCAACTGTTTATTTGGAACAACGAAGCTCAGGGACAATTATATTTAGACGATCTGAAAACTGAATTTATTTTAACCGATAAAAGTTTTGAAATTGTACAATAATCGAAGCAAAAAAGCCGTAAATTTATCATATTAAAATAGCCCTATGGAAAACAAATTAGTAGAAGAAATGCACCAAATGAGCTCAAAATTATTAAAGAGCTACGAAACATTTAACAACATCAACGAGGTGGATATTGCTGTATCTCCAAAAACAACCGTGTATAACGAAGATAAATTAACATTATACAAATACGACAGAGAGACAGAACCTACTTACAAAACACCTGTATTAATTGTTTACGCATTAGTAAACACTTATAAAATGTTGGATATACAGCCAGATAGAAGCTACATTCAAAACTTATTAGCAGCTGGATTGGATGTTTATTTAATTGATTGGGGCAATCCATCTAAAACTGATAAATACTTGAGTATGGATGATTATGTAAACGGTTACATAAACAACTGTGTTGATTTTATTAGAAAGAAAAATAGAGTTGAGAAAATAAATATTTTAAGTATTTGCCAAGGTGGAACCTTAAGCGTTATTTACAGTTCATTATACCCTAACAAAATTAAAAACTTAGTAACGCATGTTACGCCAATTGATTTTAGTACTAATGACGGCTTGCTATTTCGTTGGAGCAAGGACATGGACTTTGATAAAATTGTAGAAGGATTTGATGGTTTAATACCAGGCGATTTCTTAAACCAAGGTTTTGATATGTTGAAACCGATGATGAAATTACAAAAACAACAAACCTTAACTAATGCGTTAGATGATAAAGATAAGTTGATGAATTTTTTACGCATGGAAAAATGGATTAGCGAAAGTCCTGACCAAGCAGGTGAATGCTTTAAAGAATTTATGAAAGGTTTGTACCAAGAAAATAAATTAGTAAAAGGCGAATTAGAAGTTGGTGGTAAGAAAGTAAACTTAAAAAACTTAACTTCTAACTTATTAAACATATACGCCACCGAAGATCATTTAGTGCCTCCAGCAGCTACTATTCCTTTAAATGATTTAGTAGGCAGTAAGGATAAAGAATTATACAGCTTTAAAGGCGGGCACATTGGTGTGTTTGTGGGTAGCAAATCTCAAAAAGAACTAGCGCCAGCAGTAACAAGTTGGTTAAAGAAAAGAGATTACTAACTACTTATTTTTTAAAATCCCTTTCAGAGAAATTTTGAAGGGGATTTTTTTTGAAAGAAAATAGGTGTAAATGATATGAATCAGTTGATGCATTTGAATACATTAAAAATTAAAACCAACTGAAAAAATTAATACATTTACTAGTTTACAAAACATCAAATGAGAATTGCCTTTCTTTTTATATTTTCAATTTATATTACTGAAAAACAATTGGCTTTCTATCAATAAAACCTCCGCCAATTAAATCATCTCCTTCATAAATAACAGCGCTTTGCCCCGGAGCTACTCCACTTGCAGCTTCATGAAAAATAATATTTAATTTATTGTCGACTGTATTGATCGTACTTAAACGTCCGGCATCTTTGTAACGGATTTTAGTTAAAGCAACATAATCTTGCGGCAATGTTTCATACTTAATTAAATTAAAATCCCGAACGTTAATTTCCATTTCTTTTAAATCTTCCAAATCTCCTAAAACAACCGTGTTTGTTTCTGGAATAATTTCTTTTACAAAAACAGGATCCCCCATTGCTATATCCAGGCCTTTTCGTTGACCAATGGTATAAAATGGGTAACCTCTATGCTTTCCAACTTTTTTTCCTTTAAAAATATAATCGCCGCCTTCTACACTTGCTTCTAAATTTGGCAATCTGTGCTTTAAAAAGGCTCGATAATCATTATCTGGTACAAAGCAAATGTCATAACTTTCACTTTTATTTGCTAAATCTAAAAAGCCCGCATCTTTTGCCATTTGCTTAATTTCGGGCTTCTTATATTTTCCTAAAGGAAACATCGTGCGTTGTAAACTCTCTTGTCCTAATCCCCAAAGCACATAGGTTTGGTCTTTTGTTTGATCTACACCTTTAAAAATAACTTTACGATTATTTTCTTCACGAACTTGGGCATAATGTCCGGTTGCAATAAATTCGCAATCCAACATATCGGCACGTTTTAACAAAGCTTCCCATTTTATATGCGTATTACATAACACACATGGGTTTGGAGTTCGACCTGCTAAATATTCTTCAACAAAATTATTGATGATATGATCTCCAAATTCTCCACGTATATCTAAAATATAATGTGGAAAACCGAATGTAACGGCCATCGAACGCGCATCATTAATACTATCTAAACTACAACAACCGGTTTCTTTTTTACTGCTACCAGAAGATTCGTAGTCCCATGTTTTCATGGTGATACCAATTACTTCGTAACCTTGTTCATGAAGCATCATAGCAGCAACCGAACTATCAATCCCACCACTCATTGCTACTAATACTTTTCCGTGCTTACTCATTTTATATTGTTGTTTAAACGCAGAGGTCACTAAGTTATTTCGCTAAGTTCGCTAAGAGTTTTTTTTTATTTAAATCTACTTGGTTGCTTTTGGTTTAGCAGTGGTAGTTTTGGGTTTAGCTGTTATTGTTGTTGTTTTAGTGTCCACTGTTTTAAGTTTTTCATCTACAGCTTTATTCTTATTAAAAAATTCTTCAGTTTCTTTTTTAGAAGCTTGTTCTCCATTTTGTTTAAATAATTCTTTTTCAGTTACCTTTCCTTTTTTATCTCTATAAATCCAAGGACCTACTTTTTTTCCATTTTTATAATATCCTACTGCCGCTGTTATATTACCTTCAGGATAATAAAAGGCGTTTTTTCCTTCCAATAATCCGTTAACATAAACACCTTCGCTTTTTACTAAATTTTTATCGTAGTACAATTTAAATGGGCCATCCATTTTTCCCATTTTATATTTGCGTTCTTCGCTTACAACTCCATCCGGAAAATAAACATATTCCATTCCGTTTTTTTGTCCGTTTAAATACGATTCTCTTGAAATAACAATCACTTTATCGTCGTAATATGTCCATACTGAATCTTTATTTTCGCCAATATATTTTCCATAAGCCATTTTTTTACCATTTGGATGAAACATCGTTGAGTAAGCATATTTACCATCTTGCCTAAAATCCATTATAGCTTTAATACTATCAAAAGGATAGTAGTACTTAAATTTACCTTGAGGCTCATCATCTTTAAATAAACCTTCGTAAACTAACTTTTTAGTTTTATCATCTATTTTTTTCCAATAACCTTGTTTTTTTCCAGAGGCATCAGTTTGTGTTTGAGCGTAACTCGAAACACTCAATATAAAAGAAAAAATAAAGAAAATATATTTACCCATAAAATTGATTTTGAATATAACTCGTATAGTTTGCAAAGTTACATTATCTATCAATAAAAAAGGGTTTTGTAAGCACTTTTTCTGAAATTTTAAGAGTTAAAAAATAGAAGCCACTAGTTAAACGTAAATCGGCTAATTTAATTTCTGATTTACCCTCAATAAACCTCACTTTATTAGTATAAACTGTGCCCCCAAAAGCATTTGTAATAGTAAAGTCATACTCTCCGTTTTGGTTCATGTAACTTATAGCTATTTTATCTTTAACAGGATTAGGAAATAATTGCAAATAATTTAGATGCTTACTACTTCTTAATCCATTAACTCCAATACTGAAAGTATCAGCCAAACAATTCAACGAATCGTGAACAATAAAATTAGAAGAAGAATCCACCAAAACAGATTGTATTTGAGTTGTCGCGCCATTAAAAGTCCAAACATAATCTCCAAACCACGATGCAGTCAAATTAATCGTTTGGTTGATGTATGCAGATAAATCTTTATTCTTATTCACATTCTTTAAAATAGTGAACTTATCATGTATTAAACTATCTTCTTCTAAATAAAAAGCATCTAATCTATTTCCTTCGATTTCAAAAAATAATGCTCCTGCCTTTTGATAATCCGAAAAATATTTTGAGTCGTGTGGGTATGAAGATTGCGAAAATCCATCTCTTCCTGATTGCCCTGCAACAACATAAACAGTTCCTTTATTGTCGCTCGAATCTTTTTTATAGGGGCATGAATTTAATGTGCCATCGTATCGTGCACTGCTACTATCAACTGCATGAAGAATTTTGTTAAATGTATTCTCTAAATCATAATGCCCTTTTTGCAACCACGAACGTTCATAATTATGACTATGACCATTTATTACTAAATCAACGCCATATTTTTCAAGCAAACTAGCAATATTATGGCGGATTAACTCTAAATCAGATTCTATATCGGAATTGTGAGTTCCCATTGTAAAAGGTGGATGATGAAAATACACAATCTTCCACATGCTATGGTCTTGTTGCAAATCTTGCTCCAGCCACTGATATTGAGGTCCTAACGAATCCCATAAATGATACGTGCCAGATTCTATGCCATAAGAATCTAAAGAAATAAAATGCGCATTAGCATAGTTATAAGAATAAAATTCTTTATGATTAGATGAAAAACCACCTAACTCTGCATTTTGTGGTGTTTTAAAAATTTCATAATAAGGTACTTGATGATTTAATGATAAATTATAATCATTAGCATAATCGTGATTGCCTGGTGCCGCATAAATGCAAGAATAATTAAAAATAAAATTTGTTTTATAAGGGTCAAAAAAGCCAGATTGATATTCTTGCTGAGTTCCATTTACGTAAGCATTATCGCCTAAAAGCAATACCCCATTTATGTAATTATTTTGCCTGTAAAAATTAATGGCGCTCTTAACATTATATTGCTGTACAAAACCAGAACCACAATCACCTAAAGCTAAAAATCTAACTTTTTGATTAGAGCCGATAATAGGTGCTGTATAAAAATAAAAAGTATCGCCGCATAATTGATTAGAGCTTTGATTTACCGTATAGTAATATTTTGTGTTGGGTAATAGGCCGGATAAAAAATTATTATGAAGTGTATCCAAATTACTTATGTAAGACATAGAAGTTAAATTACTTTGGCTTGTACCATATAGCACTTTAGAATCACATAACACATCAGTTTTCCAACAAATATATGTAGAATTTGCTCCTGTAATTTGAAGATAAGGGCCTCTAACCAAAGTATTAATTTGTGAAAGACAAATAGATGATAATGTCCAGAACAAAAAAAAGCAGGCATGTTTCATTATGTTAAAGATAAAAAAAAAATAGATTTTCAGTGTAACTTAATTATTTAATAACCGTTCTAACTCAAATAAAAATAAAAAATGAAAAAAGCACTTATTTCAGTACTTGTTCTATCTATGACTATCTACTTTTTAAGTTTTAATGATAGTTCTTCTTATAAAGATGGGGATATTATTTTTCAAACAACTTCGGGTGCCACAGGCAAGGCTATTCAGCTAGCCACCCATAGTAAATACAATCACTGCGGTGTATTATTTTTTGAAAATAATGAATGGATTGTTTATGAAGCTATTCAACCAGTTAAAAAAACAAGTTTAAAAGAATTTAACGCGCGCGGAAAGGGAGCTGCAAAGCGTTTATCCACCAAAACGCTTTCCGAAGAAGAGATAGCTAAACTAAAAAAACAATTTAAAAAATATGAACACAAAAATTATGACGAAGCATTTAATTGGAGTGACGATCAAATTTATTGTAGCGAATTAGTTTATAAATTATACAACAATGCTTTAAACATTGAACTTTGTAAACCAAGAAAATTAAGTGATTTCGACCTCAGAAATCCCTTGGTAAAGGAAAAGCTAAACGAGAAATATGGCAATAAAATCCCAATGAATGAGCCGATGGTTTCGCCAGAAGATATTTTTCGTTCGGGTTTGTTAAGTGATATAAAATAAAAAACCATCCGCTGGCATGCGAATGGTTTTTTATAACAAAAATCTTAAAACAATTAGGCGTTAGCAGCCTCCTCTTTTAATACGGCAATAATTTTATCTTCAATTTCTTGCGCTAAATCAGGATTTTCAGCAAAGATGGCTTTTACAGAATCTCTACCTTGTCCTAATTTCGTTTCATCGTAACTAAACCATGAACCGCTCTTTTTGATGATTCCTTTTTCCACACCAATATCAATAATCTCACCTACTTTACTAATTCCTTCTCCAAATACGATATCAAATTCAGCCATACGGAAAGGAGGTGCCAATTTATTTTTAATAACCTTTACACGTGTTCTGTTACCTGTAACCACATCTCCATCTTTAATTTGACTAATTCTTCTAATATCTAAACGAACAGATGCGTAGAATTTTAAAGCATTACCACCAGTAGTTGTTTCAGGGTTACCGAACATAACTCCTATTTTCTCACGTAATTGGTTGATGAAAATACAGCAACATCCAGTTTTATTAATCGTACCAGTTAATTTACGTAATGCCTGACTCATTAAACGTGCTTGCAAGCCCATTCTACTATCACCCATTTCTCCTTCAATTTCTGCTTTTGGTGTTAAAGCTGCTACTGAATCGATTACCACTAAATCAACTGCCCCCGAACGAATTAAATTATCTGCAATTTCTAAAGCTTGCTCGCCATTATCTGGTTGAGAGATTAATAAACTTTTTGTATCTACTCCTAATTTTTCTGCATAAAAACGATCAAAAGCATGCTCTGCATCAATAATTGCTGCAATACCGCCAGCACGTTGTACACTTGCAATAGCATGAATTGCTAATGTTGTTTTACCAGAAGACTCTGGCCCGTATATTTCAACTACACGACCACGAGGTAAACCACCAATTCCTAATGCGATATTTAAACCTAAAGACCCCGTTGAAATAGAATCCATAGGCTCAACCACGCTGTCTCCTAATTTCATGATGGTGCCTTTACCATAAGTTTTTTCCAACTTATCTAAAGTTAATTGTAATGCTTTTAATTTTTCGCTACCTACTGCTTTTCTGTCTACAGCTTCAATAGTGTCTTCTGTTTTTTTTGCCATGATTTCTATATTTATTGTTTTAAGTTACGGTTTTTAAATTTAGGACGATTAACAAGTTTGTAACATTCTCAAATTCTTTACAAATCTAAATCAAATTTCTAGCAGATGATTGCTATAATTTGTAGCAATCCTAAAAATAGCTGTATTTACTGGGGAATACCAACGTTTATTTTTATTTTTTGAAAAGAACTCCTACACAAAACAGACCGTTTTTTGAATTAAATGGAAGCATAAAACTGAAAATCTTTTTGTTTAATCATTTCCTTTTAAATTTAATGTTACGAAATAATAAACTCTGTAAAAAAAGTATAAAACTTGGAGTGTATGTCCTTGCTTTTTAGTATTTTTATACAAAACAGGTTTGTTTCATCGCTCTTTATTTTAAGGGAGGAAAGTCCGGGCAACGCAGAGTAATTTGCCACTTGAAAGGGTGGGTATATTTTTAGGAATAAGAATATAACAGATAGTGTCACAGAAAACCAAGTAGCCTTAGCATTTGGATGTTAAGGTCATAGTGAAAATGTGAGGTAAGAGCTCACATGTGTAGTTGGTAACAATTACATAGGACAAACCTCTTATGTTGTAAGGCCATGTAAACTCTAATTTTGCGGCGACTCGTTGCAATAACTTCGGTTATATTAGAGAGGGTAGGCTGCATAGATAAATGATGAAAGTCGTTTTCCTCACGGTAAACGAGACAGAACCCGGCTTATAGAACCTGTTTTTAATTTGTACTGTTATGCTTAAACGCACGCTATATATATTTCTATTGCTAATTAGTTCAAAATTAGTAACAGCTCAATGCCCTCAGATATACGATTACTTGGGCAATTTGGTAAACCGCCCTTATTTTATCGATTGTCAGGGAACAGGCACTTACAATATGAACTTTGCATCAAGTACTAGCTGGGGAGCCTACACTATCAATTGGGGAGATGGCACAGCTAATACAGTTGGAGGCTCATACACCGCAAATTCATTAATTAATCACACCTATAATTCAGCAACACCTGATACTTTTGTAATTAGCTTAAATATTCCATCACTTGGTTGTTCACTAACAGGTATTGCTGTAATGGAAAAACCAGTAAATGCGTCAATCCAAATTCCTATTGGCGGAATAACAACCGCCTGTGCTCCAAAAGCACTATTATTTACAAACTCTAGTACAGATGTTTCTGAAAGCACCACATTTACATGGAACTTTGGAGATGGAACAGCTCCCGTTACATTTAATTATACAAATGCTGGTCAAACAATTTCTCATACTTATAATCCAGGCACTGTAAATTGCCAAACTGCTGTAACACTTACTGCCGATAATTATTGTACCGCCATTCCAACTATCGCTAACTTTAATCCTATTCAAATTTATGATAAAGATGATGCTGCTATTACGCCATCCGCTTTTATTAAATGTTGGCCCGACAATGTTTTTACATTTACTAATACAACCAATAGAAATTGTGTTCCTCAAGGAAATACGTTTCAACGCCAAGAACGATGGAACCTTGGAAATCATTGGGGCATGGGACATGATTCGATTGTTGGATGGAGACCTTGGCCACCAACTTCCCCTCTTACTGTTGCTTATCCATCGGTAGGCACCTATACAGTTATGCTAGAAGATAGTAATTTATGTGGAGTAGATATTCAAGTACAATCAGTTACCATAGTAAACCCTCCAACCGCTGGAGCAATTGCACCTGCTGGTCCATTTTGTCAAGGTAGTGCTGTTACATTTACCAATACTAGTTCAACTGGTTATTTATATAGATGGAATTTTGGCACAGGCGGTGCATTTGTTTCTCGTCCTTTTGGACCACAAACATTTACATACAACGCATCTGGCACATTTACTATATCAGTAGTAGCATTAATCGGCGGCGGTGGCGCATTGTGCACGGATACAGATAAAGTGGTAATTACTATCTTACCACGACCAAATGCTGATTTCACAGTAACTCCAAATAAAGGTTGTACTTCTATTGTAGGCGCAACCTTTACAGATCAATCTAGTAGCTCTGTTGACTGGAACTGGAATTTTGGAAATGGAAATACTTTCAACGGTCAATTTCCTCCTCCACAAAACTATAATACGGTTGGAAATTTTGTAGCGACCTTAACTGTTACAGCAGCTAATACTTGCGTTCATACATTTACTGCTCCCATCAATGTTTATCAAATTCCAACAGCAGCATTTAGTGCCGCTAATGCTTGTGTTTTATCCCCTGCTTCATTTACAGATAATTCAACAAATGCTCCTGGCGATCCAATTGTATCTTGGAAATGGAATTTTGGAGACGCATCGCCAACGGCAACTGCTTCTTTACAAAATCCTTCTCACACCTATACCACACAAAATACTTACACGGTTGAGTTAATTGTAAATACAGCCAATTGTACCGACACTGTTTTACAAACCATCAACATTAACGTAAAGCCAACCGCCGACTTTACATTAACCCCAATTAATGGCTGCCCTACTCTAACGGTTAACTTCACTAATACTTCCAACAGTGCTACATCTTATACTTGGAACTTTGGAAACGGAAATACCTCAACAACCACCGACCCTATTGAAAGTTTTACCAATACTACAGCATCAAATTTAGTGTACACGGTAAATTTAGTTGCTTCTACCGCAGCTGGCTGTACAGATACCCATACTTCAACTGTCACAGTATTTACAAAACCAAGTGCATCATTTACAGTAAGTGCTCCTGCTGGCTGTTCGCCTGTAGCGGCAACATTTACAAATAACTCTATAGGTGCAACAAGTTATAACTGGGATTTTGGCGACTTATCTTCAAGCACAGCAACAACATCTGTTGTATCTCATACCTATATGAATACAACTTTACTAATACAAACCTTTACCGCACAATTAGTAGCAACGAGCAGTAATGGATGTAAGGATAGTACATCATTAACAGTAACTATTTATCCTCGACCTATTTTTAATTTTACAATGATACCAAGCAATGGATGTTCGCCATTAATCGTTAACTTTCCACCTGTATTAGGAGCCGTAACTTATGAATGGGATTTTGGAGATGGCAGCCCTTTAAATTTTTCGCCAAACCCAACACATGTTTTTACGAATACAACAACTGTAGATCAAACCTATACGGTTCAATTAATTGCCTCAAACGCTTTTTCTTGTGCAGATACAACATACGGATACCCGATAGTATTTGCTAAACCTCAAGCTAACTTTGTGGTAACGCCAACTGTAGGGTGCTCTCCGTTAGCAACTACTTTTACAAACACAAGTATTGCAGGTTCAACTTATTTATGGAAATTTGGAGATGGTAATACTGCCATTACAAATAATACGAATCACACTTATACAAATTTAAGTAATATAAACAACCAAACATATACTTGCACACTTGTTGCTACAAGCGCTAATGGTTGTAAAGATTCTCTCGACAAATTTGTATTAGTACATTTTAAACCATTTGCCGATTTTGCATTAGATACACCACGCTGTGTTTCTAAGACCATTACGTTTACTAATACATCGCAAGGCTCAACAACTGATAGTTGGAACTTTGGAGATAGTAGTCCATTATCTGGTGTTACTAGTCCCGCGCATACCTATACAAACAATAGTATTAATAATTTAACCTTTAGTGTTACCTTAATTTCAACCAGTGCATTTGGCTGCAAGGATACCGCTAATGCCATTACTACCATTTTTGCGAAGCCAATAGCTAATGCTGTTTTAACACCAACATCAGGCTGCTCTCCGCTAGCGGTGAACATGAATAATACCAGTAATTTTGCAAATACCTATGAGTGGAAATACGGAGATGGAAACTCAGCAACAACTGCCAATTCAAATTACACTTACACAAACCTAAGCAATTCATCAAACCAAACATTTACTTGTACACTTGTTGCTACTAATAACAATGGTTGCAAAGATTCTGTTTTAATACCAGTACTAACATTTTTTAAACCAGATGCAACTTTTAGTAATGATACGCCAAGATGCGCCTCTAAAACTATTACCTTTTTAAATAATACTTTAGGTTCAACAGGTAATGTTTGGAACTTTGGAGATTTTTCTGGCACCTCATCTCTTCCTAATCCCGTTCACACTTATACTAATACATCGGCAAGTAACTTAACATTTACCGTTCAATTAATTGTAACTACCGCCTCGGGTTGTAAGGATACTACTTTAGGTTATCCGGAAATTTATGCAAAACCAGTTGCTAATTTTGCTTTAACGCCAAGTGTTTCATGTTCGCCCTTAACAACAACCATGACTAACTCTAGTTTATTTGCAACATCTTATTTATGGAAATATGGAGATGGAAATACAAATGCTACCTTTAATACAAATTATACCTACACAAATACAAGTAACATCACTAATCAATCTTATAACTGTACTTTATTGGCCATTAACTCCAATGGCTGTATTGACTCAGTTAGTAAGCCTGTATTGATTTTATTTAACCCAAAAGCAAACTTTACAGTTGATACTCCTGCTTGTTCGCCAAAACTACTAAGCTTTACTAATACATCCATTGGTGCTAATGGTTATAATTGGGATTTTGGAACAAACACTTCAACCAATACAAATCCATCTCAAGCATTTACAAATACTACCACTGCTAATATTACAAACACCATTCAATTAATTGCAACCTCCTTAAGCAATTGTAAAGACACAATTATAGTTCCTATTATAGTTCATCCAAAACCAGAATTTACTATTATTGCTTCACCAGATAGTGGCTGTACCGCACTAACGGTTAACTTCCCTACAATTGCTAATGTTGCTAACTATCAATGGAATTTTGGAGATGGAAATATTGCAACCACAGATAATCCAAGTAATATTTATTTTAATAACTCTCAAGTAACCAAAACATTTACAGTACAATTAATTGGCACAGATGGTTATGGATGTAAAGATACTTCTCAAAAAGTAATCAAAGTATATGCTAAACCAATTGCTTTATTTCAAGCGAATCCCAATTTAGTATTCGTGCCAACAAATCCTGTTACCTGTACTAACTTATCGGCAGGAGCCGTGAGCTATTCTTGGAATTTTGGAGATGGCAATACATCCACCGAAACAAGTCCTCTTCATACTTATCAAGATCCTGGTGAGTATCAAATATTTTTAGTAGCCAAAAACATTCATGGCTGTTTAGATACATTTAATTTGCCATCAAAAATTGTGGCTGAATTAGAAAGCTCTGTTGAAATACCAAATGCCTTTTCTCCAAATCCAAACGGTGGTAATGGCGGTGCATTTAGTGCAACCGATGTTAATAACGATGTGTTTCATCCTGTATTAAAAGGCATCGACAAATATGAATTAAATATTTTCTCACGCTGGGGCGAACTATTATTTGTATCAAAAGATATTACCATTGGCTGGGATGGTTATTATAAAGGAAAATTATGTACACAAGATGTATATATATGGAAAATAAATGCAACCACTTTAGATGGTAAAAAAATTGCAAAAACTGGCGATGTGCTTTTGTTTAGATAACATGAAATTAGTTGTTTACATAGCTATTCTATTTTGCTCCGCACACTTGTTCGGTCAAACAAAAGTGAGCTCCAAATTGTATGCAAAAGATTTGAAGTTAGCTAACGCTGCATTTGAGCAAGAAGATTATTTAAACGCCATTAACTTTTACAGAAAAGTTTTAGCAATTGATTTAAATAACGAAACGTCTCATTTAAACTCTGTTATTAGTCGCTTAAATTTAAATCAAGCGCCCGACTCTAGCTATAATCATATTGTTAAATTAAAAAACAGCAAAACACCAGAGGTGTTATTTTATTTCGGAAAATTTTATCACCTCACTTCTAATTTTGAGCAAGCCATCAAGTACTATACTAATTACAGAGCAATTGCCATAAAAGAAAGAGCCATTACGAATGATGATGTGGATTATCATATTGCTTGTAGTAAAAACGCTATTGATTTAATAAGTCAACCTCATCGTTCAATTATCAAAAATGTGGGTAATGTAATAAACTCTTCTTTTGCTGAGTATGTGCCATTAATTACACCTGATGAAAGTTTAATGTACTTCACCTCTCGCCGAGAAGGAAGCACTGGAAACCTAAAAGACGCTTATAATGCGTATTACGAAGATGTGTATGTTTCTCAAAAAATGGAAGATGGTAAATGGGGAACTCCAAAAAATATTGGCGCACCAATTAATACCAACACCCATGATGCTTGTGTCGCTTTAAGCTTTGATGGCAATCAATTAATGATTTACAGAACATCAGATGATAAATTAACGGGCGATTTATACATGACGAGAATAAGTTTTAATGGATGGACGACTCCTGAAAAACTTGGAGCTGAAATAAATACACCCTTTATAGAAACCAGCGCTTGTTTTAGTTCTGATACAAGTGTGATATTTTTTAGTAGTAATAAACCTGGAGGCTTTGGTGGAAAAGATATTTATCGTATTAAAAAATTACCAAACGGCAGATGGTCGATGCCATTAAACCTAGGTGCAACAATTAATACTTACAAAGATGAAGACGCACCTTTTTTACATCCTGATGGAACTACTTTATACTTTAGTTCAAAAGGGCATAACACGATGGGAGAATACGATGTTTTTAAAACTATTTTAAATCAAGAAACCAATACATTTTCTCCTCCCGAAAATTTAGGTTTTCCAATCAATACAGTAAACAATGATATTTTCTTTGTATTAAATGCCAATGGCACACATGGATATTATTCTTCAGTAAAAGAAGAAACTTTTGGTGGTTCAGATATTTATATGATTGACACTCGTTTTGGAGACAATGATTTAAAAGTAAAACATGGTGTGGTTATGTTTGGCAATGAAGTTAGTAAGGCAAAAATTACCATTATAGATACTGAAAGCAAGCAAGTTTCTGGCATTTATAATGCGAATTCAAAAACAGGGAAATTTATTTTGGTAGTGAATCCTGTAAAGCCTTATAAAGCCATTATTGAAGAAGATGGTTTCCAAACGATGATTGTAGATATTGAACCTTTGGCTAATGAACAATTTGAAAAAGATTTAATTATAATTTTAACTAAAAAATAAGCGCTATTAAAAAAACAATTACATATTTCGCTCTAACACTTTACATGGCTTTGTTTTCAATAGTATTGAAAGCACAAGATGCTCAGTTTACACAATTTTATGCTGCTCCTATGTATTTAAATCCTGCATTTACAGGTGTTACCTACGAGCACCGTTTTGTGGCGAATTACCGAAATCAATGGCCTGGCATTAAAAGAGCCTACCAAACCTTTATGGCTAGTTATGATTATAACATGAGTGATATTAATAGTGGCTTAGGAATAACTGTAATGCAAGATAGAGCTGGAACAGCTGGATTAACACATACGCAAATTGGAACTAATTACGCCTATCATTTTAAAGTAAGTAAGACGGCAGAAATTAGATTAGGTGCTAATTTAAACTACAATATGAAACGCATTGATTTTGGGAAACTAAAATTTAACGATCAAATTACTACAGGTTCAAGCGTCTCAACAGAGGCTGCTAATTATGAGCAATTAAACTTTATGGATTTTGCTGCTGGGGCTTTATTAAACTCAACAGAATACTGGCTTGGCTTAAGCGCTAAACATTTAACACAACCTAATAGTAGTTTAACAGGCGATAGAGTGCCTTTGCCATTGAGTTTAAGTTTACATGGTGGTTACCGTTTTATTATCGAACAAAAATCTAAAAATGATATTAAGCGTTATATCTCTCCTGCATTTAATTATCGCCATCAACAAAAATACGATCAATTAGATATTGGTGTATATTACTATCATTTACCTTTAAATGTAGGTTTATGGTACAGAGGCTTGCCATTTAAAACATACGGACCAACCTATAGCAGCCGTGAATCGATTGCAGTGTTAGTTGGATTTGATATCACAGAATACAACTTACGTATTGGTTATAGTTACGATTTAACTATCTCAAAATTGGGTGTTGCCAATTCATTTGGCGGGCATGAAGTTTCTTTAGTATATGAAATTGCTAAAAAGAAAAAGAAAACAAGAAGAGTGTTAGTAAGCTGTCCGAAGTTTTAGTTATTCAAATCCTTTACTATTTCATTAATACTGTATGACATTCGATTATTTGATTAAAGGACTTTTAGTGGGCTTTTCGATTGCCGCACCAGTTGGGCCAATTGGCGTTTTAGTCATTAGAAGAACCCTAACTGAAGGGCGCTTATCTGGACTTTTTACTGGGCTGGGCGCAGCCGTGGCAGATGGAACTTATGGTTTTATAGCAGGCTTTGGGTTAACGAGTATTTCAGATTTTTTAATTGCTCAGCAATTTTGGATGAAATTATTTGGAGGTCTATTTTTACTTTACTTAGGAATTAAAATATTGATTAGCAAAGCAGCTACAAAAGAAGCGAACATTGATAGTAATGGCTTATTAAAAAATTTCACTTCTACGTTTTTACTAACCATAACCAATCCAATAACTATTCTAACTTTCTTTGCTGTTTTTGCTGGGCTTGGTTTAGGGCAAGAAAAAACAAACTATATGTTATCATCTGCTTTAGTGTTAGGTGTTTTTATCGGGTCTGCAGTTTGGTGGCTATTATTAAGTACCGTCTTAAATTTGTTTAGAAACAAAATAACCACTAGTGGATTAACCTGGATTAATCGCTTTTCTGGCATATTGATATTGTCCTTTGCTATTCTTGCTTTTTATTCTCTTTTGTAATATCTAAAACAGTAACTGCATTACTGTAACGGTTTTCGGTTTTGCAATCGGTTTGATTTTTGAATCACGCCATTGCGTGACTTCCGAAACGCTGCTAAAAAAGATAAATGTTTAATGAAATTTTGCAAAGCCAAAATAATTGTGTTTTGCAGTGCGACCGCTTTTGCAAATGCCACGCCGCATGCCCGCATTTTTGGTAGGTTGTGTATAGGCTGGCGTTCTTTTCTATCGTGGGTTACAACCATTTTTATGTCGATTGTTTGTGTCATTTGTCGAGTGCTTTTTGTCTGGCTTGTATGTCGGTTGTTTACTTTATTTTTTGAAGCGATGGAAATTTTTCAAAACAATTTTTCTTATCAATTTTAAATAGCCACACGCGACATGCTTGCTCCAGCTAAGGCTCTAATTATACTATTTGTGTTTGAACCAGCAAACAGTGTTTTCTAAATATTTTTTAAACTCAGTATTTACAGGTTTTCCATGTATTACTTTATTGTTATACTGCGTTCTGATTAAATAATTAAAAGCTCCCATATCACCTGTAAAAGCAGTTTTATTATCTGAATTATATTTTTGATGAATTTCCCATAATTTATTGATAAAGTGTTTCATAATGGTAATATTCCCACCCATAATTCCACAATTTAGTAAAACACTGTTTGCGAAATTATATTCGTACATTTTATAATCACGAATGTTATTGCGCAAATTTTCAGAATGTTGTTGCATCCATTCATTATTAAGTATTTTGGGTTCGTCTCCACAAAAAATACTAATTGGATTATCTATATATAATTGTTCAAGAAATGGGTTTTTTAAAACAATTACATCAGAGATATCGGTAAAAAATATGTTATTAATAAATTCTGAATTTAGTTTTAGGAATTCATTGTAAATGTAGTATCTGTAAACATTGGGATTAAATTGAACATCGTGGTCAATTTTTATAAAAGTAATGTATTCGTTCTGATACCGTTCGCACGTGGCTACTGAACAATTATTATGAAAAATTATTCCATGTAATTTTAATTTTGAAATGGAATTTGCCCAATCTTGAATTATTGAATAATCATCATCAGCCAAAACTGTATTTCTATTTACATCGTAAACTCCTGAAATGTAAGAGGCTACTATATAATCTTTCATTGATTTAAGTTCTTTATTTTAACTCTAGCTGTAATACTATCGGGATTATTTCTGTAGTATATATAGGTTCGCAAATCTAGTTTTTTAACCATAAATTGCTGCTCAGCTCTCTCATAAAAGTGAGCATCGGCTCCATACATATTGTGAAAATTAAGACTTTTAAAAACTGCTTTTTTGCCAAATAATGTTGCAAATAATATACAATCATCTACATGTACTAAAGCACTATTATTAAACCGATCAGGAACGTAGTAATCTGATTCTTTATGCACAATCGTTTCAGTAGTAGAGGCTATTAAATCTAGGTTTTTGATTTCGGATAGACAGGTAAGTAAATGATTTGGCTTGTATTCATCATCAGCATCAATTATAGTTATAAACTTTCCATTACTTAATAAAACTCCTTTGTTTATTGATTCTGATTGACTACAATTTTTGTGTCGCATATAGGTAATTTTATCCTCATGTTGAATGGCATAATTAAGGATTTCATTCTGTGTGTTATTATTGCTTCCATCATCAATAATAATTAATTCAAAGTCACTAAATTCTTGATTGAGTACAGAATCTATAGCTCTTTTCACTAAAGTAAAAGGAGTATTATAAACTGACAATATTACTGAAATTGTATACTTGTGATACATAGTTGTGGTTATTTGTTTTGATTTCAAAAATACTATCTTAAATTAAGAACTAAGTTAAGGTTAATAAAAATTTTTAAATAATATAATTATGAATTTCCATTCTAAAGACTTGGCTTATTTGAAGATTTTCTTCATTTCACTGTTGATTGAAATTTGCATGTTCTACAAAGTTTGCCTATAACGTTTTCGCGGTTTGACTTGTTTGGAGTTTGAAACAATGTCTACCGAAATGTTACTAACAAAGCTATAATTTTATTGGACATTTGCAAAGCGAAAATAATTGTCTTTCGCGGGAGAGACCGCTTTTTCAAATGCCGAAGCCGAACGCACAAATAGAGCCGTGTGTTATGAGTCCGTTTTTTTTCTATAGTTTACCCCAAAACTTATTTAATAGTTGACCACTGAAATAAATCTTTTCTTCAAATCCTTTAGTGTTAAAGATAATTCGTCTGTTTCCAGCGCCAAAAGTGTCTTCAAAACCTACTACTATAAATTCATTTTCATCGATCTGTATAAGTTTGTATTCTTTGTTATTAAACGAAATAAATGGCTGTCCGTTTTTTAAAAACACTTTTCTATCATTTTCGTAATTACCAATAAAAGATTTATTTAATGCAAAATTTTTATCATTGAGTTTAAGTAAGTATTCGCAAGTTTTTAAATTCCATTTTGCTATTTCTTGTTCTTTTGTGGGTAAATTTTTCTTTAACTCTTCTTTGTAAAACAAGTATTTCGCATAATTTAATGCGTTTTTATCTTCTGTTTTGTAATCTGGCGTTACACTCGCTTCTTTATCTGCACTGCCAAAAGAAGTAGGAATGAAGCATAAAAAACCTTCTAAAAGAGGCACACTACTACCTGAACTTCCTCCACCTTTTGTTTTTTCACCAACTATAATTGCTTTTTTGTTTTGTTGCATAAATTTACAAAACCCTTCCGCAGCTGAAAAAGTGTCAAAACCGGTTAAAATATATACAGGGCGGTTTAAATATCTTTTGCCTTGGACAAAAGGTAATACTTTGTACTTTTCAGTTCGACTTATGCTGTCGTAATATATTTCGTTTTCTTCAGGATAAAAATAAGTAGCTAATATGTCACCAACTCGACCATCACCGCCCCCATTTTTTCGCAAATCAATAATTAGTGCGGTTGTATTTTCTACCATATTCATTGCTGAATTAATTTTAGGCGCTGAACCTTCGGCAATAAATCCTGAAAATTTAATTATTTCAATATAGCCAACATTTCCTTCCAGTATCTCAACTTTCGTAAAACCGAAATTTATTTTTTTAGCCACTTCATATTCGTATTTTCTTTTCGTCTCTCTATTTTCAACATAGCTTTCAAATTTAGCAGGGTCAAAGTAAATTTTTAAATGATTGTCATTGGTTTTGTTTAATAGTATAGAATTTAATTTATTGGCAAAATTATCTGACGTACTTTCGGTTTTGATTTGTGTTTTGATAATTGCTAGTGTATCTGAAACAGATTTAGCAGCTGTTCCATTAAAATACAATTTGTTTATTTCACTTGAAACTTTATTTATCCGCAAACAGACAGTTGATTTGTTAATATTTCATGAATCCTTTGATTTTATTAGTTTTCCAATATTTTTACCTTGTAACAAAAAGTTACAAGAACATTGGGTTATAAAATTGAATATTCAGACGATAAAGTAAGTGCTTGG
>CAITNS010000068.1 GCA_903893815.1 uncultured Bacteroidota bacterium
AGCCCCAGCAGCTCTTTTTTTTGACTTTTCCATGTACAAAAAAAAGATATTGAAACGACTTTCAATATCCTTTAATCAAACCCTTTGCTGTATTAGGTTACAGACGTTATTACCAACTATTTTTGGCCATTATACCAAAAATAAAGTGCCTAGTGCATAACAAACGCTATGCACCCGTTCGCTACCTAAACCCTACCTATCCCCTTCTGTATTTTTAAATATCTTTTCTAAAATATCTTTTTCAACGGCATTCACCGTTAAGTTACGACGGGCAAAAACACGGCTTGCGGTTTCAATCATTTTATCAAATTTGTATTCTTCCATACCATTGGCTCCACCCCAACTAAAACTAGAGATGTGCGTTGGAGGAAAACCACCGCCAAAAATATTAGCGCCTACGCCTACAACTGTTCCTGTATTAAACATGGTATTAATGGCGCACTTACTATGGTCGCCCATAATTAAGCCGCAAAACTGTAAACCAGTGTCTATCATTTTTTTTTGTGAGTAGTTATACAATTTTACGTTGCCGTAATTATTTTTTAAATTCGAGTTATTGGTATCAGCACCTAAATTACACCACTCTCCAATTACAGAGTTACCTAAAAATCCATCATGGCCTTTATTGCTATAAGCAAAAATAACAGAGTTGTTTACTTCCCCGCCTACTTTACTATGAGGACCAACAGTGGTTGGACCGTAAATTTTAGTGCTTAATTTTAAAGCTGCATGTTCACCTAAACTAAATGGTCCGCGAACTACAGAGGCTTCCATAATTTCGGCATCTTTATCAATGTATATTGGACCTGCATTTGTATTTAAAATAGATGCTTCAACAATCGCACCTTCTTCTAAAAAGATTTGTTTAGCATCACCAATAACAGTATTTGAAGTAGATAAGGGCTGCGAAGTTCTTCCTCTTGTAATTAAATCGAAATCAGCTTTAATGGCGTCACCATTTTTAGAGAAGATATCCCATACATTTTCTACAGAAGTATACATAGTGGAAGTTTCAACCGAACTTATTAATGCGTCCGCAATATTTAATGGAGAGGCGATATTGCTTCTAAAAGCAATTAATGTATTGCCTTTTTTAATTCCTGTATTAAATTCTAACTGATTAATTTGCGATAATAACTCAGGCGTTGGGCAAATTTTTCCATTAATAAATACAGCATTATTGGTATAGCTCGCTTTATATTTTTGATTTAAATACTCTTGTGTTTGAAACGTTAACTTACCATTTAAATAATGCTCCCATTTTTCGGTAATAGTTAAAATACCAATACGAATTTCGGCAACTGGTTTTGTAAAAGTTAGTGGCAATAAGTTTTGCCAAGTGTGATCATCAAATAAAATATAGTTCATATTAGCGAGGTCTTCGTAGTGTGGAATTGCAAGAAAAAAGTGGACAAAAATTTGTTAGCATCAGGCCGCATTTTTTAGGTTGTTATTATTGATTAATTTTTGACACTCTAAGATAGTTAAATTATTTAAGTTTTTATGCCTTCTGTTTTTATTATACCAAGTTTCGATATATTCAAAAATTGATAAAGCTACTTCTTGTTTGGTTTGGTATTTATTATGGTAAATTAGTTCAGTTTTTAAAGTCTTAAAGAAACTCTCTGCTACTGTATTATCCCAACAATTACGTTTTCTACTCATAATTCTTTAATTGTTTTATATCGCCCCAACAGCTTCTATAATCAGCTGTTTGCATGCGCCACCAAGGTTTAATCCTAAGCGCCATGAATTATAATAACGAGAATAATCTTTTTGAAAAATACTAATCAGCGAAATTGAAAATGCTATTAAAAAATAAAGTTTTTTAATTTGAATACTTTATTTAAAACAATAAAACATAGACCAAAATGCCTATGTTCAAAATTAATAATTATTATTCCAAAATCTTACGATTTTCCCACCTCCACAATTTTAAATTCGGTTCTTCGGTTCTTGGCGTGCTCTTCTTCGGTGCAGGGCGAATCATTTTTACAGTTATTTAACAAACGGGTTTCACCATATCCAAGAGCTTTGAGTCTGTTTTTGTTTATTCCTTTTAAAATTAAATAATCAACAGCCGTTTTTGCCCTTTTTTGAGATAAGGTTAAATTAAAGTCATCTGAACTTCTTGAATCTGTATGTGAACTAATTTCGATGGTTAATTTAGTATTAGAATTTAAAACCGTAATTACTTTGTCCAAAATATTTTGACCAGCGGCTTCAATTTTATAATCGCCATAAGAATAGTACAAACTCTCAATTATTGTGATAGATTCTTGCTTTTGTTTATTCTTCATATTCAACACTTCTAACCATGGATCATCTACCGAATAGCCTCCCATAGCAGATTTATCGGTATCCAATAAATCAAATTGAAATTTGCTATTAGAATTACGTTTAATCTCTCTATATATTCTTCCTCTTGAATCTGCCACATATACTTTGGTCACATTTGTGAAACGAGGATCAGAATCATCGATATTAAACAAATAGTTTTTATCGGTACCTAAATTTTTAAAGGCAAACTTTCCTTTTTCGTTGGTGACGATATTTTCTATAATCTCATCTCTGTAAAAAATTGTAACTTTTGCATTGCTTATTGCTTTTTTATCTTGGTCATATAAATAACCATTTAAAGCCATAATTAAATCTTTATCATCTACACTTAAATCATCAATAGCAGCTTTATCAACACTTAATAAAGAAAATTTAAAATTACCTTTTGCATCAGAACGGGCAAATTTAACTTCCTTACCGCTTTTATTAGTTAAAATAATTTTAGCATCGGCAGGTAAATCTTCATCTACAACCGATAAAGAGTAATTTTGATCGAGCGGCAAATTTCTAAATGCAAAAGCTCCAAATTCGTTTGTTGTTGTTTCTTCAACAATATCACCAAACTCATTTCTAATAACAACTTTTTTATTGGCAATTGGTTTGCTTGGATTTTCGCCATACAATAAATTACCTGCTAAACTTAAATCATCATCATTATACAAATCGGGCATTCCATTTGGATCTACAGGCAAATTTTTAAAAACAAATTTTTGTCCAGGACCGTTATTGTGAGTAATTCGAGCAATCTTATAATTTTTATCTACTAAATAATACCTTGATTTATTTTTTAAATTCATATCCGATCCTTCAACCTCAGCCATATAAGTTTTATCTGCATCTAAATTTTTAAAAGCAAAATAACCCTTAGCATTCGTTTTAGTAGAGTCTATAGCCTTACCGTTAGAATCTAGTAAATATACTTTAACGTCTTTTGCGGGATCATTTGAGTTTTCAGTCAACAAAATTGTTCCATCGATAGTGATATTTTTATTAGTGTATTTATGCCAGTAAATATCATCTTCTCCTTTTCCTCCTTCTCTATTAGAGGAGAAATAACCAACCGAGTCATTTAAAAATGTAATTCCAAAATCATCAGATTTACTATTTAAGAACAATCCTTCGTTACGTTGCATCAACCATTTACCTTCTATTTGCTTTGCCGAAAAAATATCTAAGTCGCCAAATCCAGGTAATCCATTAGATGAGAAATATAAAGTGCCATCTTTTTTTAGAGAAGGAAATACTTCATCAGCAGTAGTATTAATATCAAAACCTAAATTAACGGGTTTATCCCAACTATCTCCATTTTTCTTGCACATCCACAAATCTTGTCCACCTATTGCACCAGGCATATCTGATGAAAAAAACAACATAGTTCCATCAGCACTTAAAGTTGGATGAGCACATGAATAATCATCACTATTATATAAAAAGGCCGTAGGTTTAGAAAATGAACTTCCGTTGACTTCGCTAAAATAAATTTTTGCTCTATTGATAAAGTTTTTATTTTTCTTATTAACGATATAATTTACGCGAGTATAAACCGCAATTTTACCATCTCCCGAAAAAGCGATTGGACCATCATGGTAATTAGTATTGATTTTTTTCGATAATAATTTTGCCTTTTTAACTTCATTGTTATTTAACTCAGCCGAAAACACATTTAAATATGGTTGGTTATTTACAGAAGACTTTTCAAAATCCACAATATCAGAAACACGTTCAGCGACAAATACTAATTTTCCATTAACAAGTACTGGACAAAACTCAGAACGTTTTGTGTTAATGGATTCTATATTTACTATTTCATATTCTTTTGGTTTTGATTCCCAATATTTAATTTCTTGACAAGATTTAATAGCATTTTGAGCAATTTTACTAGTTTCATTATCTTCTAAATAAACATAATACTGATTCAATGCCTCGCTATATTTATTATTTGACTTTAAAACATTTCCGTAATTATAATTTACAATTACTGGAACCTTTCCTAAACTTAATGCTTGTGCATAGTAACTTTCGGCTTTTGCATAATTATTTAAAATGCGATGACAATCGGCTAACTTAATTAAAGCCTCTTGCTTATCTTTTGAATTTCCTTTAATCACTTTTTCATAAGCTGGAATTGCCTTTGCGTAATTAAATTTCGAAAAATCCTTTTCAGCTTTTTTCATTTGTGATACACCAATAATGGAAATAAAACAGAAGAAAATGGATATATAAATTTTTATTTTTTTCATAAAATATTTAGGAACAATTTTACAAATAACGAGGTGATAACATTTTAGATTTAAATGTATTTAAGTCAAATCCAATCATAATCTCATGTCCATTACCTAATTTCCTTTGAGCGTTACCTATACCAGAGTCAAATGAATAACCTATTTTAATATTATCAGTTACAATTACTTGAGCCAAAGCCCCAACCGAACCGCTAGACCTAGCAAAAACTCCTAACCATAATCTTTGTTTAATTAAAAAATTTAGATTCACGTCAATATTAGAAATCGACTTTGTTCCCTTATAAATTAGAGTAGGATTAATAACCAAATTTTCACCTACAGAAAATCCCTTGCTTACAATGCCAAATATATGTGTACTTAATCTGTAAGTTAAATCGTATTCGGTTTGTGCACCAGAAACATTGGTGTAAGAAATTTTATCTTGATATACATATGCCGAATTTAAATGAGTAGCGCTAAAGCCTGCATAAAAAGAACTTGATTTTAAAAATAAACCTGCATCAAAATCGGGTTTTAATTTATTAGTTGAAATATTTGCAATAGCATTTGTTTCACCGGCATCTTTATAATTCATTTTACTAAAATCAAAAACATAATTAACAAAACCTGCTCTAATTCCAAATGATAATTTTAATTTATTGTTTATTGGTAAGATATATGATATGTTGCCATAAGCAGCTGTAATTCTTTTTGGACCAATAGCATCATTATAAGCGCTTAAACCTAATCCAATGCGTTTTTTCTTTAAAGGCCCATGAAAACTAAACGATTGGGTTGATGGAGCTCCATCAAACCCACTCCATTGTTTTCTAATATCAATTACCGCACTTAAAGCATTCTTTGTTCCAGCATAAGCCGGATTAATAATCATTTGATTAAATTGATATTGACTATACTGAGGGTCTTGTTGGGCGTAACTAGCAAATACCAGAGTGCAACTTAATAATAATAAAATTTTTCTCATAGTTATTTTAATTAGTAATTTCTATCCAACCTTTTTTTATTAATAGCTCACTTTCTATAACATAAAAATAGGTGCCAGATGGCACTAACTGTCCATTTAGCTTACCATCCCATACATTATTAGTATTATTATATTCTGTAGTTTGAAATATTTTATTTCCCCAACGGTTAAAAACATACACCTTATTATTCGGAAACTTTTCAATATTATCAATAATCCAAAAATCATTTAATCCATCTCCATTTGGAGTAAATCCATTATAAACAATAATATCACAATCCTGATTTATATTTACATTAAATGTAATATCTCCAACACAACCCAAAGTATCAATTGCAGAATAAGTATATGAAATATTTGACATTGGAGAAATAGTTAAAACCGAAGGATTACTATTTAAACTCCAAGTAGGAATACTTCCACCAATTACGGATAATTGAACTGTATCTCCGAAACAAATTATACTTGGATTTGCATTTGGAGTGGCTGATGTTCCATTATTAACATTAACTATTATTGTATTTGTTGAACTACAACCAAAAGCATTAGTTCCAATAATAGTATATAAATTTGTTGTAGTCGGCGTAAAGGCAATGCCATCAAAAACTCCGTTGCTCCAACTATAATTTGCTGCTCCTGCTCCATTTAATGTTACAGATTGTCCAACACAAATAGTTGTTGAAGTGGCATTTGCTATAATATTTGGTAATTGTTGTACTATTAATGAGATTGTTTCTGTGCCAACACATCCAGTTCCATTATCTCCAACTACTGTATAAGTTGTAGTTGAATTAGGATTTACCAGAGGGTTTGAACCTGATAATAAACCAGGATTCCATGTATAAGTGCTTGCGCCATTTGCTGTTAATGTTGCGGTAGCTCCTGAACAAATGCTGCTTGTTGAAGCTGAAAGTGTTAATGTTAAAATTGAATTTACAGTAACATCCATTGTGTCAGTATTTGAACAATTATTTAAATCTGTACCTGTAACAATATATGAATTACTTATTGTTGGTGTAAAAGCGGTGCCATTAATCGCTCCGTTATTCCATGTATAAGATGTTGCTGAACCACTTCCTGTTAATGTTACAGGCTGACTATTACAAATAGTTTGATTTGCACCAGCATTAACAACTGGTAATGAATTAACATTTATCGAAATAGTTTGGGTACCGAGACATCCTGCGCCATTTGTGCCGTTTACAGTATAAGTGGTACTTGCATTTGGAGTAACTGTTACACTTGCCCCTAGCAATAAACCTGGGCTCCAAGTATACGTATTTACACCAGTCCCATTTAAAATTGTATTTTGTCCTAAACAAATAATACTATTAGTTGCTAAAGCAATTAATTGTATTGGTGATGGTTGAGTCACGGTAATTGTTGCATTACTTGAACAACCATTTGCATCCGTTACGGTGTATGTATAATTTCCTGCAGCTACTGTAAATGTTCCTGCACCCGTGTAAGCTCCTGTTCCGCCTGTTGCTGATACCGTTAGTATAGCATTGTCTCCGTTACATGCAATTGGTGCTGTGATACTCACATTTGCTACTATTGATGTTGGCTCAGTAACGCTGATTGTTGTGGTACTTGAACAACCATTTGCATCAGTTACTGTGTATGTATAATTGCCAGCGGCTACTGTGTAAGTTCCTGTACCTGCATAAGATCCAGCACCGCCTGTTGCTGATACCGTTAGTATAGCATTGTCTCCGTTACATGCAATTGGTGCTGTGATACTCACATTTGCTACTATTGATGTTGGCTCAGTAACGCTGATAGTTGCGGTACTTGAACAACCATTTGCATCAGTAACCGTGTATGTATAATTTCCTGCAGCTACTGTAAATGTTCCTGTACCCGTGTAAGCTCCTGTTCCGCCTGTTGCTGATACCGTTAGTATAGCATTGCCTCCATTACAAGCAATTGGTGCCGTGATATTAACATTTGCTACTATTGCTGTTGGCTCAGTAACGCTGATTGTTGTGGTACTTGAACAACCATTTGCATCCGTTACCGTGTATGTATAATTGCCAGCGGCTACTGTGTAAGTTCCTGCACCTGTATAAGGTCCTGTGCTACCTGTTGCTGTTGCCGTTACTATAGCATTACCTCCGTTACATGTAATTGGTGATGTGATACTCACATTTGCTACTATTGGTGTTGGTTCAGTTATGCTGATAGTTGTAGTACTTGAACAACCATTTGCATCAGTAACCGTGTATGTATAATTGCCAGCGGCTACTGTGTAAGTTCCTGTACCTGCATAAGATCCCGCACCGCCTATTGCAGATACCGTTAGTAAAGCATTACCTCCATTACAGGCAATTGGTGATGTGATATTGGCAGTCGCAACTATTTGCGTTGGTTCATTTACGTTAATTGTTGTGGTACTTGAACAACCATTTGCATCCGTTACCGTGTATGTATAATTTCCTGCAACTACTGTATAACTTCCTGTTCCTATATAAGTTCCTGTTCCACCTGTTGCTGTTACTGTTAAAATACCGTTGCCTCCATTACATCCGATGAATGAACTTTCTACTGAATTTGCTACCAACGAAGTTGGCTCAGTAATAATTACCGACAAAGAAGTTGTACATGTTGATGCATCATTTACAGTGACTGAATAGTTTCCAGCTGGTAATGAACTTAAATCTTCAGTAAATGAACTATTTGACCATGAGTAAGAATAAGGAGCAAAACCACCAGCCGCAGATAAATCAATTAATCCATCAGTTAATCCAAAACAAGAAACATCTGCAGTTAAAGCAGATAAAGTTATGGAAGGAGTGACAACAACTAAAACAGTATCATATAAACTTATACAACCATTAAAATCCATTACAGAACCATAAAAATAAACATTACCAACGCTTGTTACATTAGTAAATGTAGGTAATTGTGCATTATTTGAAACTCCATAACTTGAGGTCCAGCTGAATGATGTAATACCTGCCTGACTATTCAAGCCTACAGCAACTGCACCGTCATAACAAATTGTATCAGAACTTGGTAAAAAAGCATTTGCAATTGGTAACGAATTAACAATTATTGAAATCGTTTCAGAGCCAATACATCCTGTTCCGTTATCGCCAGTAACAGTATAAGTAGTATTTAAAACAGGATTTACTGAAGGGTTTGAACCAGATAATAAACCTGGATTCCAAGTATAAGTTGATGCACCAGTAGCAGTTAAATTTGCTGAAGAACCAACACAGAGTGCTGTTGAAGATGATGTAGCTGTAACAGTTGGATTGTTATTTACAATTAAATTTATTGTCAATGTATTTACACATCCCGCTGAACTTGTTCCCGTTACTGTATAAATAGTCGTGGTAGTTGGACTCACACTTACCAATGAACCCGTTAATGCACCTGGATTCCAAGTATAAGTTGATGCACCACTAGCGGTTAAATTTGCTGAAGAACCAACACAGATAGCTGTTGGAGATGGGATTGCTGTTAATGTTGGATTATTATTTACAATTAAACTCAGTGTTTTTGTGCTAACACAGCCCGCTGCACTGGTGCCTGTTACTGTA
>CAITNS010000069.1 GCA_903893815.1 uncultured Bacteroidota bacterium
AATTCTTCTGTTGACGTTTATAACGTTATTGGTGAAAAAGTTTATTCTAACACTTTAGTTAAAGGCAACAATGTTGTTGATTTATCAGGTTTAGCTAACGGAGCATACTTCGTGAAATTAAACTCTAACGGTTCAATTACTACTAAAAAAGTTGTTTTAACAAAATAATCCTATTTTTTAAAATAGATTAAAAAGCCTCGCTAACTTTAGTGGGGCTTTTTTTTGGCAATTCAGCTATCATTTAAACAGTGGCAATTGGATAAAAACTATTTATTTGCGTAAATATTATGCAAATTCTTGTTAACTAGCATCTATATACTAAATATTTTAGCTATTTTAGATAAATTTGAGACTGAATCTGAATCATATTAGTCACATACTTCGTATAAATAGAATGCCTTTAAGCTTTTTATTTATCTTTTTAGCAATTTTTTATTGCTCAGATTCTTATTCGCAAGTTAAAAACGAAGATGACCTAAAAAAACAAGCTGAAACATATTTTGAGGACGAAGATTACAACTTAGCTTATAAACTATTCGCTCAACTCGTTTCTCTCTATCCAAAAGATCCGGATTTCAATTACAAACTAGGCGTTTGTATGTTATACACAGAACCTGATAAAAAGAAACCTTATTCCTATTTACTACTTGCTACTAAAAATCCTGCAGATGCTCCAAAAGAAGCGAAATTTTATTTAGCGAAAACTTATCACGTCAACTATAGATTTGATGAGGCCATTAAACTATATACTGAATATAAATCCATTGGAAGCACCGCTTCTATTGAGAGACTGCAAGTTAATAGAGAAATACAAGCTTGTAAAAACGGCAAACGATTACTCTCTAATTTAACAGACTTAGTGGTTATTAATAAAAAACAATTAAACGAAGCTGATTATTTTAAAGGTTATGATGTAAAAGAAATTGGAGGGAAATTATTAGTAAAACCCGACGAGTACAAATCGGGTTACGATAAAAAGAAAAAAGATAAATCGGTTGTTTATTTGCCTCGTAGTGGCGAAAGGCTTTATTATTCAAGCTACGGCGAAGGTGGTAGTAATGGAAGAGATATTTTTTATGTCAATAAATTGCCAAATGGTAGTTGGAGTAAACCAACCATGCTTCCTGCTTCTATCAATACAGAATTTGATGAGGACTATCCATTTCTTCATCCAAATGGCAATACTCTTTACTTCAGTTCTAAAGGTCATAACAGCATGGGAGGTTATGATGTTTTTAAAACGACATACAATGCCGAAACACAAACTTGGACTAAGCCTGAGAATTTAGAGTTTCCTATCAACTCACCAGATGACGATATTTTATTTGTAACCGATTCTCTTGAAAAAACTGCTTTCTTTAGTACAGGAAGATATAGCCCATTTGGAAAACTGGATGTATTAAAAATCAATACGGAACGCCGTCCGATGAATTTTGCTGTGATGAAAGGCATGGTGGTAAAAGAAGAAGCTTCGCAAAGTATTAAATCAAAAATTACAGTAAAAAATATGGCCGACGGACAGATTGCAGGTACGTTTCAAGCTGGCGAAAATGGTGATTATAATATGGAATTACCTAATGGTGGTAAATTCATATTCACTGTTGAAACCCCTGGTATTCCTACTCAATCCGATGCTGTAAATATACCAGTTGCTTATACCTTAAAACCATACAAACAAGTAATCTCTTATGATAAAAAAATATTAAAAATCATTAACTACTTTGATGGTTCTGTTACTGATGAAAATTACAGCATGATGATAGATTTAATTGAAAAGAAAGCAAAACTAGAAGTTAATGAAAATGAACAATACAACAATAACTTAATTAAAGATGCTAATAAAAATCAAACAACAGGTGATGATAACAAAAACTTAAATGCAGTTGGCACCAATAACCCAACTGTTAGTGGCAGTAACGAAACAGAACCAAAAACTAATACTAATAAAAATGTAACAAACGAACAATTACTATCCATTGCTAAAATGGATGCCAAAGAAGCCAGCGATGAAGCCACCAAATTAAAACAAGAAGCTCAGGATGCTTTTGGATTAGCTACTCAAAAAACAGCCGAATCGGTTGCTATAGAAAAAGAAGCAGAAACAACAATTGAAAATGCGAATGCTATAACTGATGTAGCAAAAAAGAATGAAGAATTAGCTAAAGCCAATCAATTAAAAGAAGACGCTAAAATTGCCTCTGCAGTTGCTAATACAGCTACAAACATCGCTAAAAAACTTGAAGTAGATGCTAATACACAGCAAAAAGAAGCAGATTTAACCAATCAATACATCACACAGTTAGAAACTGTAATTAAAAACAAGAACAATAAAGAAGCATTAACAAAATTAGAGAGCATTCAAAAAGAATTAGATGATTTATCTAAACAAAAAAATCAATCAAGCGAATTATTAACTTCTTTAAAAGCAGAATCTGAATTAAAGCAACAAGAATTAATTAATTCGGAAAAGAAAAATAATGGAATCGTTTCTGAAATAAATATACTAAAAAGTGAAACTGAAAATTTAGAAAAAGATTTAGCAAACGAAAACGATAAATCCATAAAAGAAAATATATCTGCTCAAATTCGCGAAATTAACTCGGAGATTGATTTAAAAAACAAAGACCTTGCTACTAACAACCAAAAAATCGAATCTCTCAAAAAAGAAGTTGAAGGTGTAAATCAAGAACTGCAAATTGCTGCTAAAATATTAAACGAAAAAACAGATGGCGTTGCTATAAATAACAACACAAATGGAAATGAGAATGGAAATGCGACATCGATAAGCAACAACAACACAACTTCAAATCCAAATAATTCAAATTCAAACATTGATAATACCAACAAAAATGCAACAGCATTATCTTACGAGGGTATTACTAGCAAATACACTTCAAAAATAAATGAAACACCAATAGATAATTCAAATAAAGAAAGTATTACTAAACAAAATGAAATTTTAAAAACATATAATAAAGATGTAAATGATTTAATTGCTCTTAACAAAAATGAATTATCTAAAACAACGAATACTGCCGATAAAAAGAACATTAATGATGAAATAAAAAAATTAGAAAAACTAAAAATTGATAATGATAAAGCAATAGCTTCAAATAATTCTGCTATCAACAAACTAGAAAGTAATGCCATTGCAAATAATAACTCGAGCACCACTACAAATTCAACAAACATTAATTCTGCCAACGAAAACAATTCTGCTAATGGAAATGCGATAGCAAACGAAAATAATACTACCAGCGTAACAAACAGCAATACGATAGCCGCCAATAATAAAAATAACAATGGCAACGAAAATGCTATTGCAACAAACTCTAATAATGCGACCAGTAACAATGGTAATGATATTAACGCTACAAGTAACAATACTACATCAGTTAGTGCTAATAACATCAACAGCAATGCTAATAATTCAACAGGTAATGAAAACAATAATGCAATTGCAAATAACAACAATGCGGCAAACGAGAACGCTAATGCTATAAATAACAATGGAACGAATTCAGCAAATGGAAATAACAATGCTATTAGTGCTAATGCGCCAACCAGTAATGAAACCATTAAACCAATTAATACGAGCGCAGGAACAGATAATTCAGCTTTTTTAAACGAATTAAATAATTTAAAAAAAGAATTAAACGCCAATTCAACTGCCGCTAACCAAATTTTTAATTACAATGATTATAAAGAAAATACATCAGTTGTTTTGAAGCAAGCATCAACTCAAAAATTTGATGCGGCAAAGCAAAGTGAAATAGCCTTAAACAACACTATCTCAAAAACCGAAACTGCTATTAAAAACAGTTCTAATGGCAAACCAGAAACATTACTAAACGAAGCAGAAGCCTTAAATAATAAAGCTTTTGAACAACGAAAAGAATCTGCTACAAAATCAGGTACCGAAAAAGATGTCTTAATAAAACAAGCTACTGATAACGAAAAACTATCCGTCGATAAAAAACTAGAAGCTTCTGTTCTTGCTCAAAAACAAAACAAAGCAACGTTTGAAAATAATAGTAGCAACTTAGCAGAACTTCAAAAAGTAAATGGAGCAAAAACAAGCGATGCCATTTCGCAAGCAAATATGTTAGTGGATGAAGCTGCCTTAAACTTTAAGCAAGCTCAAAAATTACGTACAGAAGCAGATGCTTATCCATCTGGCGCTGCTAAACTTGGCGGACTAAGTAATGTAGAAGAAAAAGAAAATGAAGCGCTTGCTAAACAACAAAAAGCATTAGATATTTTATCTAAAGCAAACCCTACTTATCAAGTAAAACCTTTAGATGCTGGTTCCAACCCTGCTGATGCTATTGCTAATGTAAATAATGAAATTACAAAAACTACTCAGTTACAAGTAGATGCTTACTTAGCATTAAGTAAGGCTAATCAAAACGAATTAAAATTACAAAGTGATAAACTCGCTAAAAATCCTTCATTTAGTAAAGCAGACAATAAACAAGCACAAGATTTAAAAGCAACATCCGAAAAATTAAACACAGAAGCAAAGGCGTTTATCGGTCAGTCATTAACAGCAAAAACTCCTGCTGAAAAGGCAAACTTATTACTACAAGCAAACGAAAAAGAAATCGCTGCTATTAAAGCACTATCTGAAGCAACAGAATTAACTACAAATAATACTGCTGCCATTGCCGCAAATAATACAAATGCAGCTAACAGCAATACGGTTAATGCTACAAATGCTAACAGAACAAATAATCCAAATGCAACAACTACAAATACAGTAGCTGCAACTAATTCAGCAAACACAAACACTGTTGCAACTAATAACAACGCTTCTAATACAAATTCGGTAGCTACAACTAATAGCAATGCTACTAGCACAAATTCGATAGCTGATACAAATAGCAATGTGACTAGTACTAATTCTGTGGCTACCAATAACGTTTCTAATACTAATGAAAATGGAGTAAGTACTAACTCTGTTGCTTCAACAAATAATAATAGTAGTAGCAACACAAATTCAAATGGAACAAACTCCATAACTCCTAATAATGAGGTTAGTACTAACACTTCAATAAACCCCACTAATACAAAAGGAAATGCTGCTGCAGCCGAAGCATTAGCTTTAAAAAACAGTTTAAACAATCCTAATGAATCAAACCTATTAACTTTTAACCCATATATTGATTCGGAAGCAAAAACATTAAAAGACCAAGCTACAGAAAAAATAAACGCCGCTTTAGAACAAGACAAAGCTATTGCTTCCAGTTTAGATAATGCAAGTCAATTAGCATCTATTAATACTTCGGGCGAAACATTGGATCAGTCAGCAATTACATCTATCTTATCTCAAGCTGATAAAATGAATGATGATGCTTTAGCTTTAAGAAAATCATCCGCTACAAAAACTGGTGCAGAAAAAGATAAAGATATTAATGAAGCAAAAACATTAGAAGCAACGGCCTTAAGTAAAAAAGTAGAAGCTAGTCAAAAACAACAACAATTAAATAAAGCAACTTTCGAAGCTAACAAACAAAGCCTAGAAGAATTAGCACAAATGGCAAAAGGCAAAAATATTCCTGAATTAAGTTCAGCTGATATGATTACCAATGAAGCTAATTTATTTTTAAATCAAGCAATTAAATTAAGAGAAGAAGCTAATGCCTACCCTACCGATGGTGCAAAACTTGGTGGTTATAGTAATGCCGAAGAAAAAGAATTTCAAGCTTTATTTAAACAACAAACTTTGTTAGATATTTACAAAAAACAATTCCCAACTTATATTACTAAAAAACCAAATGTTGCTACAGAAAATCCTGAAGCACTTACTAAACTAAATGAAACTAAAAACACATTAAATACAAATAATCAAGCGCATGTAGATGGTTTAACTTTACTAGCACAAGCAAATGATAAAGAATATAATACTCGTTTAAATGCAGTGCCAGTAACATTAAATGCTGCACAAAATAATTTAAAAACAAAAGCGCAAACAGCATTTACTAAAAAACAAGAAACATTTACAAAAGCTAATCAAACTAATGATTTAGGAGCTAAGAAAAATTTATTAATTGACGCTAATAAATATGGCATAGAGGCATTGAACAATTTAAATCAAATTACCAATTCAAATGCTATTGCTACAAATGCTAATCCAAATGTTAATAATAACAACAGTGCTGCAAATAACAACAGCACGAATAATGGAAATACTGCTAGTAGTAACAATGTCGCTGGCAATAACAATAATGCAACTAATAATAATGCCGCAACTAACTCTAACAAACCAAACAATACAACAAACAATACAACAGGAAATAACACAACTGCTAATACACCTGTTATAACATTAAAAGTAGAAGGATTAGAAGTGAAACCTAATAATGCATACACTGCAGATAAACCAATTCCAATTGACGAAAAAATTCCTGATGGTTTAGTTTTCAAGGTTCAAATTGGAGCATTTAAGGCACCTTTACCAAACAATACCTTTAAAGGATTAACACCAGTAATTGCTCAAACTACACCAAGCGGATACATCCGTTACATGGCTGGTAATTTTGAACAATACGGAAGTGCAAACGCCGTTAAAAATGATTTAAGAAATTTAGGTTATAGCGATGCCTTTGTAGTTGCTTATTATAATGGCAAACGTATTAACTTAAGCGAAGCAGCTGATAAAGCAAAAGCGGCAGGACAAACTGTTGAACCAACAGCCAATACAAGTGCTGGCATTACCGCTAATTCTAACGTGCCAAGAAATACATTTACAACCCCTACTGCTAACGTTACTAATAATGCGACAGACTCTCAACCTGCTGAAGTAACTAACGAGTTAGAGAAAATGAATGGTTTATTGTACACTGTTCAAATTGGTGTTTACTCAAAACAAGTAACACGCGGACAATTATTTAATTTAAAACCAATTTATACAGAGAAGTTACCTAGTGGACTATACCGTTACACAGCTGGTATATATAATCAGAAAGATAGATTATTAGGAGATAAACGTAAAGTAGTTGACTTAGGTGTAAAAGATGCCTTTGTATCGGCTTATTACAATGCTAAACGTATTCCATTTGCTGAAGGGCAAAAACTGCAAACAGAAAACACAAACCTAAAAATGGAAGCAGAAAATCCTATTATTTTTGGTGGCGCTTCTAGTCCTGCAATAATTACAAATAACACAGTTACCACTCCAACAAATAATACTACTGCAATAACAACTAGCGCAACACCTACTCCAACGGTGGCTGCTTTCTCAAATGGTGTTACGTCTGGTCCTGCTCCTACTGCCGAAAATGGTGTTAAAACAGATGAAGCTGGAATTTCGTTTAAAGTACAAATTGGAGCATATAAAAATCAAGTACCAAATGAAGTGGCTTCTAAATTCTTAAATATTAAAACCTGGCCAGTACAAAATGTCGTAATTAATGGCTTATATATTTACACCATCGGAAACTTTACAGCAGCTTCATTTGCTAAAAAATTAAAAGATGAAGCTATTTCTGTTGGTATTATAGACGCTTATATTACCGTATATAAAGACGGTAAAAAAATATACGGCGCTGAAGCAACTCAATATTTGAGTCGATAATTTTAAGTTCCATATATTTTTCAGTTTAAATTAATGGACTAACCAAAACTATAATCAATTTTACTTTTCTTTTTGCTTGAACAAAAAGAAACAAAAATTCAAGGCAATTCGCCAACCACCATTTGTCACGCATTAGCTCCCCAGAAAGGTGGTTCGCTCCGAATTGCCAAAGCCAGCCGCACCCCTACCAAGGTATGATAAATGTGTGATATTAGCTGATACACTATTTCATGAAATAATCAGCGAAAATCTGTCTAATCTGTGTCATCCGTGTTCTATTACCATTAAAAAATGCAATAAATTAACAACCTCTGCATAGCATTATTTATTAATTTTGTAGTATGATGACGAATAATTATACAGACACAGAAGAGTTACTAGAACTCGATGTCATTACAAAAGAAAAACAAGAAAATAACATCATTTTATTTAATGATGATGTAAATACCTTTGAATGGGTAATTGAGTGCTTAACAAAATATTGTGGACATGATACCATACAAGCAGAGCAATGCGCTACACTGGTTCATTTCACTGGTAAGTGCGTTGTAAAACAAGGCCCCATAAACAAATTAAAACCCATTTGCGAAACTCTTTTAGAAAAAGGCTTAAGTGCAGAAATAAACTAAAAAATTTATGAAAAAAATAATCATTACAGCTTCTATTATTGGAGCTATTTTTATTGCTTGTCAAAAAAATGCTATTACCGGTCGTCGTTCATTAAACTTGGTAACCGAAAGCGAAATGATGACCATGAGCTATTCGGAATACGATAAATTTTTAGCAACCAATAAACCATTACCTGATACAGACAAACGTTTAGTAATGGTAAGAAGTATCGGTATAAAAATTCAAAAAGCAGTTGAAAAATATTATGCTGATAAAGGATTAAGTTCTCAATTAGATGGTTTTCAGTGGGCATTTAATGTGGTAGAAGACCCAGCAGTAAATGCTTGGTGTATGCCTGGTGGAAAAGTAGTAGTATATACAGGTATTTTACCTGTAACACAAGATGAAGCTAGCTTAGCTGTGGTTATGGGGCACGAAATTGCACACGCTATTGCACGCCACGGAAGTGAGCGAATGAGTAATGGAATGTTAGTGCAATTAGGAGGCGCAGCATTAGGCGCTGCTACGCAAACTAAGCCAGCTTTAACACAAGCTTTATTTCAACAATCCTTTGGTATTGGCTCACAATTAGGCATGCTTAAATTCAGCCGTAACCACGAAACAGAAGCTGATAAAATGGGATTAATATTTGCCGCCATGGGTGGTTATGATCCTAATGCAGCAGTAAGTTTTTGGGAACGTATGGCGGCAGCTAGTGGTGGCGCAAAACCAATAGAGTTGTTAAGTACCCATCCGAGCGATGCTACACGTATAGCCGATTTAAAAGCCTTTATGCCTGAGGCATTAAAATATTATACTGCACCAGCAGGTAAATAATTTACAGGAGTAATTCATTAAAAACTCATCTGCTTTTGGTAGATGAGTTTTTTTAGGTCAAAAATTTATATATTTATGAAAACTAAACGTCTTAAGTAATTATAATTATTTACAAATGATTGTAAATGAATTGATGACTCTTAGCGATTAGTTAGCTGCAACCTTAATTGACAACAGACAATGAAACAAAATATGAGTAAAAAAACAATTAGTGACCTGACAAGAAATCTACTTTTATTGTTAGTACTTCTTATTTCAGTAAATAAAATCCATGCACAGGCCATTTGGAACAATACCTCTTTTGTGCATCGCAATGGCCAACAAATACATAATGGTCAAAATACACCAATTAATCTTGATGGCGTGAATATAGGTTCATGGTTGATGTGGGAAGGATTAATGTGGGGCGGTGGACTGATTTCTGAAAAAGATATTATCAACAAGATGACTTCAATAGTTGGTCCAACTGCATTTAATAATTTCAGAGACTCCGTTTATAAAAACTACATCACTCGAGCAGATATCAAAAAGATTTCGCAAGAATGCTACAATGTTGTTCGTATTCCATTTAATCATAACTTATTAGAAGATGATGCAAATCCATATGTTTACAAGCAACAAGGCTGGGCTATTCTTGATAGTGTTTTAGACTGGTGCGAAGATTATAATGTATATGCTGTGCTGGATATGCATGCTGCGCCTGGAGGTCAAGCAACGCATTTTATAGCGGATCCTGATTCTATTGATTTATGGAACTCACCAGTGAATAAAAACAGAACGATTCAACTTTGGAAGGCAATTGCAAATAGATATAAAAATCGAGGTATAATTGCTTCTTACGATTTATTAAACGAACCAAATATTTGGTGGTGGCCCGATTTAGTTAATCTATATAGCAGTATAATAACAGAAATCCGAACAGTTGACAGCAATCACATGATCATGCTTGAAGGGAATAATTACGCTCAAGACTTCTCAATGTATACCTCACTGCCTGATCCAAATATGTGTTTCCAATTTCATTATTACACCTTCTTTTTCAGTGCTCCTAATATCCCAGCTTGGACAGCACTTTCTAATTCCTTAAATGTTCCAATTTGGTGCGGCGAATGGGGTGAAGACACTTTAGGAGGGATGCAGAATAAATTGACAACCATTTTAAGAAATCCTGCTAATAAAATAAGTGGTCAAGCATTCTGGACTTGGAAAACTGTGACAGTAGGCTTTCAGAATCCACACAGCCTTAATGTAAACAATCATCCTGACTGGAACAATTCAATGTTGTGGGCAACATATAATACACCAACAGTAACTGCGGTGCAAATGCAAAACGGTATTAATAATTTTATCGTTAATATGAAATTGCAAAACTGTGTTGTTGACACTGGTGTTTTTAATATGCTAAATTTGTGTTCAGCTACTGGAATTCAAAACATCGAAACGCTAAAAAGTCTAAATGTATACCCGAACCCATTTACGACGTCTATCAACATAGAGGGTAAACTGGAAAACGAATATTATGAACTATTAAATTTAACAGGACAAATTATTTGGAAAGGCAAACAAATCAATACGCAAAATTTTTCCTCACTGTCAGATGGTTTATATTTTTTGAAAATATATAATGGTAATGCGTCACAGACGACAAAACTCATTAAGAATTAAATACTATAACTGAAAAAAAAGCAGGAGCTAACAGTGCCTCCTATGCGAGCGGCAGTATAAGCATTTGCAAAAGCAGTTAGCTTTGTCAGTAATATTTCGGTAAGAAAATGTTTCAAACCGCACTAGGCAAAGCTCCAAAACATTACCTCAACATCGCTGCACGTTTTACCAAATAAGTTTGTAAAACTGTATCAAAGCCTTGGTTAATGTCAGCTTCTACGAAATCAATTTTGTATTGTCCGCATTTGAGCTTAATAGATTCGGTGTACTCCGTAATTTTTTGAGTGTACATCTCTTTAATCTGATTTGGATTTAATTTGATTTCTTCTTTAGTTTCAATATCAATAAAATGGTAAGGGCGATTTTCAAATTCAAAATCCATCTCCTGCTTTTTATCCGTTACATGAAATAAAACCACATCATGTTTTTTGTATTTTAAATGTTGAAGTGCAGCAAAAATAGATTCCAAGTGGGATTGATCTTCAAATAAATCACTAAAAATAACTACCAACGAACGTTTATGAATAATTTCCGCAATTTGGTCTAATGCCTTAGCCGATTGAGTTGTAGAAGCTTCTTCATAAACCGTTTTATTAAGCAACTCCTCCAACTCATGATAAATCATTTTTTGTTGAGTAGGATTTGCTTTGGCGTTAAAGTGTTTATATACTTCTGTATCAAACAAAGTCAACCCAAAAGCATCTCGTTGATTTTTCAATAACTGCAATAAAGCAGCAGCTGCATAAACCGAAAAAGATAATTTATTTAAGGTTCCATCTTTTTTTTGATCTAAAGGAAACAACATAGAATTTGACGTATCAATAATAATTTGACAACGTAAATTTGTTTCTTCTTCGTAACGCTTGATGAATAACTTATCTGTTTTCCCAAATAATTTCCAATCAATGTGTTTAGTACTTTCTCCTGGATTATAAATACGATGTTCAGCAAACTCTACAGAAAAACCATGAAAAGGACTTTTATGTAAGCCTGTAATAAAACCTTCTACCACTTGTTTGGCAAGTAGTTCTAATTTCGAAAAGGGTTCTATACGCTGTCTGTCGATCATGATTATAAAAATACGATTTAATTAGAGTTTATTCAAATAGGAACGCGGATTTAACGGATTAAACTGATGAACGCGGCTTCTATTATAACAACACAATAAATCTGTTCTTATCCGTTTAAATAGCGCTATACGTGTTCCTATTCAAAATACACAAAACAAAAAACCCCCAAGCAAAGCTTGAGGGTTAGTTGATTAATTAGTTTCCTAATTATTTTGCTTTTTTTGCACTTGCTCCATTAACGCTAGTAGCTAACTCAGTTCCAGCTTTAAATTTTACTACTTTTTTAGCAGCAATTTTAATTTCTTTTCCTGTTTGAGGGTTACGTCCTAAACGTGCAGCACGCTTAGCTACTGAGAAAGATCCAAATCCTACTAAAGATAAACGATCTCCTTTTTTTAACGCTTTGCTAATAGCTTCGATAGCTGAATCTAATGCACGACCTGAGTCAGCTTTAGTTAATTTTGATCCGTTTGCAATTGCTTCGATTAATTCTGCTTTGTTCATTTTGTTTTGTTTTTAAGGGTTAAACTTTCTAAATTAATTACATTACAAATGTATACGCTAATCCTCATTTGTCAAGTGTTTTATAAAAAAAAGTACTTGTTTTGTTAATAAAATCGCACTTTGTTAATAAATATGCCCTGTATCTCTATTATAATGGGACTTTCGGCGACAGGAAATCTCTAAAATGTCAATTAATAACCCTTTTCAACCTTATATAAGTGTCATATACTATTAATAAAGACTTTCCTTATATATAGATGTATACATATATAAGGTATATAAAAAAATTACTCTTCAACTCCTCTCAGGGTGAACATATTTAATGACAGACTAAAACTATCATACCCTACAGCCCAGTAATAACAGGCAAATACAGACTATGAAAATTTAAAATCAGAATCGATTTTAAAACCACGCAAAAATTCTTCTACTAACATTCGTTTCTTTCCAGCCATTTGCAGTTCCTTTACATAGATGTATCCATTACTGCACGCCACTTTCAAAAATGTTTTACTATCGGTTATTACTGTACCTGATGTTAAAGTGTGATTACTCTCTTCCATCTCTGATATGAAAATTTTTATACTAAGCGTTTGATGGTTCTTATCTACAAACTCTGTAAACGCAGCGGGATAAGGCGAAAGTCCGCGTATTAAATTATATATTTTTTCAGCTGAATTGTTCCAATTAATTTTACAAGTCTCTTTAAATAATTTTGGCGCGTGAATACTTTGTGTATCGTCTTGTGGTTTTAATTCGTAGCTACCACTTTCAATTGCTTTTACAGTCTTTAAAATTAAATCAGCACCAACATGCATTAATGTATCGTGTAACTCACCAGCTGTAGTTGTTTTACTTATAGGAGCTTTTGCTTGAAACAACATATTACCTGTATCTATCTCGTGCTTTAATTTAAAGCTAGTAACACCACTTTCCGTTTCACCATTAATTACAGCCCAATTAATGGGCGCAGCTCCCCTGTATTTAGGCAATAAAGATCCATGTAAATTATAGGTTCCTAAAGGTGCCATATTCCAAACCACTTCAGGTAACATTCTAAAAGCAACAACAATTTGTAAATCAGCATTTAATTTTTTTAATTCATTAATAAACGCCTCGTCTTTTAATTTTTCGGGTTGTAATATATGTAAGCCTTTTTCTAACGCATATTTTTTTACCGCTGATTGTTGTAACTGCTGCCCACGCCCTGCTGGTTTATCAGGCACAGTAACCACACCAACAATCTCATAATTGTTTTGAACTAATATATCTAAACTTGCAACAGCAAATTCAGGTGTTCCCATAAATATAATTCGCATCGGCATTAATAATTTTTTGGTAAAGTTAAAATACTAAATTTGTTATATTATAAAATGGACAAAAATATATCAAAATATCTTTTAATTCTTTTAGGCCCATTTGCAGCGTGTTTAATTTGGCTATTCACGGATTTAGATCCTGCGAATCCCAAAGTAAGTTTAATGGCAGGTATGGCAGTTTGGATGAGCTTATGGTGGTTTACAGAAGCTGTTCATTTAGCAGTTACTGCTTTAATTCCTTTTTTATTAATGCCTTTATTAGGAATAGCTGATACTAAGTCGGTAGCTCAGCAATATACCGACAGTATTATATTTTTATTTATAGGAGGATTTATGTTGGCATTTGCCATCGAAAAATGGCATCTACATAAACGTATTGCCATTAAAATATTGTCCATCGTTGGCACTAAACCTCACCATATATTATTAGGTGTGATGCTGTCCTCTTATTTAATTAGTAATTGGATTTCGAATACTGCAACCACCATGATGTTATTTGGCGCTGTAATGGCTTTAATTAGTGAAACGGATGAGTTTATTAACGGAGAAAAGAGTAAAGGAAGATTTGCAGCTGCTATCTTATTAGGCTTAGCATTTTCGGCAACTATTGGTGGTATGGCCACACCTGTTGGCACTCCTCCAAACATGTATTTCTTCAAAGCCTACAAAGAAGCTTTTCCTGATTTAAATGATTTAAACTTTTTAAAATGGGCTTCAATTGGATTTCCTTTATCCGCCTTGTTTTTAACAGCCACTTTTTTCGTATTGCGATTTTATTATTTACGAAAAAAAGTAACTATTACGAACTTAGGAAAAAATCATTTTAAAAATCATTATACCACGCTTGGTAAATTTTCTTATGAAGAAAAATGGATAGCAAGTATTTTTGTAAGCTGCATGCTATTATGGTTTACACGCTCAGATATTGCATTTGAATCATTTACGTATAAAGGTTGGAATCATTTGTTTTCAAATCCAAAATTAGTAGACGATGCATCCGTAGCAATTTTAGCGGCACTACTCTTATTCTTAATACCAAGCAAAAAAAATAAAGGAGAAGCTTTACTAGAATGGGAGGACGCTAAAAAAATTCGTTACGATATCATTTTAATGTTTGGTAGTGGTTTTGCCTTGGCTTATGGCTTTGATGTATCAGGCTTAAGTGATTGGTTGGCTCAGTGTTTAACTGCTTTAAAAGGTGTTCCAATCTTTTTTATCATATTAGGAATATGTGTGATAGTCACTATTATTAGTGAATTTGCTTCTAATATTGCCAGTATTCAATTAGCTATTCCAGTAATGATTGCCTTACAAAAAGATTTAGACTTACCACCTTTGTTATTAATGATTCCAGCGACCTTTGCCGCTTCTTTAGGTTTTATGTTACCTGTAGCTACAGCAGCAAACACCATTGTATTTGGAACAAAACGCATTGATATAAAAGATATGTTTAAAGTCGGTTTAGTTTTAGATGTGATCGGGATTTTATTAATCACCGTATTTTGTTACCTCTATTTAGGATCATAGATGAAACTTTAAGTCTTCAACAATTTTATGTGTAGCCCCAGAGTTTTTAAGCACATAGTTTTTAGCTAATCGAGAAGATTCAGACAACACTTTTTTATCTTCTATTAGTGTGCTTAATTGTTTTGTTAATTCATTAGCATCATTCACAACAAAGCCCGCATTTAAATCAATTACTTCAAATGCTTCATTAAACTTCTTATAGTTTGGTCCAAATAAAACTGGCAAGCCATAAACGGTTGGCTCTAAAATATTATGTATACCATTCGTAAAACCCCCACCAATAAAAGCAACCTTGCCGTACTGATAAATAGAAGATAAAAAACCAATGGCATTCACTACTAAAATTGAATCTGTATATGCTGGAGGATTATCAGAAAATAAATGAAAAGGTAATTGATTTTTGTACAAAAGATTTTTTAAGCGATCAATATTCTTTTTATCGATTTCGTGAGGAGCAATAATTAATTTTAAATAAGGATGTTTTTCTTTTAATTGAATATAAGACTCAATTAAATAATCTTCGTCTTTTTGCCAAGAACTTCCTGCTATAATCACAAAAGAATCTTCAGCAAAATCTTCGATTTCCTTTATTTGTTTTGGAGATGAACAAATTTGCAAAACCCTATCAAATCGTGTATCTCCAGCCAAAACACCAGTGCCTACTTTCAATACTCTTAATAATTTTATTGAATGAACATCTTGTGTGTAAACTATTTTGTAGGTTTTTAAAGCTCTTCTGAAATTGCCACCATACCATTTAAAAAAGGATTGGTGTTTTTTAATAACCGTCGAAATTAAAAAAGCGGGAATTTCTTTTCTCTCTAATTCAAATAAATAATTTAACCAAAACTCATACTTCACAAAAATAGCGAGTTTAGGTTTTAAGATTGCTAAAAACGCTTTTGAATTAGAAGTTGTATCATGAGGCAAATACGTTACTAAATCAGCAAAAGGATAATTTTTTTGAATCTCATAACCAGACGGCGAAAAAAATGTTAAGACTATTTTTTGCTGAGGATTTTCTTTTTTGATTTTTTCAATGACTGGCCTGCCTTGCTCAAACTCTCCTAAAGAAGCACAATGAAACCAAATGGCATTTTCTAATTTTAAAACCTCAACTTTGTTTCTCAAATTCACTTGCCAGTTTCTTCGACCTTCTAGCCACGACTTAGCTTTGGGATTAAATGGCGAAGCCAATTGTAATCCCAACTTAAATAAGTGTATGCCGAGGTTGTATAAGAACATATTGTCATGCTGAACTTGTTTCAGCATCTCACGATACCCTGAAACAAGTTCAGGGTGACGTAGGATGCATCAGCTTTATTTAAAATTCAAAATTAATTTGCCCATCTTTTCCTTTAAAATTATTAGGATCTAATTTCTCCATTGCTCTTCTATGCAGTTCCATTGGCGACATACCATTTTCACCAATATTTTCATCTTCTTCCTCATAATCATCTAAAATAATTTCTTCAGATATACGTAAATTAATTTCTTTTACTTTGTAAGATGTTAATTTTTTTCCTTTGGCTTTCATATTCACCATTGGAGCAAATTCCACTAAATTAACTGCTTCGTCAGGAATCACTTTATCTTTTTCCTTATTGAATTTAATATCAACAATTGGTAGGATTTGCGAAGTGACTAACTCAATACGAGAATTTTCATTCTCAGTAATAATTAATGTTTTAGTAGTTGTATTTTCTGGAATAAAACGCTTCGTAATATAAGATTTACTTTCGCCATCATAATAAATACAAGACAGTACTAACTCAGGATAATATTTTTCGATAAGTACAATATCGTCATCAAAATGATTTAAAACTTCGTACGTATATAATTTATAAAACCCATTACTAGTTACTGTTAAAATCTTATCCTCTCCAGCAAACTTTCCTAAATACGTTCCTTTACTTTCTTTATTTAAACGATGTACGGCATCGTTAAACCAATAATCTTCAGCGGCTAAAGTAGAAGCACCCTTTGTTTTTAATAAAACTTTTTTAATAGCATATTTTGTAACAATATTTCCAGTTGAAGTTCTACCTTTTACAGGTATATCAGCAAAATCTACATCTAATTCCATTTTACGTAAACCACTAACCGGTTTTAAGATAACCTGTACTTTTTCGGCTTCGCCATTAGGATTAATTGTAAACCAATGAACAAATGAATTTGGAGTTCCTTTGGTTAAATCATATTCTTTTTCACGCGTAATACCAGTAACATTAAACCTTTTAATAAATGTAATTCCCTTTGGCCCATCGCTATAAATCAAGTTATAGGTAGTTCGCTCATCATTCTTTTTAAAGATAGCAATGTAGATGATGTCTTTTCCAATAAAAACTTTATCCGACACCTTAAAAACTTTCATCTTTCCATCTTTTGTAAATGCAATAATATCGTCTAAATCAGAGCAATCGCAAACAAATTCATCTTTCTTTAAACTCTTTCCAGCAAAACCTTCAGCACGATTTACATAAAGTTTTTCGTTAGCCATTATTACTTCGGTGGCTACAATAGTTTCAAGCTCTTTCGTTTCAGTTTTACGTTCTTTACCTGCGCCGTATTTCTTCTTTAGATTTTTAAAATACTCAACCGCATAATCAGTTAAGTTTAATAAATGATTTTTTACAATAGCAATTTTATTATCCAAGTCCTTCATATGTTCTTCAGCTTTGATGCTATCAAAACGGGTAATACGAATCATTGGAATTTGAGTCAAACGATTTAAATCTTCATCTGTTATTTCTCTTATTAATTTCTTTTTATGAGGCTTAAAGCACTCGTATAAATATTCAAATAAGGTTTCTTTATTTGTATATTGTTTAAATTCAATATACATTTCTTCCTTAATAAATATTTTTTCTAAAGATGAAAAATGCCACTTCTCTTCTAACTCACTTTGTTCAATCTCTAACTCTCGTTTTAATAATGCCAGAGTTTGATGCGTAGAGATTTTTAATATTTCACTAACACCAACAAAGCGAGGTTTTTTATCTTCAATGATACAAGCATTTGGAGAAATACTTAGTTCGCAATTTGTAAATGCATACAAGGCATCAATCGTTTTATCGGGAGAAATACCTGGTTGCAAGTGAATTAAAATCTCCACATTTTCAGAAGTATTATCTTCTACTTTTTTCACTTTAATTTTACCTTTATCGTTAGCTGCTAAAATCGAATCGATTAAAGAACCTGTTGTTGTTCCAAAAGGAATTTCAGTAATTATTAATGTTTTAGGATTTAACTCTTTAACTCGTGCTCTAATTTTTACTTTACCGCCACGCAATCCATCTTTGTAATCGCTAAAATCTGCTATACCTCCCGTAATAAAATCTGGGAATATAACTGCTTTTCGTCCACGTAAAATTTGAATAGATGCATCAATTAATTCACAAAAATTATGAGGAAGTACTTTAGTAGCCAAACCAACGGCTATACCTTCTACACCATGCGCTAATACTAAAGGAAATTTAACGGGCAAAGTAAGCGGCTCTTTATTCCGACCATCATAACTTAATCCCCAATTGGTAGTTTTTGGATTGAAAATAACTTCTTGTCCAAATTTTGATAATCGTGCTTCAATATAACGTGGGGCAGCTGCGCTATCTCCTGTTAAAATATTACCCCAGTTACCTTGCATATCAATCAATAAATCTTTCTGACCTATTGCCACTAATGCATCGCCAATACTAGCATCTCCATGCGGGTGATACTTCATCGTATTACCAATTAAGTTAGCCACTTTGTTATAGCGACCATCTTCTAATTCCCACATGCTATGTAAAATACGGCGTTGTACTGGCTTTAAACCATCTTCCATGGCTGGTACCGCACGCTCTAAAATTACATAAGAGGCATAATCAATAAACCAAGTTTTAAACATGCCCGAAACATGTTTAACGGTTCCCAATTCGTTATGATTATCATTATTATTTTCTTCCATTTTTATCTTCCTTACTAAATTGTTCTTTAATATATTATTCTAAAATACTAATTGATTTTAAGTTTAATTTCTTTAATTGAAAAACTAAAGAAAATTCCTAAAACAAACTTAATATACAATGAGTTTGCGTTTTAAAAAAAACAAACTCTCATTTAATTTTGTTTTTAATTTATCACTTTGAAAAGCATTTAAAGATGCTGTTTCTTGGGAGTTGCCATAACCATAAATATCCGAAACCTCAGCACTATAAATTAATTCTTTAGTAGTTGCATTTCTTAAACTTAATTTTATTTTTAATTGCGCTAACTGTATATTATAGTTAGTAAATAAAATATCCGAACTTATATCTTTGAATGTAATGGCTTCAGCATCAATAATAAAATCTGCAAGTTCTTTTGCTTCCACTATTTTAATTTCTTCGCCTACAAATTTACTGGCAACTATTGGCTCAATAATCTTTTGATCATTTTCTTCCTGACCTTTCTTTTCGATACAATTTACAAACACTGAAATAGGTGATACTCTGGCAAAAGCTTTTAATTGCGCAGTTTCAATAAATTGCTTGAGCAACACAATAGACGATTTACTGATGCTGTCTCCGCTCATTAATTTTTCAATATCAGGATTTAAAGTAAAATAAATCTCCTGATTTAAAGGTTTTACATACTTAATACTAATTTCAATTTCACCATTAGTATTGCTAGATGCTGATTCGTTTACTCTAATATTTTCATTATCAGACTTTACAATAAAAGGGAAATCAACTAAATTAATTTTATTTTTTATTACCAACTTATAGGATATCGGCTTATAATTTGGCTGATATGGTTTTATTACTTGATTTAACTTGGTATCTGCCAGTGTTATGCTATGCAATTGCTTTTGAATAGTATTAGATAATTCGAAAATATTTTTTACATTATTGGAAGTTTCAAAAGCTAGTTCCTCATTTAAATAAGGACTTAAAATTCCAAAAGCTTGAATTCGTTTTTTTAAGCAACCAGTAAAATTTCCCTCTTTTTCATCAGTGAAAGAAACATTAATTAAATTCACCGCTTTTGCTACAATAAGTTGCTTTTTCTTAGCTTTTTGATTTTCATATTCTTGCTTATCTAACTCGTAATAAAGCCAATATTGTTTGTCGTTTTCATAAGTATCTACTAATTTATAGCCTTCAATATTATCAGTATTGGTCAATTTAATTAAAGAATTAAAATTTTCGCTAAACTGATTGTTGTTTTGCGCAGTATACAAAATTGAATTGGAAGAAATATCAACTTTTATTTCAGAAGACAAATCAAACAATGCATTTTTTTTCGCTTCATTTTGATAACCGTTCCCAGTAGTTTTATCTGCTACACCAATTCCAATAAACTTAAAACTATTTACTGGTCTTTTGTTAACCCAATTTGGAGCTAATACTGGTTCAACAGTTTGCGATACAATCGCATTAAGTGAAAAAATCAGGTAAAAAAATAAATATATAATTCTTTTTATCATTTAGGTATAACAGAAAGTAATGTATTAGAGAATAAATTGATTGCTTTTTTACTAGTTTCCTCTTTTAAAGAAGAAAAAGATTTTAACTCCTTACGATTGCTAAAACCATTTCGCCAATTTATTGGATTAAATTGATTTACAGGATTTGTTAATGCTGGATTGTATGGAAAAATAATATTAAGGTTATACGTTGGAACAAAAGCTCCTGCTGGAACTCTTGTAGATTTTACAAATTCGTTAAAATCAATATTATCAGCAGAAATACAATTTTCGTTTCTAGAACTTACAATTTGATTTGACAAAGCATCTATTAATTTATACTTATAATCATAAGAATAACTGCGCCTTGCTTTTACTTGGTTGTATGTTATTGGTTTAAATTCAGTAATAAAAATGGTGTCTTTTTTAAAAATAGATTTTTCGTAACAAATAGAAGCGGCTTTGGTTTGAGGCGTTTCTTTTTCATTTTTATTTGTAACATCATACACATAAAAAAAATCTGCGCCTGTAGCTTTTCTAATTGCTTGAATTAAATCAATATTTCCGGCATTAGTAATATCAGCAGCACCAGGCATATATAAAAAAGGAGAATTATTAATTAACTTTATTTTTTTTTGATGTAAATAAGAAAATTCAATAAAACTATTATATAAATTTTCTTCAATATCTTTTTCGATTGATTTTTGAGGTTGAAAAATAATAAAACTCTTTTTTAATAAATCATTTGTCAAGTCAAGTAATTCTTTTGCGTCCTTATAGGATGCGGTAATTACATTTATTGCATTTAAATTTAAATTGGCATTGGCATAATTTTTTGCTTCTAAATCTTTAATGGCCAATAAATACAATGGCTCACACGTTGCAGTTAATTCTAAATCTTTGGTTTTTTTATAATTTGAATCGTATTTATTTATCTTTGATATACTCCGAAGTGCTAATTCAAATTTATTTTGATTAACATAGTTCGCTGCTTCATTATAATTCTTATTGAGGTAATAATCTAAAGATTTGTTATAGTCATCTTGATAGGCCGAAGGATAACTCAATTCTACACTTAAAATTGATGATTTTGAAGTAAATTCCTTTAATTTATCAAATGTTTCTATAGACTTCTCGTATTGCTGAGTATTGTATTCTCTAAAGAAACTTGAAGATAGATTATTAATGTGTTTTTGACCAACTTCTTTTAATTTTAACCTTGCCTCTACATTATTTTTTTTTCTTTCCAGCGAAACATAATAATATTCAGCAGCTTCACCTACTAATCCTTGCTTTTCAAGTTTTTCAGCTGCTTTAAAATATTTCTTAGAGCCAGAACAGGAAGCGATTAATACTATAAAAATAACCGCAACTATTTTTTTGAGGTGACAAGTCATTTGATTAAAAAAATTAAAGAGCATCTTTTCAGATGCTCTTGATTTTGAGGATATTTTATTATTAGCGACCTTCTTCGCTCATTTTTTTCATTTCAGCATCAAAAATTTGTTGGAATTTTTGCTTATCGTAATCTAACTTTAATTTTGAATCACTTGAAATTTTCGCATCTATTTTATCAAAAACACCTTTCTTATTTGCTTCTAGAGCTATCCAAACGATATACGCTTTGTCTGATGGATCTTGAAAAGTTTTTTGACCAAGTTCTTTCACGTTACTCATTTCTAAATTAACTACCTCGCGTGCTAATTCTTCAAATTTATTTTCAAATTCTTGAGTGTTACCTACAGTTCTTTGATTTGTATATTGATCAGTTACTCTTTTTACAGTAGCGTTGATGTTTGCCGCCATTTCAGCTCTAGCATTTTGGTATGCTATTTTTTTTGCTGTTGCTAAATCAGGAGATTTTCCAGATTGCTTCGAACGAAAATTCTCTTCATCACTTCTATACTCTTTTGAATCAAAAGGAGTAGTAATTTCGATTAATCCTTCTTGCTTGGCAACTGATACTGCTTTTTTTGATTTACAACCTGCTGCTAATACTAATGCGATTGCAGGTATTGCTAAAATTTTAATTGTTTTCATTTGATTTTTGGTTTTTAGTTATTTTTTTGTGCGTTAGGTCATTTCAAATACCATTCCGAAGTTTTAAATATAGCGATTTTAACTTATTTTAATAAATCTTCTTCTGCGTCCACTTCAATTCGCAAATTATCAATAATAAATTCTTGTCTATCTTGCGTATTTTTTCCCATGTAATAACTTAGTAATTGTTGTATAGATGCTTGTTGATCTAACAACACAGGTTCTAAGCGAATATCTTTTCCAATAAAGTGTTTAAATTCATCTGGAGAAATTTCACCAAGTCCCTTAAATCGTGTAATTTCTGGTTTAGGTCCTAATTTTGCGATAGCAGCTTTGCGTTCCTCATCATTATAACAATAGGCTGTTTCTTTTTTATTACGCACCCTAAATAAAGGTGTTTGCAAAATATACACATGTCCATTTTTTACTAAATCAGGAAAAAATTGCAAAAAGAAAGTCAGTAAAAGCAAGCGAATGTGCATGCCATCCACATCAGCATCAGTTGCCACAACCACATTATTATATCTTAAGTCTTCTAAATTATCTTCAATATTTAAAGCAGCTTGCAATAGGTTAAACTCTTCGTTTTCGTACACTATTTTTTTACCTAATCCAAAAGAATTTAATGGCTTTCCTTTTAAACTAAATACAGCTTGTGTATTTACATCACGTGTTTTAGTAATAGAACCACTTGCCGAATCTCCCTCGCAAATAAATAAAGTTGTTTCGTGCGCACGAGAGTTTTTTGCATCATCTAAATGTACTCTGCAATCACGTAATTTTTTATTATGTAAGTTAGATTTTTTAGCACGCTCGCGCGCTAATTTTTGAATACCAGATAACTCTTTTCGTTCACGCTCATTAGCTACAATCTTAGCTTCAATTGCTTTAGCGGTTTCTGGATTTTTGTGAAGGTAATTATCTAATTGTTGTTTAATAAAATCTCCCACAAACGAACGCATACTTTGTCCGCCGGGGGCAACTTCTTGTGAACCTAATTTTGTTTTTGTTTGAGATTCAAATACTGGTTCTTGCACACGAACAGAAACAGCTGCAACAATAGATTTACGGACATCAGCCGGATCAAAATCTTTTTTATAAAACTCACGAATAGTTTTTACAACAGCTTCTCTAAATGCGGCTTGATGTGTACCACCTTGCGTTGTGTATTGACCATTAACATAACTATAATATTCTTCCGAATAATGTTCGTTACTATGTGTCATGGCTAATTCAATATCATCTCCTTTTAAATGAATAATTGGATAAATAATTTCGCCAGTAATATTTTTCTCCAATAAATCTTTTAAACCATTTTCTGATTTATAAACTTGTCCGTTAAAATATAAAGTTAAACCTGTATTTAAGAAGGCATAATTCCATAACATTTTATCAATGTATTCATGAATGTAATGGTATTTTTTAAAGATGGTGTCATCTGGTCTAAACTCAACATAAGTACCATTAGATTCATTGGTTTTTTCAAGTTTAGATTCTTTTACCAAATTACCACATGAAAAATCAGCTGTCTTGGATTGCCCATCTCTGAAGGCTGTTACTCTAAAATTAATAGATAATGCGTTAACTGCTTTTGTACCAACTCCATTTAAACCAATCGATTTTTTGAAGGCATCACTATCATATTTACCACCTGTATTTATTTTAGAAACAACCTCAACAACTTTACCTAAAGGAATTCCACGTCCATAATCTCTAATAGAAACAACTCCATCTTTTACGGCAACCTCAATTTTTTTACCGGCACCCATCATAAACTCATCAATAGAGTTATCCATCACCTCTTTGATTAGCACATAAATACCATCATCAAAAGCAGTTCCATCTCCTAATTTACCGATATACATCCCAGGACGCATACGTATATGCTCTTTCCAATCAAGGGATTTAATGCTGTCTTCGTTATAACTTGCTATTTCTTTTGCCATACTAATTTGTTTTTTGAATTTTGTTTTTTGTTGTTGGATTTGCTTTCAAACAACTAATAACTGACAACTAAATTCTTTAATAATTAATCTCCATCCAATAAATTTCCTAAGCCACCTAAAATACTTCCTTCTTCTTTTCTTGCACCTCTTCCATACGATAAAATTCTACCAGCTAAGCGGCTAATTGGTAATGTTTGAATCCATACTTTTCCTGGTCCGCGAAGCACTGCGTAAAAAACACCTTCGCCACCAAACAACGTATTTTTTATACCACCTATAAATTGAATATCGTAATTGACATCTGCCGTAAATGCCACAATACAACCTGTATCAATTTTTAAAACTTCGCCTGGTTGCAACACTTTTTCAATCACATGTCCTCCACTATGCACAAAAGCCATTCCATCACCTTCTAACTTTTGCATGATGAATCCTTCACCACCAAATAAACCAGTTCCTAATTTCTTTTGGAATTCAATGCCTACTTGCACACCTTTTGCTGCACATAAAAAACTATCTTTCTGACAAATAATTTTATTACCTAAACGTGCTAAATTCATAGGAATAATTTTACCGGCATAAGGCGCAGCAAAAGTTACCTGACGTTTTTGATTAGAATTATTTGTGTAAACGGTCATAAATAAATTTTCGCCAGTTAGCAAACGTTTACCAGCAGTAAATAATTTATTCATAAACCCGGTGTTAGTTCCGTCACCAAACAAAGTTTGCATCTGAATCCCATCGGTCATCATCATAAAACTTCCTGGCTCTGCGATTACAGCTTCTTGTGGATCTAATTCAATCTCCACACATTGCATTTCTTCACCGAATAATTTATAGTCTATTTCGTGGTTGTTCATTGTATTTTATTTTTTTGCCCGCAGATTACGCAGATTTACGCAGAAATAAAATCAGCGTTGATTTGCGAGATTTACGGGAGATTATTTTTTAAACGTTAAATCTAAAGTGCATTACATCTCCATCACATACTACATATTCTTTTCCTTCCACTCGTAATTTACCAACTTCTTTACAAGCATTTTCTGAACCATAAGTTACATAATCGTTATAACCTATTACCTCAGCGCGGATAAACCCTTTTTCAAAATCAGTATGAATAACACCTGCTGCTTGAGGAGCTGTCATCCCTTTTTCAATGGTCCAAGCACGAACTTCTTTCACTCCTGCAGTAAAATAAGTTTGTAACTTCAATAAGCTATACGCTTGTTTAATTAATTTATTAACGCCTGGCTCATCTAATCCCATTTCGCCAAGAAACATTTGTTTTTCTTCGTAAGTCTCTAATGAAGAAATTTCACTTTCCATAGCGGCCGTAATTACTAATAATTCAGCACCTTCACCTTTTATAGCTTCTTTAACCGCATCCACATATTTATTTCCTGTTTTTGCAGATGCTTCATCTACATTACACACATACATTACCGGTTTAACTGTCAATAAATGTAAGTCTTGAATAAAAGGTAATTCGCTATCTTCTAAAGCACAAGAACGAGCCGATTTACCACTTTCTAAGGTTTCTTTTAATTTTGAACAAGCTGAATATGTTTTCACAGCCTCTTTATCATTCCCTAATTTACCAGCTTTTTCAAACTTCTTCAATTTAGCTTCAACTGCTTCTAAATCTTTTAATTGTAATTCGGTATCAATAATTTCTTTATCACGCACTGGATTTACATTACCATCTACGTGAATAATATTATCATCATCAAAACAACGCAATACATGCAAAATAGCATTACACTCACGAATGTTTGCTAAGAACTTGTTTCCTAAACCTTCGCCTTTACTTGCACCCTTTACTAAACCAGCAATATCAACAATCTCAACCGTAGTTGGCTGTAGTGCTTGAGGTTTTACTAATTCCGCTAATTTATTTAAACGTTCATCTGGAACGGTAATAACTCCCACATTTGGTTCAATTGTACAAAACGGGAAATTTGCCGCTTGCGCTTTTGCATTACTTAAACAATTAAACAAGGTCGATTTTCCAACATTTGGCAACCCAACAATTCCACATTTTAAAGCCATATTTTTCTATTTGATGTTTCCAATTTCGTGTTTCTGGTTAATAACCTGAAACGTCAAACTAGGAATAATTAATAATTAATTTGCAAATATATCAAAATGGATTACTAAGCTTTGCTATAATTAATAGCATTCTTGGGCAGTTTTTAACAATCAGGCTCTTTTTATTGTGCATAAAACCTGAATCCTTTTATTTTTTAACATACTGTTATTATTATCAACATTAGCGTTATAAGCCTTAAGCAAATGTTATTTTTGGAGCAAAATCAACACTTATGGCAGATATTCAACAGCTACAAAAACTATCAACCCAAGTTCGTCGCGACATCGTTCGCATGGTTCATGCAGTAAGTTCAGGCCACCCGGGCGGTTCTTTAGGTTGCACAGATTTTTTAGTGGCTTTATATAACGGCGTTATGACTCATAACCCTAAAAACTTTACGATGGACGGTAAAAATGAAGATTTATTCTTTTTAAGTAACGGCCATATTTCTCCTGTATATTACAGTGTATTAGCACGTTGCGGTTATTTTCCGGTTGAAGAATTAAAAACATTCCGTCGTTTAAACACGCGTTTACAAGGCCATCCAACTACTCATGATCACTTACCAGGCGTGCGTATTGCAAGTGGTTCATTAGGACAAGGCATGAGCGTAGCTATTGGCGCTGCATTAGCAAAAAAATTAAATAAAGATAATTCAATCATCTATAGTTTGCATGGAGATGGCGAATTACAAGAAGGACAAATCTGGGAAGCGGCATTATACGCTTCAGCTAATAAAGTAGATAACTATATTGCAACCATTGATTATAATGGTCGTCAAATTGATGGTGACGTTGAGAATGTTTTATCACTAGGAAACCTAAAAGCAAAATTTGAAGCTTTTGGTTGGCAAGTGATTGAAACCGAAAAAGGAAATGATATGGCTTCTGTGATTGAAGGTTTAGCAAAAGCAAAAACATTTATCGGCAAAGGAAAACCAATCATGAACATTATGAAAACTGAAATGGGTGCTGGTGTTGACTTTATGATGGGCACTCACAAATGGCATGGTTCTGCTCCTAATGATGAACAATTATCAAAAGCTTTAGGTCAGTTGGAGGAAACTTTAGGAGACTATTAATGAATCTCCTAGTGATAATTTAATTAATGACAACAAACAGAATTTCCGAAATAGACGCCTTAAGAGGAATTGCCTGTTTGATGGTTGTTTATAATCATTTTGGGAACTACCCTGAAATTGGAAGTATAGCCTCATGCATTGGCTGCATCGGAGTTGATTTGTTTTTTATCATTAGTGGTTTTGTAATTTCTTTAACGATTCAAAATAATTCAAACTGGAAATATTTTTTAGTCAATCGTTTTTCGAGATTATTCCCTGTCTATTGGACCTGTGCTGTACTTTCAGTACTAACCTATTTTATTTCGTATAATTACATCAACGAACCAGCTCCAACCGATTATTTATTTAAAACTTTTTTGGTAAATCTTAGTATGGTTCAATTTTACACTGGTTTCCCAAACATCGATGGTTCTTATTGGACACTCATTATCGAATTATTATTTTACGCTTTTATTTTACTGTTTCTTATTGCAAACAAAAAACATCTCATTGAAACTATTGGCGCTATCTGCTTATTGTTTCCATTATGTTTAATTTTATTATATGATCAAATTATTAGTGATGAAACCATTCATCATTTAGTTAACAGACTTCCTTTATTAGCTTACTTCCCTTTATTTTTTTCAGGCATTTTATTATATAAAATCAAATTTGAAACTAAAAATACTTTGAGATGGATTTTACTGTTTTGTTGCTTTTCACTTCAGCTATTTTTATTCGACAAGTTTTATTCTAACAGTCCGCAACTTACATTTTTGCAATACAGTATCACTTTATCTGTTATGTATATAGCCTTCATTTTATACATATATAACAAATTATCGTTTATAGTTTGTAAACCAACTGTTTGGCTTGGAAGCATTTCTTATTGCCTATATTTAATCCATCAATCTATTGGCTCACAAGTAATTTTACCTTTTTTACACAATTACCTATTAATTAATTTTTGGATAGCATTTATCTTAACAATAGGTGCGATTTTTTTAATTTCTCATTTGATTTTAACCTATATAGAAAAGCCAAGTATTGCATTTATTAGAAGTAAATTTTCTTTTAAATCAAAACCATTAGCAAACTAATATGATAAAATTAACATCATATCAATTATCGAAACTAAAAAAGAGTTTACTCTTTTTAGGAATAGTTTGCCTGTCGTTTAAATTTTATGCGCAACCAACCAATCGTATTCTATTTATTTTTGATGATTCTTACAGCATGTATGCACCCTGGAATAGCAATATTAAAATAGAAGTTGCTAAAAAAATTATGGGTGAGTTTTTGGATAGCTTAAAGTCTATCCCAAATTTAGAGTTAGCGCTGCGTTGCTACGGACATCAAACCTTTATTAAACCAACAAGAGATTGCAAGGATACTAAATTAGAAGTTCCATTTAATGTTGCATCAAAATCAGCACCGTTAATTAAACAACGCATTCAAAAATTAGAACCATTAGGAACAACGCCAATTGCTTATTCATTAGGAGAAAGTGCGGCAGATTTTACACCATGTAACAATTGTAGAAATATTATTATTTTAATTACAGATGGCATTGAAGAATGTGACGGAGTGCCGTGCGAAGTTTCCGCCGCTTTACAAAAAAAAGGAATATTCTTACGTCCCTTTGTTATTGGCGTTGGTTTAGATGTGAAATTTGTTGATGTTTTTGGTTGCATGGGTAAGTTTTATGATGTAAGCAACGAAGCAAATTTTAAAGATGTTTTAAATTTAGTATTAACAGAAGCAATTTCGCAAACCACCGTTCAAGTGGATTTATTAGACATCTTAAAAAAACCAACGGAAACAGATGTGAACATGACGTTTTATGACTCAAACACAAAACAAATAAAATATAATTATCTTCACACGTTGAATCATAGAGGAAATCCAGACACGTTAGTATTGAGTCCTAATATCACTTATGATTTAATGATACACACTATTCCTCCAATCGAAAAAAAGAATATTAAAATTCAACAGGGCAAACATAATGTAATTCCTGTTGATGCGCCACAAGGGTATTTAAAATTAGAATTAGAAGGTGCTTTAAGCAAATATTTTCCAACGACTGTGATTAGAAAAAAAGGCGAAATGAACACCTTAAATATTCAAGATTTTGGTAAAACAGAAAAATACATTGTAGGTAAATATGATTTAGAAATTTTAACCTTGCCTCGCATTAAATTAAACGATGTAGAAATACAACAAAGCACTACCAATACTATTAAAGTAGCAACTTCGGGTAATGCATATATTACAAAAGGAGGAACAGGTTATGGAAGTATTTTTGTGGACGATGGAAAAAAAGTAACATGGGTTTGTAATTTAAATACAAGTTTACAAAACGAAATTATTTATCTTCAACCCGGAAATTATAAATTAGAATTTAGATACGAGAACGCTAAACAAACAACTAATACAATAGAAAGAAAATTTACAATAAGCTCAGCCGTTACAACCAACATAAAAATTAATTAAATTTACATTCTACTATACTATGAAAAAATATACATACACAGAAAAAAAAGACACACGTTCTGGATTTGGAGCAGGTTTACAACAATTAGGACAAACAAATCCAAACGTAGTAGCCTTATGTGCCGATTTAATTGGCTCATTAAAAATGGATGCTTTTAAAGCAGAAAATCCTGAGCGATTTTTTCAAGTGGGAATTGCTGAAGCTAACATGATTGGTATTGCAGCTGGCTTAACCATTGGTGGTAAAATTCCTTTTACTGGAACTTTTGCAAACTTTAGTACTGGTCGCGTGTACGATCAAATTCGTCAAAGTGTAGCTTATTCAGGTAAAAATGTAAAAATATGTGCGTCGCATGCTGGATTAACTTTAGGTGAAGACGGCGCTACTCATCAAATTTTAGAAGATATTGGTTTAATGAAAATGTTACCACACATGTGTGTCATTAACCCTTGTGATTATAATCAAACCAAAGCAGCTACCATTGCTATTGCAGATTATGAAGGACCTGTGTATTTACGTTTTGGGCGCCCAACAGTTCCTAACTTTACACCTGCCGATCAAAAATTTGAAATCGGTAAAGCTGTCATGTTAAACGAAGGAACGGATGTTACAATTATAGCAACAGGACACATGACATGGAAAGCAATTGAAGCTGGAGAAAAATTAGCAGAAATGGGGATCTCTGCAGAAGTCATCAATATTCACACGATTAAGCCTTTAGACAACGAAGCGATTTTAAAATCAATTGCTAAAACTAAATGTGTGGTAACTGCCGAAGAACATCAAATGAACGGAGGTTTAGGTGATAGCGTAGCTCAATTATTGTCTCGCCATACACCTACTCCGCAAGAGTTTGTTGCTGTTGATGATAGTTTTGGAGAAAGCGGAACACCTGATGAATTAATGACAAAGTATAAATTAGATACGATTGATATTATTAATGCAGTCAATAAAGTAATTAAGAGAAAATAACTTAATCTCCCGCAGATTGCGCTGATTAATGCAGATAATACAAAAGGCTACTATCAGTAGCCTTTTGTATTATCATCACTATCACAATAAAATTTGCGAATATCTGCGAAATCTGCGGGACACTTACTCATGATGGTACTTCTCATTCTTCAAAATAGAAAAGCCTCTATATAATTGTTCGCAAAAAAACAGGCGTATCATTTGATGTGAAAATGTCATATTAGATAAAGACAACACATAAGAACTTTTATCCAAGATAGATTTATCAATTCCAAATGGACCTCCAATTAAAAAAACCACTCGTTTACAACCCGAAACCATTCGTTTATTTAAAAAATCAGCAAACTGAACAGAGGTAAATTGTTTCCCATGTTCATCCATACAAACCAAAAAATCAGATGGCTCCAGTAGTTTTTGAATCTCTAGAGCTTCTGCCCTTTTCTGCTCCTCAAAGGGCTTTTGTCTAACTATTTTTGGCATTGATATAGTCTCCATGTTAAAGGAGACATAATTTTTAAGTCTTTCTGTATACACTTTCAATCCTTCCACGAGGTAAGAATCAGTTGTCTTTTCTATCTGAATCAGTAAAATTTTCATTATCTAAGTTATTTTAGGCACAATAATTGCTACTTTAATGGCGTAAATCTACAATATTAATGAAAGCCCTAATTATATTATTTATTAGTTTATTCAGTTTTTCTTTTACATCAAGAGATATTACAGACGATGTTGCTAATGCTTTAAAACAAGGTAACGCCTCTGAATTAGTGAAGCACTTTGCTGAAAAAGTATCTATTAAAGTATTAAATCAAGAAGATTTATTAAGTAAGCCGCAAGCTCAAGCCTTAATCGAAGATTTTTTCAGTAAACATAAAGTAAAATCCTACCAAACTTCTCATACCAGTATTGTTAATGGCGACCAGCAATTTATTACGGGTGCTTTAGATACTAATACAGGTAAATTTAGAATTTCCATATTAGTGAGAGGAAGTGTAATTTCGCAGTTCAGAATAGAGAACGATAATGGCTAATTACATTTTACAACACAAAAAACATTTCAATTTTAAATCTTTTGTTCAAAATGCTTTACAAGAAGATGTAGGCGATGGTGACCATTCTGCTCTAGCCACAATCCCAGCTAATAAAAAAGGCAAATGCCATTTATTAGTGAAAGAAAATGGTATTTTGGCTGGAGTAGACGCTGCTAAAGAAATTTTCAAAATCATTGATCCGAAATTTAAAGTAACCGTTTTTATTAAAGATGGCTCTCAGGTAAAAGTTGGTGACATTGCATTTATTGTAGAAGGTAGCTCTCAAAAATTATTAACTGCCGAACGCCTTGTTTTAAATGTGATGCAACGCATGAGTGGAATTGCCACAAAAACCAATTATTTACAAACCCTTTGTAAAGGCACTAAAACAAAAGTTATTGATACTCGTAAAACAACTCCTGGCTTTCGTTTTTTCGAAAAATGGGCCGTTGTTATTGGTGGTGGCTCCAACCATCGCTTTGGTTTATATGATATGATTATGTTAAAAGATAATCATATCGATTTTTCGGGAGGTATTATCGAAGCTTTAGATGCTACACATGCTTATCTCAAGAAAACAAAAAAGAAATTACCAATTGAAGTAGAAACACGTACTTTAAATGATGTAAAGTTGATTTTAAATAAAGGAGGTTTTCAGCGTATTATGCTAGATAATTATAGCATTGCAGATACTAAAAAAGCGGTTGCATTAATTGGTAATAAATTTGAAATTGAAAGTTCGGGAGGTATTACCGAAAAAACCATTGCAAGCTATGCTAAATGTGGTGTAGATTTTATCTCTGTTGGCGCTTTAACTCACCATGTAAAAAGCATAGATTTGAGTTTGAAAGCCATTAAGTAATTTACTTACAACCACAGTCGCCATCGCCACATTTTTTTTTGTTATAGGATTTATAAGCTCTATATCCTATATAAAATATAGCTCCAACAACTAATACTATAACAAGTACTTCTTGCATTATTTCTGTTCTCCTATTTTTTCAGGATTAATAACTGGCACATTGTGAGTGAGTGTTTGATTTAAAACGGTGATCTTTACATCGTATGGGCCGGTTGGCAAAGTGCTTAAATCCATCACATAGTATTCTGCATTTTCTATTGCAAATCCAGCTACTTTTGTATTAAAACGATCCATCACATCCACTTGTATTTTGCCAAATTTTTTACCTGCAATAGATAAACTGTACTTATTATAAAAAACTGGCAACAAAGTTATGGTACCTTCTTCTTCTTTTAAAACTTTATCATAAATAAAATTCACCTTTCTTTTTGGCGAGGTTTGATATAAATTATTATTAGTAATAGTACTTGGTGTATACTGAAATAACTTATAGTTATCCTTGATATTATAAATCGTATCGTCCTGACTCCAAACTCTAACATAATCTAACAATACCGCATTTGGGAATTTTGTTTTTGCATCGGGGCCTGGATTAAAAGCTTCATTATCTTTTGCTACTGCACTATTTATAATTAAATTTTGAGCAGTTTTAAATTCTCCTTCAAAATAACCAATAGGTTGCCCATTTAAAAAAAACTTCACATAATTGGGTTGCCACTCTCCCGAAATAATATTCCAACCATCCGCTAAACTTTCATTGGTTTTAATCCAAGCTCCCCAATTCTTTTTTAAGTTTAAAAAACCACCTTTAAAATCTTCGCAGCCTTTAGGGCAATGCACATCTAAATGAATTTGATTATCTCTTTCTCCCTTGCCTTCATAAAAATCTATTTCTTCATTTGGATTTCCGCCATACAACCAAAATGCTGGCCACACACCCTTTTCAGCATTTGCTTTAAAACGCATTTCAAAATAACCATACTTAAATTGACGCAAAGAACAAAACGCTCCTCCCGAATAATTATAAGTATATTCTCCTTTGTTGTTAGGAAATTTATTTTTCTTTTTCAAAAATTCAACGTCTAAATTTTCACCAATAATAGGCTCTGCCTGCGCAGGTTTTTTAGTGCTGATTGATACAACTCCGCTAGCAAACTCCACATTGTCTTGCTTATATAATAAATCTAAATTGTAAACATAATTCCCCCAAGGAAACCCATATTTCCATAAATCAGTATTTAATACATCCTCATTAAATTCATCACTTACTTGTAAAAACCATTTTTTTGAAGTTGTATTTTTTACTTGCCACATCACTTGCGAGCAAATTACTTTGCTGAAAAATATTGCTAGTATTACAAAAAGGATATTCTTTATTTTATTTGAGTTCATAGATTGTATAATAAGCGTTACTATAACATATAGGATAATCTAATATAATTTCGTCACCAAAAGACTTTTTCAAAATTACAATAAATTTCAATCCTTTTCTTTTAAGTTTATTTAAATAAACAGGGTTCTTAATACTGTCGTTAAATGTAACCCATCCTTTTCGATGAGCATAATAAATAGGTGTAGGCTTATTACCACTGTTTATTAAAATCAAATCTTTTTTATGACCACACTTATTTAAATCTTTTTCCAAGAAAAATATTCGATAATCATCATCTTTTATAAAAAAATCATCGTTATAATTAATTGTACCTTCTAATGAAATAGCTATTAAGAATACATATTTCAACCGATCATATTTAGTGTTTTGAAACTTAATTTTCAATATCCCATAAGCGCTTACTAATGCCATCACTGGTGCGAAAGGAATAATGTAATAATTATGATGATGAAATGCGAAACCAGCTTTAAACATCACAATTAAAAAACCAAAAAAAGCTACTATAAAAACATAAAAAACTTGGTCTGATTTTAATTTATAAGCTTTGTATAATCCTATAACAAAAAATATAAATCCAATATATTTTAATGCGCTATCAAAGAACTTTGCAATGGTATCAAATAAGTTGTTTTTAAATTCAACATAGCCATTATAAATGGTACTTCCCATGTAAAAGTGCTGAAACGAAAACACAGAGTTCAATCGCGGTACCCAATAAAAATACCAAATACCAACCATCGATATAATAATTGCTGAAACGGCACAAAAGATTATTTTTTTATCGAATGCATATTTTTTATTCAATAAAAAGAAAGAAAAGATAATTAGAATATACCCAGAAGGCAGTTTTGATAAAACACCTAAGGCACAAAAAATAAAATAAAATAACAAGTTTTTAAAGCGCCCATTTTCAAAATAATTTGAGCCATAATACATACACATAATCATGAAAGAAAAACTAAAGGTATCTGGCATAATTTTTCTAGAAAAAGGAAACCAAATAGAACACAATAAAATAATGGCTGAAAAAAAAGCTAACTCACCATTAAAATGTTTCCTAATGAGTTTGTAAAAAAAATAAATTCCAAAACTTGATACAATTAAATTTATTAATCGTCCATACCAATGCTCATAACCAAAAAGCAACGACATTAAATAAATTAAATAATTAAATACAGGAAATTCCATCCCCGTAACACCTGCTTTATCGCCATCAATATCTAATCGAGGGTAAAAAATATTGTTATTTACCTCCTCAAAATTTCGAGCAACCATCGTTACCGTTGTTTGTCGCCAATTATGCGAAACTTCTAAAGGAGGATTGGTAATATGGAAAAGCCTCAAAATAAAAAATGCAATTATCCAAAATTTAATATTGAGGAACGTACTTTTGTTTATTATTTGACTTAAATAGTTCATTAATTATGGTCAAAAGTAACCTAAAATTGGTATTTTCGCTACAAATTTACAAGTTATGATTACTGCAGAATCTCCAATTAAGTTCGATAGACGTAAACAAAAAGACGATACGTTATTACAACTTTATAAAAATATTTTAACCCCTCGTTTAATAGAAGAAAAAATGTTGATTCTTCTTCGTCAAGGGCGTATTGCTAAATGGTTTAGTGGTATTGGCCAAGAGGCAATTTCCGTTGGGGTAGCAACCGCATTAAACAAAGATGAATTTATTTTACCAATGCACCGTAACTTAGGTGTGTTTACAACTCGTGGTATTCCGATGAATCGTTTGTTTTGTCAGTTTCAAGGTAAGCCAAGTGGCTTTACTCAAGGCCGCGACAGAAGTTTTCACTTTGGAACACAAGAATATAATATTGTAGGGATGATTTCTCACTTAGGTCCGCAAATGGGTGTGGCTGATGGAATTGCCTTAGGTAACAAACTGAGAGAAGAGAAAAAAGTAACGGTTGTATTTAGTGGCGACGGTGGCGCAAGTGAAGGAGATTTTCACGAAAGTATTAATACAGCCGCTGTTTGGGATTTACCAGTAATTTTTGTTGTTGAAAACAATGGTTATGGTTTATCAACTCCAAGCAATGAGCAATTTCGTTGTAAATCTTTTGCTGATAAAGCTATTGGTTATGGCATAGAAGGTGTAACCGTTGATGGAAATAACGTATTGAAAGTTTACGAAACCGTTAAGAATTTAGCAGAATCGATGAGAGAAAATCCTCGTCCTATTTTATTGGAATGTGTGACTTTCCGTATGCGTGGGCATGAAGAAGCATCAGGCACTAAATATGTTCCAAAAGAATTATTTGATGTGTGGGGAAGAAAAGATCCTGTAAATACCTTTGAGAAATTTTTAATTGATGAAGGTGTTTTAACGGATGACATTATCGAAAAATTACGTTCCGAAATTAAAAAAGATATTGATGATGGTTTAGAATTAGCTTATGCAGAAACTTTGCCTCCCCCAAATACAGAAAAAGAAATTACAGAATTATTTATGCCTTGTCAGATTGAAGATACGTCTACTCAATCAGGCCCTAAAACTAATAAGCGTTTAATTGATGCAATTAGTGATGGTATGCGTTTAGCGATGCGCAAGCATGATAACTTAGTGTTAATGGGACAAGATATTGCTGATTACGGTGGTGTATTTAAAATTACGGATGGTTTTGTAGAAGAATTTGGTAAAGGAAGAGTGCGTAATACACCTTTATGCGAATCTGCTATTTTAGGAACTGGTTTTGGTTTATCGATTAATAAACACAAAGCGATGGTTGAAATGCAATTTGCTGATTTCGTATCAGAAGGAATGACTCAAATCATTAACAACTTAGCTAAATCGCATTATCGTTGGGGACAAAATGCTGATGTAGTGGTTCGTATGCCAACAGGCGCTGGTGTAGCAGCTGGACCATTTCATAGCCAAAGTAACGAAGCTTGGTTCTTTAAAACACCAGGTTTAAAAATTGCTTATCCTGCTTTCCCAAGTGATGCTAAAGGTTTATTATTAGCCTCATTTGAAGATCCAAATCCAGTAATGTTTTTTGAACACAAGGGATTATACAGAAGTATAGATGAAGATGTTTTAGATGACTATTTTACCATTCCTTTCGGAAAAGCGCGTTTAGTAAAAGAAGGTACTGCTATTACAATTGTTACATATGGCTTAGGAGTTCATTGGGCTATCGAATTATTAGAAGCAAATCCAGAAATTTCAGCAGATTTAATAGATTTAAGAACCTTGGCACCATTAGATACTGAAGCTATTTATACTTCTGTAAAGAAAACAGGTAAAGCTTTTATTTTGCATGAAGATACGTTGACAGGTGGAATTGGCGGAGAAATTAGCGCCTTAATAACTGAAAATTGTTTTTCTTATATAGATGCGCCTGTAATGCGTGAAGGTAGTTTAGATACGCCCGTGCCAATGAATGCAGATTTAGAAATTAATTTTTTACCGAAAGAACGTTTTAAAGAAAAGTTGTTGAAGTTGTTGAATTATTAATTTGCGCGTGACCCCGCAAAAAGGAAGCGGGGTCGGGCTTTTCGCTGCAATCTTTTGTTCGTACCTCCCAAAAGGATTTGCACTTCAATCCCTCACGCAAATCATATTAAATTTTGGAGATTAATTTTATACACATCTTATACCATTTTTAAGGAATAGATAGTTCAAGCACTTAGTCACCCTGAACTTGATTCAGGGTCTCTGAGATGCTGAATCAAGTTCAGCATGACCACCATAATTGGACCATTTTATAAATGTATTTGGTATTAAACTGCGTTAAGGATTGAAATGAAAATCCTTTTTGCCCGCTCTTTGCAAAAAGATTGCAATGAAAAGCCTGACCTGCTTTTTAGCAGGAAACGCCCAAATAATTATAAAAAAAGTAATTTAATGAGATGAAGTGCCTTTGTGATCCTATGAAAATACAGAAAGTACTTTCGTTTAAAAATAGTACAAAAAACACTTAATCTAATCCAAAAAAATAGCCTACCTTTACATACAGTTCATAAAAACTGTATGTCAATCAACACTAAATATATCTTTGTTACCGGTGGCGTAACATCTTCTCTCGGAAAAGGAATTATCGCAGCATCTCTAGCCAAATTATTACAGGCTCGTGGATTTACTGTTACCATTCAAAAATTAGATCCTTACATTAATATCGATCCAGGAACATTAAACCCATACGAACATGGAGAATGTTATGTAACGGATGATGGCGCTGAAACTGATTTAGATTTGGGGCATTACGAGCGTTTTTTAAATGTAGCAACTTCTCAAGCAAACAATGTTACTACTGGTCGAATTTATCAATCAGTAATAGACAAAGAACGTAAAGGTGAATTTTTAGGAAAAACGGTACAAGTTATTCCTCACATCACCGACGAAATTAAAAACAGAATTAAAATTTTAGGAAAAACTGGTCAGTTTCAATTTGTGATTACCGAAATTGGTGGAACTGTTGGCGATATTGAATCGCTTCCATACATTGAAGCGGTTCGTCAGTTAAAATGGGAATTAGGTGATGATTGTACGGTGATTCACTTAACCTTATTACCTTATTTAGCAACGTCTGGTGAATTAAAAACAAAACCAACTCAACACTCGGTTAAATTGTTATTAGAGTATGGCGTTCAACCAGATATTTTAGTTTGCCGTTCAGAACATGCTATTAGTAATGATATTAGAAGAAAAATTGCTTTATTCTGCAACGTTTCACCTGATGCGGTTATTGAAGCGTTAGATGCATCTACTATTTATGAAGTTCCATTATTAATGGAAAAAGAAAAGTTGGATGAAATTGTTTTAAAGAAATTAAACATAAATACTGCTACTGAAATTCAGTTAGAAAAATGGAAACAATTTTTAAACAAATTTCACAATCCTACAAAAACAACAACAATTGGATTAGTAGGAAAATATGTAGAATTAAAAGATTCTTACAAATCAATTGCTGAAGCCTTTATTCACGCAGGTGCTGTAAATGATTGCAAGGTTAATGTTGAATGGATTCATAGCGAAAGCTTAACAGACGAAAATGTTTCAGAAAAACTAAAAGACCTAAAAGGAATTTTAGTAGCTCCAGGTTTTGGTAATAGAGGTATTGAAGGGAAAATTTCGGCTATTAAATTTGCTCGCGAAAATAATATTCCTTTTTTAGGCATATGTTTAGGAATGCAATGTGCTGTAATTGAATTTGCAAGAAACGTATTGGGATTAAAAGATGCTCATAGTCGTGAAATGAATCCTGCTACCAGCGCGCCTGTAATTGATTTATTAGAAGCACAAAAAAATATATCGCACATGGGCGGCACCATGCGATTAGGATCATATCCATGCAGATTGGTTGAGGGAACTTTAGCTCATAAAATATACGGCAAAACTGATATTAATGAGCGTCATCGCCATCGTTATGAATTTAATAATGAGTACACAAAGCTTTATAAAAATGCAGGCATGGTTTTATCAGGACTAAATCCTACCGCTGAATTAGCTGAGATTGTAGAGATTCCGACGCATCCATTTTATATTGGTGTACAATTTCATCCAGAATATAAAAGTACTGTAGAAAATCCTCATCCTTTATTTGTGAGTTTTATTAAAGCTGCATTAGAATAGTTGTTGCTCAATAAATAAATCTTAAATGCTCACTTTTTGTGAGCATTTTTTTTACCTCAATAAATCAAGGCTTACCGTTTTTAACTAATTTAAACATTCTACTCAAACCCTAAATCGTATATTTAAAATTTACATGTTTTCAAAAATTTTCTATATCATATTCTTTTTTTTGACGTTTACGTTTTTAAAAGCTCAAACATTTTCGATTAGCGGTAAATTAATAGATGAAGATAAACAACCTGCCATTGGTTCTTCTGTTTTTCTTTTAAAAACGGATTCTTCTTTTATAAAAGGAACAGCAACAGATGTAGAAGGACAATTTAATTTAGAAAACATTAATTCTGATAATTACATTCTTAAAATTCTTTCGCTTGGATATAAACCCCTTTTTAAATCCATTCAAATCAAGAATCAAAATTTAATTCTTCCAACCATTACTTTAAAACAAAACTTAACTAACTTAAAAGAAGTAACCGTTGAAGCCCAACAAGCCTTAGCAACACAAAATGGTGATACAACAAGTTTTAAAGCCAATGCCTATAAAGTAAATAAAGATGCAACTGCTGAAGATTTGGTGAGTAAAATGCCGGGAGTAACTGTAGTAGATGGAAAGGTGCAAGCCCAAGGCGAAGAAGTAAAACAAGTGCTAGTAGATGGTAAACGTTTTTTTGGAGATGATGCTAGTGCGGTTTTGAAAAATTTACCTGCCGAAGTCATTGATAAAGTACAAGTGTTTGATAAAAAAAGTGATCAATCACAATTTACAGGATTTGATGACGGCAACGCCAGTAAAACCATTAACATTGTTACCAAAGCTCAATTCAAAAATGGTATATTTGGAAAAGTTTATGGCGGTTATGGTTACGAAGATAAATTTAAAGGTGGTGGTACCGTAAACATTTTTAAAGGTGATAGACGCATCACCGTTTTAGCACAATCAAACAACATTAACGAACAGAATTTTTCTTCAGAAGATTTAGTGGGAGTTTCGAGTAGTAGCTCTGGCGGTGGTGGCGGACGAAGAGGTGGCGGACAAGGCGGAATGGGCGGAGGAAACAACCCCAGTGAAAATTTTCAATCAAATACACAAAATGGAATTAATACCACCTCTTTATTTGGATTAAATTATGCCGATAAATGGGGAAAGAAAACGGAAGTAACGGCTAGTTATTTTTTTAACTGGACACAAAACGATTCAAAGTCTTCCCTACTCCAACAATATATTTTAGGTTCAAACAATGGTTTAGTTTATAATGAAAACAATAATACTAACAGTGACAATTTTAATAATAGAATAAATTTTAAAATAGAAACAAAAATAGATTCTATGAATTCTATTGTTCTTCAACCTAAATTATCATTTCAATCAAATAAAGGCGCTAAGGAATTATTAGGATTAAATACTAAAGAAGTTGTAACACTAAGTAATACCGAAAACAGTAGCTCAAACAATTTAAGCGGTTATAACATTTCTGTTCCTATTTTATACCGACATGCTTTTGCAAAAAGAGGAAGAACATTTAGCATTAACGCCACACCAACCATTACCAAAAACTCAGGCGAAAATTTATTATATACCTTAAATACTTATTACAGAGATACCTTGTTTTACGGAGATACGATTGATCAAAAATCAAAAATATTAAAAACAGGAAACAGCATTAATGGTAATGTATCTTATACCGAACCATTAAATAAAAACAATTTCTTATTAGTTAATTACACAGTTGTTTACACAGATAATTATTCTTCGAAAAGAACTTTTGATAAAAATTATATCGATTATAAATACGCTGATTTAGATAGCACTCTGACGAACGTTTTTAAAAACCAATACCAATCTCAATCAGGAAGTTTAGGCTATCGCTATCAAAAAGAAAAATTTAACTTCTCACTAAATGCAGCTTATCAAAGGGCACAATTATCTAAAGAACAAGAAATACCTACCAGCTATAAACTCAGTAAAACATTTGAGTCTATTTTACCATCCGCGCAATTACAATATAAATTTTCTCAGAAAAAGAATTTACGTTTTAATTACCGCACTAGTAATAACGCGCCGAGTATCGATCAATTACAAGATGTAATTAATAATAGTAACTCTTTACAATTAAGTACTGGTAATCCCGATTTGAAACAAGATTTTCAACAAAATATTTTTTTACGATACTCCGGAGTGAATACTGAAAAAGCTACTTCTACTTTTATTTTATTGGGCGGTAATTATTCTAACAACTACATTGGTAATAGCACTTTAATTGCCAATCAAGACACAACAGTTTATAACGACATTTTTTTACAAAGAGGTTCGCAAATTATTCGTCCTGTTAATTTAGATGGTTATTATTCGTTACGCTCGTTTATCAACTATACCTTCCCCATTAAAAAAATCAAGACCAATTTAAGTGTAAACCTATCTGGAAATTACAACAATGTACCTGGTATGATTAATACAAATATCAATTATGCCAAAACAGCCACTGGTGGTTTAGGCTTGGTATTTAGTAGTAATATTAGTGAGAAGTTTGATTTTACTTTATCATCCAACTCTAGTTATAGTAATATTCAAAATACCTTACAAACATCTTCTAACACCAATTACTTTTCACAAGTATCAAAATTAAAAATTACCGCTAACCCATGGAAAGGCTTAATATTACAAAGCGAATATAGTAATACTTATTACTCAGGATTAACAAGCGCCTTCAATCAATCCATCTCCTTATGGAATGCCGCTATTGGTTACAAATTCTTAAAAAACAAACAAGCTGAATTACGTTTAACAGTTTATGATATCTTAAATCAAAACAATAGCGTTTCGCGTACTAACACCGATAGCTATATTCAAGATTCACAAACCAATGTTTTGAATCGTTATTATATGTTGACCTTTACTTATAATTTCAAGAAATATTTTGCGAAGAAAGAAGGTTCTACTCCTGAGCAAATGGAAGGCAGAAGAAAAAAAGATTAATAAATTTATGAGTTAGTAATTTTGGGCGTGCCCCTTCTATCGTCGGGTCAGGCTTTCGGCACTCGCTTTTTTATTTGCCCTACGGGACAAATAAAAAGAGCTCAAACAATGCCTCTATCCTTCACGCAGTGCACATAATAACACCCGAAGTGAAAACTTAATCACTCATTCAAAAGCTACTTTCAATAAATAGCCCTAATTAGCGAAAATAATTAGTATACTTTCGTGACATCAAAACTATAACTATGAAAAAATCCTTGCTATCCTTTTTATTTTTTGCAATATCTACAATTGCATTTTCGCAAATAATAATTACTTCAACAGTCACTAACGTGAGTTGTTTTGGCGGCAGTAATGGAAGTGCAACTGTTTCTGCAACTGGCGGAACTGGTGCTTATACTTACACCTGGATACCTACTGCTATAAATTCACCTATCATTACTGGTATAGCAGCTGGGCAATATACAATAATTGTTATGGATGCAACTATGGCTACAAATTCTTTAGTAATAACCATTAGTCAGCCACCTCAACTTAATATCATTGCCAATTCAAATAATTCCTGCTTTGGATCTTGCACAGGCACTGCTTTTCTATCTGCATTTGGAGGTACTGCGCCATATAGTTATGCATGGTCTAGCGGTTCAAATTTGCCTCAAGTTACAAACCTATGTGCCGGTATTTATACTGTTCAAGTAGTTGATATGAATGGCTGTATAGCAAGTAATACAGCAGCTGTAATTCAATCACCTCAATTAACCATTTCAGTATCACAAACAAATACTACTTGTTACGCAAGTTGCAATGGATCTGCAAACTTAAACCTAACAGGCGGTACTTCGCCATTTTACTATCAATGGCTACCTATTGGAGCAACTACAGCTAGTGTCTCAAATCTTTGTGCAGGAAATCAATCAGTAACAGTACAAGATGCTTCAGGATGCTCTGTATCGTATACTTTTAATATTTTAACAACAGGAACAATTTCTAATCTTTCGGCAAGTATTACACCAATTAATGAAACCTGTTTTCAATCATACGACGGGCAAGTTAATGTAACGCTATCAGGTTCAAATTCTGGACCTTTTTCATATCAATGGAATAATGGAGCTACAACTCAAAATATAGCAAATGTAGCAGCTGGTAATTATTTGGTAGAAATTACTGATGGTAGTTCGGGTTGTTTGTCCCTTCAAACAACAGTAAATTATACAGGTATTAATTGTGGCTCCATTTCAGGAAATGTATTTATTGATAACAATAGCGATTGCATAAAAAATGTAGGAGATAATAATTCTAGTAACATACAAATCATTGCTAATCCTGGAAACAGAATAGGTTATACAAATTGGGTAGGAGACTATATATTTAATAATTTACCATTTGCAACTTATACTATTACTTCGTCAACAACAGCAAATATGCTTGCAACTTGTGTTACTACTTTGAATACAACTTTAAATTCAGGAATTCCAAATTCAATCAATAACAATTTCGCGAAAGAATATATTCCAATTACTCAACCCGATCTATATGTGTCGGCTTATAGTATTGGTATCGTTCCAGGTTTTGTGTGTCGTATGAATTATTTATTACATAACTACAATACTTTTAATGCTAATGGAATATTAAAAGTAACTCTTCCTTCGGCATTTATTCCAAACATCACAAATGCTTTTCCTGCAGCATATACCGTATCAGGCGATACTGTTATTTGGAATTTCACCAATATAAATTACAGTGGAGCCAACGTAAATTTTTATATTGATTTTACAACACCATTAAGCACTCCATTAGGAAGCACTTTTATGACTTGCATGTGGGCACAACCAACTGTAACAGATGCAAATTATACAAATAACAATTTTTGTTATCAGCGTCCCGTAACAGGTTCTTTCGACCCTAACGATAAAACCGTAAGCCCAGTTGGTGTTGGAGCTAACGGGGATATTGCTGCTACCGAAACAGATTTAACCTATCTAATTCGTTTTCAAAATACAGGTAATGGTCCTGCGGTAAATATTTTTATAAAAGATACTTTGTCTGCAAACGTTGATATCAATACATTTGAAATGCTTGGTGCAAGTCACAATTACATGATTGACGTGTTACCAGGAAATGTACTACGTTGGAAATTCAATAACATTATGTTACCTGATAGTAATAGTAACGAACCTGCTAGTCATGGTTATATTCAGTACCGCATTAAGCGCACTAACAACAATACTCCAGGAACTCAAATAAAAAACACAGCATACATTTATTTTGATTTCAATGAACCAGTTGTAACCAATACAGCTATCAATACCATTGAAACCATTACTGGAATTAAATCTTCTTCATCAACTAACGACGAGTGGAATGTCTATCCAAATCCAAGTACAGGAGCTTTATACATTGTTAACTCTTCATCTGTAAAAGAAGAAAGTCAAATTCAAGTGATTAATTCTATTGGGCAAACGGTGTTAGAAGAAACTATTACTAGCAATTATAAGAACGTTGATTTATCTAAATTAAACAATGGCGTTTATTTTGTGAAGATACTTTCAGACAAACACAATGTGATTAAGAGAGTTGTTTTGAGCAAGTAATTAATAAATTACCATATAAGTCATATAAGAATTTATTAAACCTTATATGACTTATATGGTTCAATAAATTGCCATAATAGTATATTCCATCCCATTAAAACTCAAAGAATCCTTTTGTTGTTTATCAGCAAAAACAACTGCTAATGGCGATTTATTAGAAATCACAAAAACCATTTTATCATCAACCGTAATTTTCCCAATAGAAACCGCTATTAAAAAATAACCTCTATTAGTTTCCACTAAACTACCTTGCTCAATGCATTGAAAATTCATATTGAAATTTATTTTATCAAACTCTAGTAATTTTAATTCTGCTTCTTTCAATTGAGTGCCTAATTTTTCAATTTCCAATTGCATCATCGCTTTAGAAGTTTCATGCTTATCGCCTGCCGAACTTTTACTCTCGGAATTAGATGATTCTTTTACTTCGTTGATGATCGTATTCAAAGAATTTATTTTATCTTTTAAATAATCACGGCAAGCTTGTATGAGTTGTTGTTTTTGCACAGTTAAAGATGAGGATTTTTTTGGAATTGGAACATAGATAAAACGGATGAAGCAGATTAACACAGATAAATTTTGATAAAAAAAATCCGTGTATATCTTTTCTATCCGCCAAATCCGTGTTCCAATTATTACAAATACCCTTTAATGGAAACACGGATGAAACGGATTGGACGGATTAACGCAGATGAAAAATCAGAATGTCTATTAAACGAATCCATCTAAAAAATCCGTGAAAATCTGTTTTATCTGTTCAATCCGTGTTCCTAATTACACAAATTATATTAACAACTTCAGTATTTCTGTTAAAAATTAAATGAACTGCTAGCACAAGGATATTGTATCTTTAACCCTCTATGGCTAAGACAACGGAAGTAAAAGAAACACCATTAATGAAGCAATACAACGACATCAAGGGGAAATACCCTGATGCCATTTTATTATTTCGTGTGGGTGATTTTTACGAAACCTTTGGCGAAGATGCCATTAAAGCCGCTCAAATTTTAGGAATCACCTTAACCAAACGCGCTAACGGTTCTGCATCACATATTGAGTTAGCAGGCTTTCCACACCATAGTGTAGACACGTATTTACCAAAATTGGTACGCGCTGGTTATCGTGTGGCTATTTGCGATCAACTAGAAGACCCAAAACTTACAAAAACTATTGTAAAACGTGGTGTTACCGAGTTAGTAACTCCCGGCGTGACATTTAATGATAAAGTTTTAGAACATAGAACCAATAATTTTTTAGCGAGTATTCATCTCGATAAAGACAAAGGGGGTGTTAGTTTTTTAGATGTGTCAACGGGCGAATTTTTAGTCGCTGAAGGATCTTTAACTTATATCGAAAAACTAATTCAAGGTTTTAAGCCTAACGAAATTTTATTTGAAAAAAATAAACGTCAGACTTTATTGAATTTAATTGGCGACCGTTTTTACATTTTTGGATTAGATGATTGGGCTTTTACTCAAGACTTTGGTTACGAAGCTTTAACCAAACAATTTGGAACGAGTTCCTTAAAAGGTTTTGGTATTGAGCATTTGAATTTAGCCATTATGAGCTGTGGTGCTATTTTGCATTACTTAGGCGAAACGAAACACGATAAATTACAACATATTACGGCAGTTAGTCGTGTGGAAGAAGACCAGTATGTTTGGCTAGATAGATTTACGGTTCGTAATTTAGAATTGTTTGGTAGCAGCCACGATAATGGTAAATGCTTAATTGATATTATTGATACCACGGTAACACCGATGGGTTCGCGTTTATTGAAACGTTGGTTAGCGTTACCATTAAAACAATTGGATTTAATTAACGAGCGATTAGAGGTCGTTAATTATTTCGGAACTCATACATCATTACAAAATGATTTAATTTCGCAGTTTAAAGAGATTGGTGATTTAGAACGTTTGATATCTAAAGTAGCCGCTGGTAAAATTAATCCACGTGAGTTAGTTCAACTAAAACGTGCTTTAAATTTAATTGAATCGATTAAAAGTGTAACAAGTGCTTGCGAAAATCATTCGCTTCAAAAAATAGCCGAGCAATTAAATCCATGTTTATTAATGCGCGACCGTTTACAAAATGAATTAAACGAAGAAGCTCCTGTATTATTAAATAAAGGTAACGTCATCAGTAAAGGTGTAAATGCAGAGCTAGACGAATTACGTGCTATTGCTTTTAGCGGAAAAGATTATTTATTACAAATACAACAACGCGAAGTAGAGCGTACTGGTATTTCATCACTAAAAGTTTCTTACAACAATGTATTTGGTTATTATTTAGAAGTAACCAATGTGCATAAAGACAAAGTTCCAACCGATTGGATTCGTAAGCAAACCTTAACAACAGCTGAGCGTTATATTACACCTGAGTTAAAAGTTTACGAAGAAAAAATATTAGGTGCCGAAGATAAAATTGCTGTATTAGAACAAACCTTATACGAAGCTTTAGTAAGAGATTTAATTGATTACATTATTCCAATTCAATTAAATGCATCTTTAATTTCTCGTTTAGATTGTTTATTGTCATTTGCAAAATTAGCTAGAGACAATCAATACGTGCGCCCTACCCTTACTACTGAATTTGCTATTAATATTGTTGATGGACGCCACCCGGTTATTGAAAAACAATTACCGATTGGAACCGATTACGTCAGTAACTCTGTTTTCTTAGATAATGACACTCAACAAGTAATGATGATTACTGGGCCTAACATGAGTGGTAAATCTGCTTTATTACGTCAGGTTGCCTTGATTACCTTAATGGCACAAATTGGCTGCTATGTGCCAGCTAAAAGCGCTGAAATTGGAATCGTTGATAAAATATTTACGCGTGTGGGTGCTAGTGACAATATCTCTTCAGGCGAATCAACCTTTATGGTGGAGATGAATGAAACTGCCAGTATTTTAAATAACTTAAGTGAACGTAGTTTAATTTTATTAGATGAAATTGGGCGAGGAACTTCTACTTACGATGGTATTTCTATTGCATGGGCTATTGCCGAATACATTCATTCGCAACCAAAAAACAGAGCTAAAACCTTATTTGCGACTCACTACCACGAGTTAAACGAAATGACCACTTATTTTCCTCGCATTAAAAACTTTAATGTGTCGGTAAAAGAGTTAAATAATAAAATTATCTTCTTGCGTAAACTACAAGAAGGCGGCAGCGAGCATAGTTTTGGTATTCATGTAGCACGTATGGCTGGTATGCCAAAACAAGTAGTGGATAGAGCCAACGATATTTTAAAGAAATTAGAAAAAGACCATGAATTAGAGCTATCGGAAGTAGAAATGACAAGTTCTAACGATGTCATTGATACCATGACAGCTAAAACCAAGAGCAAGAGCGACTATCAGTTGAGTTTTTTTCAGTTAAACGACCCAGTTTTAGAATCTGTGAAAGATGAGCTCATAAAAGTGGATATAAACACCCTAACACCTGTGGAGGCCCTCATGAAACTCAATGATATCAAGCGAATGCTAGGGGCGTAATTTTTTTGAAAAAAAATTTTGTCAAAGCAAAAAAACATATATCTTTGCACTCCCGATTAATAAAATTGGTTGTTCTTTTAAATGAAATTACAAGCGAAAGTAGCTCAGTTGGTAGAGCGTAACCTTGCCAAGGTTAAGGTCGCGGGTTCGAGACCCGTCTTTCGCTCGAAAACTAGCTTTAAAGCTCGTTTTTAAACAAAATACCAAAGTAAATGCCCCGGTGGTGGAATTGGTAGACACGCAGGACTTAAAATCCTGTGTCTTCGCGGACGTACGGGTTCAAGTCCCGTCTGGGGTACAAATGAAAGAAAAAGGTTCAAGCATTGCTTGGACCTTTTTTGTTTGGATGAAGTACACAAGCTTTGCTTGATGCAAGGACTGAAAAACAAAAAAAGAACTCCTGAGTTTTCTTTTTCTTTCTCAAAATGACATAACAGGGACTCGCCGAAAGGCAATTCCGTTTGAGACACAAAGCTTCTCATGAAAATGAGAGGCTTTTTTGTTTATATTTAGTTCCATTAATGTTTAAACTCCAAATCATATACGAAGACGCTATTTTACTCGTTTGCAACAAGCCTGCTGGTTTGATGGTTGAACCTGATCGAAACAATCACCCTAATTTATTGCAGCAAGTCAAAAATTATTTAAAAGAAAAAACGGGCGATAAAAATCCTTATGCGCAACACTTGCATCGTTTAGATAGGGTAACGAGTGGCATTGTTTTATTTTCCAAACAAAAAGAACATTTAAGAAATTTGAGCGAGCAATTTGCACAAAGACAAGTTTCAAAATATTATGTGGCGTTAACAGAGAAAGCACCTGAAAAAAAAGCAGGAATTTTAGAACATTGGCATCGCAAAGAAAAAAAGAAAGCAGTACTGGTGCTTGAAGGAACTGAGTTTGCTGAAAAAGCAAAATTAGAATATAATGTTCAACCACATGGAAATAATGTTTTGTGGAACATAAAATTGCATACAGGAAAATATCATCAAATAAGAGTGCAATTAGCTAGCATTGGCTGCCCTATATTGGGAGACGAACTTTACGGCTCAACAGAACCTTACCAAACAAATGCTATTGCTTTGCACGCCGCCAAATTAATTATTAAGCATCCTTTAAGCGGAAAAAAAATGGTTTTTGATGCGACACTAAATTTCTAGCTTGTGGCTTCGACTCCGCTCAGCCACCATTAATAAACTTAACCTGACACTTAGTGGAGCCAAAGTTTACGGTAGTTGAGCGGAGCCGAAACTACATTTTAACACAGTTACTAAAATGACTTTCATTTACGCATTCAGATAATTTATTTAACTCTTCAGGCATTCCTCTCATTAAAGCTTCTTTCTTTTTTCTACACCAACCTTGTACTTGCTTCTCACGATAAAAAGCAAAATCAACTCTTTGAAACTCTTCATAATAAATCAATTTCACTGGTAATCTTTTTTTAGTATGATTTGCTCCTTCACCATTTTGATGCTGAGTTAATCTCAACTCTAAATTATTTGTACTTCCTACGTAATAAGTTCCATCATTACATTCCAATATATACATATATCCTTTCATTCAATTTTTTATTTGTAACGCTTGGTGACTTCGACTCCGCTCAGCCACCGTTACTTGGTAACACAATATTTATATAGGCAATGAACGGAGTTAAAGTGCTCCTCAATTAAATAAACCCTATGATAGTTAGATACAATCGAATGTTAGCTGAGCGGAGTCGAAGCTAATCTCCTTCAAAACCTGATACTTCCCCACTACTCCATTTTGTAATTTTCTTTCTAAAATAGTAACCTGATTACAGGTAAATTTTTCTTCGAAAGAATAGTTTTTTATCATCGAAAAACTCTTTTTAAAATGTGCGCGAGGCAGCGCCTTTCCAATAGTTAAATGCGGAACAAAGGAACGTACTCGTAATCCTAACAAAACGTGTAATTCCTTATATAACTTAACAATTTGTTCGGAGTTTTCTAATTTAGCATATATCGTATTAGAAGAAGAACCATGTTCGAAATGGTCAAAACCACTTACATTGATTTGAAATGGATGATTATTAGAAAATAGTTGTTGTACAGCCTTAATAAAACGCTCATTAACTGGACGCATCGTGTGAAACGACATTAATGAAATGATTTCCGAAGAGTTTAAGTTATAATCGCTTAAACCAATCTCGCGGTGCAATTTATGTTTAAGTAATTTCACTTTGTTTTTAATCGCGTCGGGCGGCGAAATAATAAAGAAATACTGGTGTACTGTATCTAATACAGGACTTTCTTTTTTAGCTTCAGAAAACAAGGATAACTGAGCTTGTTGAGCAGTTGAGTTGTGATTTCTAGTATTCATGACATTTACTATTTAGTTAACAAAAATCTTTTAATAAAATTACTACATATTACAACATCCTATTGCTATAATTTGTAGCAATTTAGTTTTAAGCTATTAAAAAACTAAAAAGTTGGGATTAAAGTCACAAACAACTAGAATTTACTAAATCATATTCAACAACTCCAATAATTGTTCTTTTTTTCTGTTGGATACAGGAACAATGGAATCATCTTTCATCACAATATGGCCTTCTGTTTTTTCGAAACAAAATAAATAATTCATATTAATTAAATGAGAATTATGTACTCTTAAAAATCCAACATCTGTTAATAAATCATCAAACTCTTTCATCGTACGAGATACCATGATGCGTTTACCATCTAATAAATAGACTTTGGTGTATCCTCCGTCCGATTCAAAACGAATGACATCGTTTAAATCAACCGAATAAATACGCTCCATCGTTTTCAAAACAATTTTACGTTTTGTTTTTGCTGGTTCGGTAATGTTGCTTAGCAATGTTTTTAATTTCAAATTTAATTCGTCGCTGTTAAAGGACTCTTCTACTTTTTTAATAGCCGAAATTAAATTAGATGGCGATAAGGGTTTTAATAAATAATCGAGGGCGCTATACTTAAAGGCTTCGATAGCGTACTCTTGATGAGCAGTTACAAAAATTACTTTAAAATTAACTTTCTCAAATTTCTTTAATAAATCAAAGCCTGTTCCATCGGGCATTTGAATATCTAAAAATATTAAATCTGGCTGATGCTCAATAATAGCCTGATAACCAGACTCTACAGAACCTGCCACAGAAGCCACCTGAATATTTTCGGCATAAGAACTTAATAAATTACAAATTAATTCCTGATTATTTGTTTCGTCATCTATAACAACTGCTTTAATCATATTTTTTTTATTTTACTTTAAATGGGACAATAAATTTTACTTTCACACCAGAATTTTCAGCCGATACCGTTTTTTTATCTAATATTTCAATTTCTACATTTCCTTTAGTTTGTTCATTTAAACTAGTCATGCGTTCTTTGGTAATAATGGTTGCTAAAGATTCGTATGATGATTTTAATTTATTTTTGAGTTTCATGGCTTCTGCCATTCCTACTCCATCATCTTCTATTTCATAAATTAAAAAATTGTTTTCATAAAATAATCTTACATCCACTCTTCCTTTATCTTTTTTAAAAAAAATACCATGCTCAATCGCATTTTCAATAAAAGGTTGAGCCAGCATAGGCGGAATACTAATGCTCTCTCTATCAATTTTTTTATCAATAGTAATCGTGTAATCAAACTTACTTTCAAAACGTAGTTTTTGTAATTCTAAATAAGTGTTCAACAATTTCACTTCTGCTTCTACTGAAATATAATCTTTACGAGAGTAATCCAGTATCATACGAATTAACTCAGAAAACTGAGCTAAATAATCGCCCGCTTTTAAACTATCTTGTTTAAAAATATAATTTTGAATAGCATTTAGGGAATTAAAAATAAAGTGAGGATTCATTTGAGAAACCAACAATTTTTGTTTTAATAAATTATTTTTTTGAGCATTGATAATGCTTTTTTGTTTGAAGTTTCTATATAAAAAAAATGCACTTACTGCTAATAAAATTAATATAGAAGCAAATACGATTAACCAGATATTTTTCATCAAATTACTTTTTTCATTAGCAGCATTTAAGGCGTCTAACTTTTTTTCATTTTCTGATTTTGTGATTAATTCTTTTTTCTCAAACTCATACTTTAATTTTTGTTCCAATAAAGCATTTTTTGATTCTTGATTATCTAAGATGTTTTTTGCTTCAATATAAATTTCGTGATACTTAGATGATTTTACTTCCTGATTTGTTTCCTTGTAAATTAAATACAATTGATTAGCCGCCATCGTAATTTCGGCAGGATGATTAATCTCTTGCCCTATTTTTAAAGCGTCTTCTCCATGAGAAATAGCTAAAGTGTATTTTTTTTGAGAACCGAAAATTCTACTTAAAATAATGTGACTATGATTCATCTCCACTTTATTTTGCATACCTTCTGCAATACTTAATCCTTGTAAAGCGTAAGTTAAAGCCTTATCGTATTTATTTTGATATATATAAATTTGAGCGATATTTAAATATGCTACCGAATTAACACCAATTTCTGAATTCTCAACGGCATCAATACTCTTTTGTAAATACTCCAAAGCTTTTGGGTAATCTTTATAGGCATTATAATCTACGCCTATTTTAAAATTAATAGTGCTTATAGCTACCTCATAATTATTTTTAATATAAAGTTCTCTACTTTTTAGATGATGTTCAATAGCTTTTTTATATTCTTGTTGTAAATAACAAATATCACCAATGCTTAGATGCACATCAGCCACCCCAATTTCATCACCGGTTTCTTCAAATATTTTTAAACACTCATATAATTGATTTAATGCCTTCGTGTTATTTCCCTTTCTAATATCAATTTGTGCAATAGCTTGAAGCGAAATAGCCATTTCATTTTTATTACCCGACTGCTTACTAACCTCAATCGCCTTATTAAAATATTCAACAGCTTTATCATCATTAGTTTGTTCCGAATAAATAATTCCTTGATTATGAAGTGCGGTAGCGTAATATTTACTATAAACTACTAAAAGTCGTCCTGTTGGTTTTAAAGCGAGGTTTTTTAAAGCTAATTGCTTCATTTGATCATTATATTTTTGCCATTCACCATCGGCAGCAATTTCAATGAGTTGATCTAAAACATCACAACGGACAGTGTCGTTTTTGGAAGTATTTAAGGAAGATTTTAAAAACTCAATCGTATTTCCTTGAGAAAACCCATTAAAATTAAATACTATGAAAAGGATAATTAACGTAAAATAATGCATGATTTACAATTCGTATAGGCAAGGTATGGATTATATGCAGAGAAAACAAAAAGCCCCACAGTATTGAGGGGCTTTTTAATAACTGCTGCTATTTAACCGATAAGTGCTATTAAAATCGGGATACTCGTCGGTGGCAATAAGGTGTGCCACCCTCTTTTTCGTAATATTGTTGATGATAACCTTCTGCGGGCCAAAAAGTAGAAGTCTTTCTTAATTTTGTGGCTACTTTATATCCTTTAATTTGTAATTGACCAATTAATTTTTCGCAAGTCGCTTTTTGAGCATCATCGAAATAAAATATTTCTGATAAATACTGCGGACCAACATCATTTCCTTGTCCGTTTGCTTGGGTTGGATCATGAATTTCAAAAAACAATTTCGCTAGGTCTTCGTAGCTCGTCTGAGATGGATCAAATGTTACTTCCAAAGCTTCTACATGTCCTGTTGTGTGAGCACACACTTCTTTATACGTAGGCTTTTGAATATGCCCTCCAATATAACCTACTTTAGTACTTAAAACACCTTTAGCATGTTGAAAATAATACTCTACTCCCCAAAAACAACCGCCTGCGAAAATAGCTTTAGTAGCCACGCTTTCTTTCTTAGAAGCGCTTCCTTCTTCAAATAACATGGACGTAGAATTTACACAATGACGCGTATTTTTATCCGTTAAGCCTTCTCCATAAAACACATGACCTAAGTGTCCGCCACAATTAGCGCAAGTAATTTCTGTTCTTTGTCCGTCGGCATCCACCGTTTTTTTAACCGCTCCTTTTATTTCATCGTCAAAACTAGGCCATCCACAACCCGAATGAAATTTTGAATCAGATTCGTAAAGTGGTGCATTACATTGCTTACATATATAGGTTCCTTTATCAAATTTATCCGTGTATTCACCTGTAAATGGTCTTTCAGTTCCTTTACGTAAAATAACATATTGTTCTTGTTCGTTTAATGGATTTAATTTCATAGGTGTATCTTTTTTAATAGTTGATGTTTTAGTTGCAACTTCGGTATGATTAGCGTTTTGACATTGGGTGCTATAACAACCAATTGTAAATAACGCAACAACCAACATAAAACTTTTCGGCTTAAAACCCTCGGTTAGTTTTTTAATTTTCATCTGTGAATATTACTGATTATAAAATTAACATATAAAAAGTCAAAATGTTGCAAGCCAAATAATAATATTAAAAATATATAGCGTTTTATGATTTTTTGGATTAAATAACAATAAGCTATTTAATAGATATTCACAACTTTTGAAGTAATTAACGCGACTTTTGAAGTATCTTTAAATGTAATGAAATTCTTTATAATCATACTTTTTACCCTCAGCACTTTTTTTGCAAAAAGTAAGGATTTTCCTATTCATCCAAAAGATAGCATTCAGCTAGATAGCCTTTTATTATTTTGTAAAAAACAAGTGGGTACCAACTATAAATATGCTAGCTGCACGCCAAATAGTGGCTTTGATTGTTCTGGCTTTGTGTATTACGTTTTTAATCATTTTAAGGTTAACGTACCTCGTTCATCATCAGAATTTAATAAAGTAGGCATAACCATTCACCCCGATTCATGTATTGCTGGCGACGTAATTGTATTTACGGGCACTAATGCAAAAAATAGAAATCCAGGTCACGTTGGCATTGTGATTTCAAATCTGGGAGAAGAATTACAATTTATTCATAGCTCATCCAACAAAAAACATTCAGGAGTGAAAATATCCTCATATAAAGAATCTCCCTATTATGAAAACCGCTTTTTAAAGATTGTAAGAGTTACAAAAATATATAAGTAACTTAATTCCTTAGTTGTTAAAATTATAAATAATAACGCTCTCTTAAATTTAGCCCACATTTTTTTCGGCGGGATTTAATTCCGGACTAAATAGTGGTAAGAAAACAAGAATAATGTTTTTGGTATAATGGCCAAAAATAGTTGGTAATAACGTCTGTAACCTAATACAGCAAAGGGTTTGATTAAAGGATATTGAAAGTCGTTTCAATATCTTTTTTTTGTACATGGAAAAGTCAAAAAAAAGAGCTGCTGGGGCT